>JBDSUT010000196.1:0-3152 GCA_039927595.1 Terrimesophilobacter sp.
GAGATCGCATCCGGCACGTAGATTTTGGTGACGGCAAGGTGACGGCAGTCACCGTCAATGGGCCCAAGAGTGTCGCAGAAGTGCAGTTCGAGACTGCTGGGCGCAAGCGCCTCCTGATTAAGATCTCGCCGATCGAGAAGCTCGAATGAGTGGTCGGTCGTGACACTTTCTACCGTTCGACTCGGAACCGCTGACGGCGAGTTGGCTCGCGCACTTGCGCAGGTGCGGGTTGACCTTGAGATCACTGCAGAGTTCCCGCCGAGCGTTCTCGTCGAAGCAGAGGAGGCAGTCGCCACTGTCACTCTGCCCGAACCCGATCTGCTCGATGTGCCGTTCTTCACCATCGACCCGGCTACCTCGATGGATCTCGATCAGGCGATGCACCTGCAGCGTGACGGCGAAGGGTATGTGGTGCGTTACGCGATCGCGGATGTTCCCGCTTACGTTAAGCCGGGCGGAGCGATCGATGGTGAAGCTCGAAAGCGGGGGCAAACGTTTTATCCGCCGGATGGCCGTATTCCGCTGCATCCGCCTGTCATCAGCGAGCACGGTGCCTCGCTCTTGCCGAACGAGGTGCGCGGGGCCTACGTCTGGACGTTCGACCTAGACACCGAAGCTCGTGTCACGCAGACGCGGCTCGTGCTCGCCAAAATTCGCAGCACCGCGCGCTACGACTACGACGAAGTACAGTCACTCATCGACACCGGTAAAGCGCCTGAGAGCTTTGCTCTTCTCAAGGAGATTGGCGTCAAGCTGATCGAGCGTGAGCGTGAGCGCGGTGGCGCGAGCTTGGGTCGCCCCGACCAGGAGATCAACGAAACCGAGGGGCGCTACACGATTGATCGCAGACAACCGAATGAGGCGGAAGGCTGGAACGCGCAGATTTCGCTGATGACCGGGATGGCTGCCGCGCAGATCATGCTCGACGGCAAGGTGGGCATCCTGCGTACGATGCCACCGCCCTCCGAAGACTCGGTCGCGTCGTTCCGCCGCAGCGCGGGGGCACTCGGGGCGCCGTGGCCCGTGGGGCAACCGTACGGCGAGTACCTGCGCACGCTGGACGCCGCCAAATCGCACGAGCTCGCGATCATGCATGCCGCTGCGTCGCTCTTTCGTGGCGCGGGCTATACGGCGTTCGATGGCACAGTGCCTGAGCAGGTAATTCAGTCAGCGGTGGCCGCTCCGTACGCTCACGCCACGGCGCCGCTGCGTCGACTCGTCGACCGCTTTGTGCTCGTCGTGTGCGAGGCGCTCGCGAATTCGCGTGAGGTTCCAGAATGGGCCCGCCAGGCTCTGCCCGATCTCCCCGCGATCATGGCTGCCTCCGACAATCTTGCCGGGCGACTGAACAGCGAGACAATGAATCGCGTGGAGGCGGCTGTGCTGCACTCTCGCGTGGGTGAGACGTTTAGCGCGACGGTGCTGAGAGAAAGCAACGGTGGCGGGCAGATCCAACTTGATGATCCGGCCGTAACGGCAGGCTGCGATGGTGAGCTTATTGCGGGTGATCGCGTCGACGCGACGCTCGTCAGCGCAGACATCTCGACCGGCACGGTGCGCTTTCGGGCGGCCAGTCCGCGCGGAAAGGGTTAACGCGAAGGTTGCGCACCACTGCGGGGGTCTGGTCGGTTCGCGGTGAGGGCGCGAGCCCGAGTTCTTATTCGACGTGCAGCAAGCATGTGCGCTCAAGGGAGCGCAACCCCTCTCGGTGTGATCTGAATAACCAGAACCTTTGAGGTGTTGCACTCCCGTTGAGAACACGGCACCTTGAGCGCTCACGAGGCCACCTGCGGCGACTCCTCAGGGAGCGACTCCCCGAGTGGCGGTCAGGCCTTCAGTGCCTGGTACTCCGTCCAGATCTCGGCGCAGTCCTCACGACCCTCCTCGATGTGCACGAGGTCGAATGTCGACTTGTCGCTGCCGTCGAGGTAGTTGAGCAGGTGGTTGACGCTGAAGTCGTTGGCAGCGGCGTCGGCGTGCGTCGATGCGTGATAGCAGGTCTTGATGCCCACGAGCATCATCACGCTCACGCACATCGGGCACGGTTCGCAGGTGGCGTACATGGTGTACGCCGACAGATCGAGCGTGTTCAGCATCCGGCACGCCTCGCGTACCGCGACCATCTCGGCGTGCCCAGAGGGGTCCATTTCGCGCACAACGGTGTTGCCGACGGCGACGACGATCTTGCCGTCACTGTCGACGAGGGTTGAGCCGAATGGTCCGCCGTCGCCGGCACGCATTCCCGCGATGGTGGCTTCCACCGCGGGGGCGAAATACGAGTCCAAAACTTCTGGTGAGGGCATGGTGTGGGTCATGGTGTTCTCCTTTTCACTGCAATTGTGGATGCCGTTAGACGCGGCGGCGGTTGACGAGAATGGTGATGGTGTAGCCGACGAAACCGATGATCAGCCCCGAGAAGAAGGCCAGGTTGTTGACCTGTGCGAAGAAGTCGATCGACGAGATACCGGGGATTCGACCGGCCATCGTGACCACGAAGCTCAGGATCAGCACCGTCAACGCCGGCCAGTTGTAGGCCGGAAGCGAGCCCTTCTCTCCACCGCGGTAGTCGGCGTAGATTCCGTTCAGATCCAGTGTGCGGCCACGCCCCACAAAGTATGACGCGAGCATGATGCCCAAAATCGGACCGAACATCGAACCGATGAACGAGTAGAACAGGAACAGCATGTCGGTGTTCTCGACGAACTGCCACGGCAGAATAACCGTGCCGATGAGAGCTGCGAGGATCGCCCCGCGCTTGACCGTGAACAGCTTCGGCAGCTGGGCTGTCAGCTGCAGTCCCGCCGGCAGCATGTTGCCGAACACCACGAAGGCGATGGCGCCAATGTTCATGGCGATAATGAGCAGCACGACGACGAACGGGTTACCGATTGAGTTGATCGCATCGACAAAGACGCCAGGGCGGTTGATGTCGAAGTTGCCGCCGGTAGCCACCTGCAGGGAAGCCACGAACGAGACGGTGACCAGCGCGAACAGGATGAACGATCCAATCACGCCGATCGGGAAGCCGATTGCCGGATTCTTCATCGCCTTGGCATTGCGTGCGTAGTCGCCGGTGTTGACGATCGGTCCAGCCCAGTTTGACACCAGTATGGAGACGCAGGTGATGAACACGAGCGGGGTCACCAAGCTGT
>JBDSUT010000197.1:0-14492 GCA_039927595.1 Terrimesophilobacter sp.
TCGAGTTCGGGTGCTGCCGCGGCCAGATACGCTCCCATCGCCAACCCGACCGAGGTGTCGAGTGCACTGGAGACGACCACGGGGAGTCCAGCGTCGGCGACAACGCGAAGTGCGGCGAAGATTCCGCCCAGCGGTTGGGCTTTGATGACAAGAATGTCTGCGGCACCAGCGCGAGCAACCGCGAGCGGGTCACTCGCTTTGCGCACGCTCTCGTCTGCGGCCACCGGAATCCCAAGATCGGCGATCCGGGTGCGCAGTTCGCTGAGCTCCGCGACGGACGCGCAGGGCTGCTCCGCGTACTCAAGATCGAAGGGGGAGAGCATCCGGATGGCCCGCTCGGCCTCGTTGACACCCCACGCTCCATTTGCGTCGATACGCACTCTGCCCTCAGCGCCAAGCCAATCTCGGGCAGCGGAAACTCGTTCGATATCTTCTGCCAGTGATTGACCCCGCTCCGCCACCTTCACTTTGACGGTACGGCAGCCGGGAAACAGCTGGAGGACCCGCCGCACGTCCGACGCGGCGATGGCAGGCAAAGTGGCATTGACTCTGATCGAGTCTCGGAGCGTTGTTGGGGTCGCGTTCCATCCGAAATCCAACGCGGCAGAAAGCCATGCGGAACTTTCGGTGTCGTCATATTCGACGAACGGCGAGAACTCGGTCCACCCCTGTGGGCCGCGCAGAAGCACTGCCTCGCGGGTCTCGATCCCGCGAAAACGCTGGGCGAGGGGGAGTGCCACAACGCGCGCTGTGCTGAGTAGCTCTGGCAGGGACGGGTGCACGGCTCCAGTCTGCCCGGTTCGGTGGTGGATTATCCTGAGGGGGATCGTGTCGCAGACAGAAAGGCGCACTCACGCATGACGATAGATGAGCCTTACATTGACGATGTGCCCGCCGTGCGGTCGGTTCCGCAGCCGCCGGAGCAGTCCCGTCACCGGCTGCTGCCTTTCACCTCTGTGGCTGTTGTCACCTCCCTCGCCCTTCTCGTTACCGAGAGCATGGCGATCAACCTGGCGAACACGGGCAATCCCGCAGCGGCAACCGGGCTAGCCCAGTGGCTTAACTGGCTCACGGTCATCCCTTTTGTGCTCGGCGCGATTGCACTGGTGCGCGGCCCGCACCGCGTGTGGGCTTTTGCGGCCATGATTGTTTCTGTGATCGCAAATCCCTTTATCCTCCTCAACGTTCTTTCGTTCTTCGAGTCGCTCTGATGGGCGCCGTCTCAGAGCTCTTCGACCCCACGCTGTGGGTGGTCGTGCCCGGATTCGAAGACTTCGAAGACATCACATACCACCACGACCGCAAAGGGCAGGTGGCGCGCATCGCGTTCGACCGTCCCGAAGTGCGCAATGCTTTTAGACCGCCCACCGTAGACGAGTTGTATCGTGCTCTGGATGACGCGCGCCAGAACCCGCACATTGGCGTCGTGCTCCTCACCGGCAACGGGCCGAGCCCACGCGATGGCGGTTGGGCGTTCTGTTCCGGCGGGGACCAGAGAGTTCGTGGCCGCAATGGTTACGAGTACTCACAAGATACGCGACCCGGCGCAGCCGGTAGATTGCACATCCTCGAAGTGCAGCGCCTCATCCGCTTCATGCCGAAGGTCGTGATCGCCGTTGTTCCAGGGTGGGCGGCGGGCGGAGGTCACTCGCTGCACGTCGTGTGCGATCTGACGATCGCGAGCAATGAACACGCGCGTTTCAAACAGACGGATGCCGACGTCGGCTCCTTCGATGCCGGTTACGGCAGCGCCTATTTTGCGCGCCAGGTGGGCCAGAAGTTCGCTCGTGAGGTGTTCTTCTTGGCCAGGGAGTACTCGGCCCAACGCGCCATGGAGGCCGGTGCGGTGAATGCGGCGGTGCCGCACGCCGAGTTGGAGGCGACCGCGTACGAGTGGGCGCAAGAAATTCTCACAAAATCGCCGACGTCGATTCGCATGCTTAAGTTCGCGTTCAACGCCGTCGATGATGGGCTAGTCGGCCAGCAGGTTTTTGCCGGGGAGGCGACCAGGCTCGCGTACGGTACAGACGAAGCGGCTGAGGGGCGGGATTCGTTCCTGGAGAAGCGCGACCCGGACTGGTCTCCTTTCCCCTGGCAGTACTGATGCCCCGCGCACTCACCGTCATCGACGACCGCGCTGAGGTCGTGCTGGAGTCGTTGAGGCGCGCACTGGATGGCGGGCCCGCAATTCTGCCGCTCGCGGAGCCGGTAGCCGCGGCTGATGTGCCACGCACCGTTGCCTCCACTGTGGCGCTCGTCGTGCAGTCGAGTGGTTCCACGGGTGCGCCCAAGCGGGTCGCTCTCAGCGCGGAGGCCCTGCTGGCGAGCGCTGCCGGTTCAGCCGCCGCACTGGGCGGGCAGGGGCAGTGGCTCTTGGCGTTGCCCGCCCACTACATCGCGGGAATCAACGTGCTGGTGCGCTCGATGGTGGCCGGCACAGAGCCGATCGTGGTGGAGGGTGGACACTTTGACCCGCTCGCCTTCGTCGAGGCGGCCACGCGCCTGCAGCATCCGATGCGTTTCACGTCTCTGGTCCCCGCCCAGCTTGCTGCGTTGATTGCGACGGACGCGGCGTTAGAAGCCCTGCGCAGTTTCAGTCGCATCCTCGTCGGTGGTCAATCAACACCGCAGGGCCTTCTCGCTCAGGCGCTCGAACTTGGGCTCAACGTGACGAGAAGCTATGGGTCGAGCGAGACGAGTGGGGGGTGCGTTTATGACGGCATCCCGTTCCCCGACGTGACGATGCGCATCGTCGATGGCGAAGTTGAGCTCGGCGGCCCGACGCTCGCGGAAGGCTACCTGGGCGACGAAGAGCTCACCGGTAGGCACTTCTACACCGAAGGCAGGGCTCGTTGGTATCGCACCTCGGATGCTGGTTCCATCACTGATGGGATCCTGCTAGTCACGGGTCGGCTCGACGACGTCATCATCTCTGGCGGGGTCAAAGTCTCCCTCGGTGCCATTGAGCGAGTCGTCACCTCCTTGCCCGGCCTTCTGCACGCGGTGGTGGTGGCACGGTCACACGAGCGGTGGGGTGAGGTGCCGGTCGTGGTGAGCACGGTATCCGTACCCCTCGAGGACATTCGGACGATTGTTGGTGGAGTTTTGGGTGCTGAAGCCCGACCGGCGGAGCTTGTGGTGGTCGAATCGATACCGCTACTGCCGAGCGGAAAACCGGACCGAAAGGCACTTGCGTCTCGCTGAACGCTTCAGTCTCAGTAAGATGCAGTCGTGGCCAGGAACAATAACGCAAAAATGCAGCGCATCGATTCTTCGAAGACTCCGGTCAAGGGAGCGGTGCGGGAACCGGTGAAGCAGTCTTCGAAGCAGCGGGTGGCAGAAACCCCCACGTATGCGAAGCAGAAGTCGAATAAGTCGACAAAGCGCAAGGGTGGTCGCCCAGGTGGCAGGTCTCCGGTGCCTGTTGCCCGCCGCGCAACGATGGCCGACTGGATTGGTGGGGCGCGCATCCGCACGCTTCCTCTTGCGATCGCACCGGTTGCGCTCGGCACGGCGGCAGCCTATGTCGCCAAGGGGAATGAGGCTTGGAGTTCGGATGGGGACTGGGTACGTGCATTGCTCTGCCTCGCCGTCGCGCTCGGGCTTCAGATTGCCGTGAACTTCGCCAATGACTACTCGGATGGTGTGCGCGGCTCCGACGATTACCGTGTCGGCCCTTCCAGGCTCACCGGCTCGGGTGCGGCACAACCGAAAACAGTGTTGGCCGTCGCCCTGTTCTTCTTCGCTGTCGCCGCCGTGGCTGGTGTCGCCCTCGTCGTGCTCAGCAGTCAGTGGTGGCTTCTCGCGGTCGGTGCGGTGTGCGTTCTCTCCGCCTGGTTCTACACCGGCGGAAAGCACCCCTACGGCTATTACGGTCTCGGCGAGGTGTTCGTGTTCGTGTTCTTCGGGCTCGTCGCGACAGCAGGAACCACCTTCGTGCAGGCTGGCCAGGTGACGCTCGAAAGCTGGGCGGCGGGTGTTGCGATAGGGCTCCTCGCCAGTGCGGTGCTCATGGCCAACAACCTGCGTGACCTCGAGCAGGATCGCCGCGCCAAGAAGCGCACCCTCTCGGTGCTCATCGGCGGCATGGCCTCACGCATCCTGTGCGTACTCTTTCTGCTCGTGCCGTTCGGCATTCTTTACTTCTACACCCACTTGTATGACAAAGCGGGTTACGTATTCTTTGCGCTCATGCTGGCCGTCCCCGCGAGCATTATCGTGTTGACGGCGAAGACGACGCGGGAGTTTGTGCTTGTGCTGCAACTTGCGAGCCTCACCGCACTCGTTTTCGGTGTTGGGCTCGCCGCCGCCATAGCGTTCTAAGAGGCGGGCGTCGGGGGTCGCGTTAACGCAAACGCGACCTAGTCGCTGGATGCAGCGGAGTCGGCAGCATCGAGTGCAGCGTTCTCGAGATCGTTGTCTGCGTCACTGTTGGTGCCGTGGCGCCACGACTCCACCGTCTCGGCGACCCCGTGTCGCTGGCGACTGAGAAAAATGTACGAAAGGCAAACCGCGATGGTCGTTGCCAGAAGCGCTGACCACCACCAGTCAATGCTCAACAGCATGAAAATCGTAAACGGCACGGCAAACAGCAGGAGTCTCAGAATCGAGTAAATGAGAACGCGGCGCGATGAATTCACTCTTCAAGTCTACGCGGGTGCATCTTCGCTGGCTGGCTGGCTGGCTGGCTGGCTGGCTCACGAGCGCCAGCACTGACCGCTGGCCTAGAATTGCACTATGCGGGCATTTCTGACTATCGCCAGTGTCGCTCTTGCGATCGGTTTCTGGGTCTACGCAGTCGTTGACTGTGTCGTCACGGATGCCCGTCGAGCGCGCGGTATCTCCAAGCCTGCGTGGGTGCTTGTCACCATTTTTCTCAGCGTCGTTGGCGGCGTGCTCTGGTTCCTCCTTGGCAAGGAGCGCAACGCTCTGGGTGGTGCGCGGGCAACCAGTGGCGCCCCGGATGATGATCCAACCTTCCTCCGCAGCCTCTCCGTGGACGCCGAGCAGGCCGAGCGCATTCGGCGCCTCGAAGAGGAGATTGCCGAACTCGACGACGATTCCCACGACAAGTGACCGGGCCCGAGGGCCCCTCCGAGTTTTCGGCGGCCGTGCTCGCGGAGTTCGTCAAGTTGGGGGTGCGCCACGTTGTCGTGTGCCCGGGGTCACGATCTCAAGCCCTCGCGCTCGCAGCCGCGGAGTTTGAGCAAGCGGGCCTTGTGACCCTCTCCGTGCGCATCGATGAGCGCAGCGCTGGATTTCTGGCACTCGGCATTGGTGTGGAGTCGTCAACGCCGGCGCTGGTGATCACCACCTCTGGCACCGCAGTAGCGAACCTTCTGCCCGCCGTTCTTGAGGCTCACCATTCTGGTGTTCCGATGATTGTGGTCACCGCTGATCGGCCGGAGGCGCTTCGGGGCATCGGCTCAAATCAAACCACCGCGCAACGGGGCATGTTCGGTGAGTTCGTGAGGTTCGCGCGAGAAGTTGAGGCCCCGAGTGCGGGCGGGTTTGACCCGGCGTACCCTGGTGAGCTTGCGGCTGCGACTTATCTCGCCGCAACCGGTCTGTCGGGGCCATCGGGGCCAGTGCACGTGAACATTGCGTTTGCCGAGCCGCTCTCGGGAACTTTCGATCACGCCATTTTCGATGACCTCACAACGGATGAATCGGCCGCGGCCCAAAATTCTTCGCACCTGCGGGTGCTTGAGACCGTAACTATCCCCGTGGCACCCAACACCGTCGTGGTCGCTGGACACGGCGCTGGACTGGTGGCAGAGGAGGTGGCTCACGCGCTTGGTGCGCCACTGCTTGCCGAGGTTTCTAGCGGGGCACACTTTGGCCGCAATCTGGTCGTTGCGTATCGTCAACTACTGGGGATGGCAGATTTTGGTGAGCGCGTGCAGCGGGTCATCGTTTTTGGGCATCCGACTCTCAGCCGTGAAGTTCCGCAGCTCATTCAGCGTGGCGGCGTGGAGACCATCGTTGTGCGGGGGTCAGCGGCAGAGGAGTACAACCCCGGCCACTGCGTGAGCCAGTTCGTCGACGCGGTCGAGGTCGAGGGCGAGGGCGAGGGCGGGGTGGCGGCCGCTGACCCCGCATGGCTCGGAAGTTGGGTTTCCGCCAGCAGGGATCTTCTCGCCGACACGGTGACCGTTGACCTCGCTCATTCCCGCACGGATGACGCAAAGGCGATTCGCGAGTTCACGAAAGCCCAATTGGCGGTGTTCCGGGAGTCGGTCACGAGGCGCATGCTCGTGGAAACGGTGTGGCAGAAAACCTGGCCACACGATCGACTTGTGTTCGGTTCGTCGAGGCTCATCCGTGAAGCGGATCGGGTGGTTGTCGGTAAGAACATTCGCGTGCATGCGAACCGTGGCCTTGCCGGTATTGACGGCACGATTGCGACGGCCACCGGTATCGCCTTGGCGAGCCAGCTAGGGAACGTTACGGGCGGCACGGCGCACGGCCGCACCGCGCACAGCAATGCGGCGGCGGGAACCACGCGTGTTGTGCTCGGCGACCTCGCTTTTTTGCATGATGTGGGGTCGCTTCTGACGGCGCCGGGGGAGTTCTCGCCCCGCATCCAGGTGATTGTGGGAAACGACGGAGGTGGCACGATCTTTGACTCCTTGGAGGTCGCCGGTACCGCCGAAGCGCAGTCGTTCGACCGGGTGCTGTACACCCCACAAACCGTGCAACTGGAACAACTTGCCCTCGCTTACGGCTGGCACTATCTGAGGGCAAGCAACAGGGGCGAGCTGGATGAGGCGCTCGTGAGCCCGCGCGAACGCACCCTCATCGAGGTTCCTCTGCCCCGGTAATCCCTCCCCGATCCGGGCCAGGGCGGGTAGCATCGGCACATGTGGAATTCAGATCCGGCCCCACTTCTTCGCGTCACCGAGGGCTTTGTTCTCGCCCACGTTGACCCGGCGTCAACTCCAGGATTCGAGGGTCGCAAGCGGGACGGCCGCCGGGAACTCCTCGGTGCGGTTAGCGAACTCGCGGGGCTGCAGGAACGGCTCTACGCGGAAAGCAGATCCGGGGGCCAGCGGCGTGTGCTTCTCGTCTTGCAGGCGATGGATACTGCGGGCAAGGGTGGCGTCATCCGGCACGTCATCGGTGGCGTTGACCCGCAGGGCACAAAGGTTCACGGTTTCAAGAAACCCACGCCAGAAGAGCTCAGTCACGACTTTCTGTGGCGCATCCGCCAGCAGTTGCCTGGCCCGGGAATTATTGGCGTGTTTGACCGATCCCACTACGAGGATGTGCTGATCGGCCGCGTGCGAAGCCTCGTTCCCGCCGCCCAGCTCGAGCAGCGCTACGGGCAGATCATTGCCTTCGAGAGCGAACTCGCGGCTGCGGGCACGACGATCATCAAGGTCATGCTGCATTTGAGCCCAGGTGAGCAGCGCGAGCGGCTCGCCAAGCGGCTCGATTCCCCGGATAAGCACTGGAAGTACAATCCGAGTGATCTCGATGAGCGAGCGCTGTGGCCCGAGTACCAGAACGCGTACCAAATCGCGCTCGAGCGCACCTCGTCACACACCGCTCCCTGGTTTGTGGTTCCGGCCGACCACAAGTGGTACGCGCGCATCGCGGTACAGCGCCTGCTTCGGGATGCGCTTCGAAAGTTGGACCCGCAGTGGCCAGCGGCGACGTTTGATGTTGAGGCAGAGAAGAAGCGGTTGGCCGAGTCCTGACGGGCCCAGTCGTGACGGGCGTCACCTCACCGTGAACTATGGCGTGAAGGCGTCCACGATCGGCCGGAACTTCAGTGAGGTTTCTGCCAGTTCATGCGCCGGGATTGATTCGGCCACGATTCCGGCACCCGCGTATGCTCGCACGGTTCCGTCTTCTTCAATCTGAGCGCACCGTAGCGCGATCGCCCACTCGCCGTCGCCATCCGCGCCCATCCAGCCCACCGGGCCGGCGTAGCGGCCGCGGTCGAAGGGTTCCCACTCGTCAATGAGTGCGACAGCGGTGGGGGTTGGGGTGCCAGCGACGGCCGCGGTGGGGTGAAGTGCCTCAACCAGGTCGAGTGAGGTGGAGCCATCTGAGAGGCTCCCTTCGACATCGCTGGCGAGGTGCCACAGGTTCGGTAGTCGCAACGTGAACGGCATCTCGCTGGCGGTGACACCGGGACTGTGCGGTCGCAGCGCGGAGAGAACACTGTGCACGGCGTACTGGTGCTCGTCTTGGTCCTTTGCGGATGTCGCAAGGTCGAGCGCCGCCTGCTGATCGGAGGCGACGTCGCTGCCGCGGGCTGCACTCCCGGCGAGCACGCGAGCAGTCACGGTGTTGTTGGTCACGGCCACGAGTGTTTCAGGGCTTGAGCCGATGAAGTCATCGACGGCGAACGTCCAACAGTCGGGGTAGCTCTCGGCCAGGGCGCTTAACGTCGGTGCGGTGTCGGAAGGTTCGGCGAGGCTGCCCACAAGTTCGCGGGCGAGTACCACTTTGCTGACCTGCCCGGCGGCAATTGTCGCAAGGGCGGTGTCGACGGCGGCAAGAAACTTTTCGGGGGTGAACTCGCCCGGGGTGAAACTGATGCTCTGTGCCGCCGCCGGGGTTCGCGCGGGCGGTGGGGTAGCCGTGCCGTCGTTCTGCGGATGACCGAAATCAGCGTCGATGCGCGTGATCCAACCTCGCCCGTGACGCCTGCCGATAATTACTGAGGGAACGTGAAGCACGCTGGTCACCGCCGACTCGGCGGCGAACGCAAACGTGCCGAAGGCGATGAGACCAGAGCCGGGCAGTTTCACGCCATCGTGCACGGTGGCTGCATTCACGAGTGCGCGCCATGATTCTGACGCGTCCGCGAAGCGCGAGGGCCCCGCAAACTGGAGCCGAAGTGCGGTGCCAAAGCCCACCATCCCCTCGCCGCGCCGAAGCCACAGCAGCTGCTGTCGCGGTGGAAGTGAGCCTAGAAGAGTGATCGGATCCTCAACTTCGACCGTCGAGACCGTGAGGGCAGGGATCCTGGATTCACGCGCACTCACCCCTCCAGCGTAGCCGTGACGGGGAGGTCGGCGCGGTGCCTCTGAGGCCGAATAGACTGGTTCGCATGGCCACGGCGGATCTCAGCAAGCAACCCGACGAGGTTTCGGCGATGTTTGACGATGTCGCACGCAAGTATGACCGCACAAATGCCGTACTTTCGGCCGGAAACTCGTGGTTGTGGCGTTTTCAGACGGTGCGCGCCATCGCCCCGCTTCAGGGCGAACGCATCCTCGATATTGCTGCAGGAACCGGCACAAGTTCGGCCGCGATCGCGCGCACGGGTGCCGAAGTGATCGCGGTGGACTTTTCGCCAGGAATGATCGAGGTCGGGCGAAAAAAGCATCCGACGATCGAGTTCATTGAAGCGGATGCCATGGCCCTGCCGTTCTCTGCTGGCGAGTTTGACGCGGTCACTATCTCGTTCGGGCTGCGCAACATTGAGAACCCACGTAAGGCGCTCAAAGAGATGTACCGCGTGCTGAAGCCCGGTGGTCGCCTCGTGGTGTGCGAGTTCTCCACACCTCCCCGCGCACTTTTGCGCGCAGGGTACGGCGCCTATTTGAAGCACGTCATGCCGACTGTGGTGGGCTTGTCGAGTTCAAACCCTGAGGCGTACACCTATCTTGCTGAATCGATTAATGACTGGCCAGACCAGTCCACGCTGAGCCAGTGGTTGCGTGGGGCCGGGTTCACGCGTGTCGCCTATCGCAACCTCACCTCGGGAGTTGTCGCCTTGCATCGGGGTCACAAACCACAGCGCAAGTCACGAGCAAAAGTTCAGGGCGAGACGGCATCGGCAAAGAGGGTGTCAGCGAGTTGAGTACTCCGCGGAACACCCAACAATTGCGTCGTCGCCACAAACTGCAGTCCGCTGTTGGCCTGGGCGAGGCGTTGTTCGCTTCTGCGGAGGATCGGCGTTTTGCCGTTGCGCTCAGCAACGGACTAGAGCTCGTCGAGTCCGGTTTGCTCGCACAGGTGACCTTTGCCGACAACCTCGCCGACGCGACCGCCAGATATCTGTTTGACGCGGGCGGCAAGCGCATCCGCCCAACACTTGCCTTGCTTACGGCACAGCTGGGAAAAGGCAACACTCCTGAAGTCATTGTGGCCGCGCAGGCAATCGAAATCACGCACCTCGCTTCGCTTTACCACGACGACGTTATGGATGAGGCTGAGGTGCGCCGGGGCGTGCCCAGTGTGCAGTCCGTGTGGGGAAACTCCGTCGCGATTCTCACCGGTGATCTTTTGTTTGCCCGCGCCGGCCGTATGGTGGCGCGCCTCGGCGACAAGGCTATCGAATTGCAGGCCGAAACTTTCGAGCGGCTGTGCCTCGGCCAGCTCCACGAAACGATGGGGCCGAACCCCGATGATGACCCTGTGGAGCACTACCTGCAGGTCTTGAGAGACAAAACGGGTTCGCTGATTGCGGCGGCAGCGCAGATGGGAGTCATCTTCTCTGGGGCTCCCAGTGAATACGAAGAACCTGTGCGCGAGTTTGGCGAAAAAATCGGTGTCGCCTTCCAACTGATTGATGACGTGATCGACCTCGCTGCTGAGGCGGAGCAGACCGGAAAGACCCCCGGCACCGACTTGCGTGCTGGAGTGGCAACCCTGCCGGTGCTCTACCTTCGCAATCGGGCCGCCCACGATCCGGATGCTGCCGATCTTCTCGCGCGCATCGATCGTGGCGCAAATGGCGGCCCGGCCGCGAGTGACGAGTTTGATGCGGCGGTCGCAGAACTGCGCGCGCACCCCGTCACGCGTGAGACTCTCGACGAGGCTCACCGCTGGGCTCGTGAGGGTGTTGAGGCACTGTCTGTGTTGCCGGCGGGCCCGGTGCGCAAAGCCCTGACGAAGTTCGCGCACACCCTTGTTGAGCGTTCGAATTGATGGGTCGACGTGACTGAATCGCGGGAAACTGTTGTGCGTGTAGCGATTGTTGGTGCGGGGCCGGCGGGCATCTTTGCCGCCGACCTGCTGCTGAAGGCGGAGCGAAACTTTGCCGTCTCGATCGACATGTTCGATCAGTTGCCTGCTCCGTATGGGCTCGTGCGCTACGGGGTTGCCCCCGACCATCCGCGCATCAAGGGGATCGTGAATTCTCTGCGCGACGTGTTGGATAGTGGCAACATCCGCTTCTTCGGCAACGTGCGTTTTGGCACAGACATCACGCTGGATGACCTCAAGCACCACTACAACGCGGTGATCTTCACGACCGGGGCCATTCGGGATGCCGAGCTCGACATCCCGGGAGTTGAACTTTCGGGAAGCTACGGTGCGAGTGAGTTTGTTTGCTGGTATGACGGGCACCCCGATGTGCCGCGCGACTGGCCGCTAGATCATCGCGTTGCCGCGGTGATCGGCAACGGCAACGTGGCGCTGGACGTCTCTCGGTTGCTGGCAAAGCATGCCGAGGACCTCTTGGTGACCGAGATTCTAGCAAATGTTTATGATCGGCTCGCGGCCTCACCCATTACCGACGTGCACGTCTTCGGTCGACGCGGACCGCTTCAGGTGCGGTTTACCCCGTTGGAGCTTCGTGAATTGGGCGAACTGCGTGACGTGGACATCATCCTGAACGACGAAGATTTCGGCGTCGATGAGTCAGACGAACGCTCCATTGCTACAAGCAAGCAGTTGCTCGTTATCAACCGAATCCTCACCGGGTGGCGTGAACGCGAAACGGGTAAAGCGTCACGTCGCATCCACCTGCACTTCTACTCCAAGCCGGTCGCGATCCTGGGTGATGATCACGTGAGAGGGATTCGCATCGAACGCACGGAGCCGGATGGCGCGGGCGGGGCACGAGGCACGGGCGAGTTTCGGGAGATCCCGGTCGATGCGGTGTACCGTGCGATCGGCTACTTTGGTTCACCGCTGGAGGGTGTGCCGTTCGATGAACACCGTGGGGTCATTCCGAACCGTGCGGGTCGTGCGATTGATGACAGCGACGAGCGCGTTCACGGAATCTATACCAGCGGTTGGATCAAACGCGGTCCGGTAGGTCTCATCGGGGCCACCAAGAGTGATGCGCTCGAGACGGTGCACTCGATCCTCGGCGATCAGTCAGAGTGGTGGTCACCAGCCGCGCCGTCGCAGGACGCGGTCGTGGACATGCTGCGGGTGCGCGGCATCAGGTTCACGACGATTGAGGGCTGGCACCGTCTGGACGACCACGAGAAGGCGCTGGGCGAGGCCCAGCAGCGTGAGCGTATCAAGGTTGTTCCGCGCGAAGAAATGGTCGACATCGCCACGGCCGAATGATGGCTACTGCCGAGCGCGAACCTGCTGCCGGGCGCTGGGCTACTGAACGGCTGCGCTGAGCCTGGCCACATTGTCGAGCACTTGCGAGAACACCTGTCGCTGCAACCATTCCTCCAGAACGAGTTCACGACTGTGGGCTCGGTATCCTTCTTCGATCTGACGAAGCTCACGCACAAAGCCGTGACCGCGCACCATCACCGAAATTTCGAGGTTGAGGCTGAAAGATCGCATGTCCATGTTGCTGGAACCGATCACCGCAACCTGGTCGTCAATGGTGACGTGCTTGGGGTGCAGCACGGTGGGTTCGCGGTAGAGCCAGATGCGCACCCCCGCCTTCAAGAGCACCTCGTAGTAGATGCGCTGCGCGTGGTAAACCAGCGGCTGGTCACCGACCTCTGACACGAACAGCTGCACGTCGATCCCGCTTTGAGCCGCGGTCGTGATGGCGTACAGCATGGATTCGTCTGGCACAAAGTAGGGGCTACAAATCATGACCCGTTCTTGCGCGGCGTAGAGCAGCGAGTTGAACAGCCGCAGGTTGTTCTCACCCTCAAAGGATGGCCCGCTCGGCACCACCTGGGCGGCTACCCGGTTACGCACCCGGTTTGCGTTGCGCACGGGGGCGGCCTCACGGGTGAGCAGTTCGTTCGTTTCGCTGTACCAGTCGGTGACAAACAGGGCGTTGATTCCCGCGACGATCGGCCCCTCAAAGCGCACCATCAGGTCTTTCCAGTGCAGCCCCCTGCGCAAGTTGGAACGCTTGTTGTAGGTGGAATCGATGATGTTTTGCGATCCTGTGAACGCGACGAGGCCGTCAATCACCAGAAGCTTGCGGTGGTTGCGAAGGTCGATGCGCTGAAAACGCCCGCGCAACGGTTGGAACGGCAGCATGAGCTGCCACTGCACGCCCATGGATTTCAGGCGCCGGATGGTGCGCCGATAGCCGGGGGAGCGAAACGATGCGACGTGGTCCAAGAGCACACGCACGGTGACCCCGCGGGCGACGGCGGCCTCGAGTGCATCAAAGAAAGGCGCGGTGGTCGTGTCAAGCGACATGATGTAGAACTCGCAGTGCACGTACTTTCTCGCGCCGCCGATGGCATCCGTCATCGCCTGCAGTGACTCGCTGTAGTCCGAAAAAAGTTGGGCGTCGTTACCACCGACGAGCGGCATCGCCCCGAGGTTCCGGTTGAGTTCGGCGATGGGTTCGAGCCATCCCGGCCAGGGGTCTTCGTGGGTGAGCTGATCCATCCCCTCCGTGGTGTCAAGGATGTATTGGTTGATTTCGTCTTGCTTGTCTCGGCGAGCCTTGGGCAAATGCCGGCTTCCAAAAATCAGAAACAAAATTATGCCGAGGTAGGGCAGAAAGAAGATCGCCAAAAGCCAGGCCATTGCGGTTTGGGGTCGGCGATTTCGTGGCACGTAGATGACGGCGAGCACCCGCACAGTGAAGTCGATGGCGACCAGAATTCCGGTAATCCACAGGGCCAGAAGGGTCGGCTCGAGGTCCAGGCTCACGGCGCTCCGATCTGCTGCTGATGCTTCTAACGAAAGTTAACGAATTGCAAATCCACGTCGAGTTTGGCCGACTTGAGAAGTGCCATGGTGGCCTGCAGATCGTCGCGACTCTTGGAGCTGACACGAAGCTCGTCGCCCTGAATCTGCGACTTGACGCTCTTGGGCGCCTCATCGCGGATGATCTTGCCAATCTTCTTGGCATCCTCTTGAGCGATTCCTTGCTTCACTTCGGCCTCAATGCGAAACTCTTTGCCGGAGGGGTAAGGGTCGCCAGCGTCGAGGCTGCGAAGTGAGATGCCACGCTTGATCAGTTTCGACTCGAACACCTCGAGCACCGCCTTGACACGCTCCTCGGAGCTCGCCTTCATGAGCACCTTTTCGCCGCTGTAATTGATTTCGGCACCCACATTTTTGAAGTCGTAGCGCGTCACGATCTCTTTTTGGGCTTGGTGGAGCGCATTATCGAGCTCCATCTTGTCCACTTTGCTGACAATGTCGAACGTTGAGTCTGCCATGGGGATAATGGTAGCCCGAGGTGGCGTCAAGGATTCTGTGATGGGATTACCGGGATGTCCCCACGCGCACGAGTTCTCGTCTTTGCCGCCTCGGCAGCCACCATTCTGCTGGTGGTGACGGTGGTGGTGATTGTGCTGCTCGCTCCCAGACTGAATGGCTGGATGCCAGAAGCTGGGCCCGCAGCCACCCGC
>JBDSUT010000198.1:0-15719 GCA_039927595.1 Terrimesophilobacter sp.
GCCTGAGCCTGAGCCTGAGCCTGAGCGGGAGCCTGAGCGGGAGCCGGAGCCTGAGCCTGAGCCTGAGCGGGAGCCCGAGCCGGAACCTGACGCCTCATACGGTGCGGAGTCGGTCGATCTTGCCGACGACATGGAATCAACCAGAATTGTCTCGCATCCGATGGGAAGTGAACGCTTCGTGCTGCAGTTCAGCACGGGGGAGTCATTTACCGTTTACGGTTCGGGTCTCGTGGGGCGAAGCCCCAGTCCCGAGCCGGGAGAGTATTTTGATCAACTCATTCGTATTGTTGACGCCAGCAGATCTGTCTCCAAGACGCATCTTGAATTCGGCCAAGAATCGGGAAGCTTTTGGGTAAAGGATCGGTTTTCGGGCAATGGCACCATTATTCGCGAGCCGGATGCCCATCCCCTTCGTTGCCGACCAGACCGACGGTATCGGCTTGTTCGTGGCTCGCGCGTTGACCTTGGCGAGCAGTTTTTCATTGTGAGCTAGGAAAGACTCCTCCCTCACTCGAAGCTGTATTTGAGACAGTTCACACGTTCCGACCGCAACCCTTCACTCTGCTCATCGCAATGATGGGGTAATGCAGTGTCCACGCCTCAGGGAAGAATCCCGCTTCCCCGCATTCCACAACTACCCGCGCCTGTCCCCTTCCCGATCCTCGCGTTCCTGGCTCCGATAATTGCCGCTGCGCTCATGTGGGCACTCACTCGCTCACCGTTCGTGCTCATGTTTGCGTTCCTGGGGCCTGTCGTTGCGCTTGCGACCATGGGTGACGCCCGCCGTCGCGCTCATATGGACTGGCGACAACAACAGGTGCTGTTCGGAGAGGACTATGTGAACACTCTCCGAGCGATCGATGCCGCCCACGAGAGCGAGCGAACCGAGCGAGATCGGCGAGTGCCACCCTCAACGACACTCGTCGCATCCCCGGTGCGCGACTCCGAGAGGTGGCGACTGGAGGAAGGCGAATACCTTAACGTTCGACTCGGTACCGGGCGGCTTCCGAGCAGTGTGACGCTCGAAGAAGGCCCAAGCGCGCGACCTCACGCGAAACCTGGTCGGGCTCGTACTTCACTTAGGCGCACTTCGCGTAGCAAAGTTCAGCCAATACCATCCCTCGAAGAGCTTCGAACACACGCATCTACTCTGACCGAAGCCCCTGTCATTGTGGATGCCCGTTGGGGGATTGGCGTGTGTGGTCCGCGGGCGGAAGGCGTTGCCCTCGCGAATTCGATAGCGGTACAGCTGGCCGCGGGGCTATCACCCCTTGCCACTCAGCTGCATGTGAAGTTTGATTCCGCAACAACTCTCGACTGGGCTCACGAGCTGCCCCACTTCGTCGGAGAGGTTGATTCTCTAGCGTCGAAACAGAGTGCTGGGCCTGAGGCCGGGCACTTTGCCGAACTGTCGTTTCACCGGCCTTCTGGTCGCACTGATGCACTCCTTTGTGTTTCGGATGACGAATTCTCCCTACCCAGAGACTGTCGCGTGGTGATCTCAGTTGCAGGTTCGCGAGCTCGCATCGTGCGACATCCGGAAGCGGAGTTCCCTAATATTTTCGTTCACGACTACATCTCGGATCGGCAGGCGCGAAGGTTTGCCATCACCCTAAAGCGCGCAGCACGTGATTGGTTCGCGAACGGGAGTCACTCTCTCCCCGAAAGAGTCGCGTTCTGCGATCTGATATCGACACCACGCCCAGAGAGTGTGCTGCGCGACGACAACCGTGGTCAACGCGAAACCGGCCGCGCATCGTTGGCGGCGACGGTGGGGGTTGGGGTGAACGGTCCGGTCACCATTGACCTTGTAGCGGATGGCCCACACGCGATCATTGGTGGCACGACAGGCAGTGGCAAGAGCGAAGTGTTGGTGACGTGGGTGCTGGCACTGGCCGCGCGGTTTTCTCCCACGGACGTGAATTTTCTACTCGTTGACTTCAAGGGAGGGGCTGCTTTTGCTCCCGTTCAGCGTCTTCCACACACTGTCGGGGTCTTGACCGACCTCGACCCGCCTGCGGCTCGTCGCGCAATCCTCAGCTTGCAGGCGGAACTGCGGCGTCGTGAACAGATTCTTGCTGCCGCTCACGCGCGTTCGATTTCTGAACTTCCGCACGACACTGAGCTGCCCCGGCTGCTGATTATCGTGGACGAGTTCGCGGCGATGGTGACGAGCTTCATCGACATGCATGATCTGTTTGCTGATCTCGCGGCGCGCGGACGCTCGCTTGGCATTCACCTCATTCTTTGCACCCAGCGCCCCGCAGGCACAATTCGCGACGCCATCTTGGCAAACTGCACGCTTCGAGTGTCACTGCGGGTAAACAATTCCGCGGACAGCATTGCCGTCGTCGGCTCTCCGGATGCCGCCCAGATTCCCAAGGAGGTGCCGGGGCGCTGTCTTCTTCAGCGCGGAGGGTGCACGGCAGAATCAGTGCAGTGGGCTATGGCAGGCGATGCAGATGCACGCGATATGGCGACGCAATTTTCAGGGCATTCGGCAGCCATTCGACGGCCGTGGCTCGACCCGCTTCCTGTGATTCTTGATCACCGCGCGGTGCCGCGCGTGGCTCTGCCCGCGGTGGCGTTTGGGCTCACCGACATCCCAGAAGAGCAGCGTCAAGTTGCTGCTGTTTATGATCCGATTCACGACGGAAACCTCGTCATCGTGGGTAGCCATCGCAGCGGAAAGTCGACCTTGTTGGCGACGATTGCTGCCACAGAGAGAGAATCGATGGTAGTCCCGTCGAACCCTGAAGGGGCGTGGGACGCCGTCACTGAACTACTCGACGCAGTTCGCGCGGGATCGGCGCCTTCACTCGTGTTGGTGGATGATCTTGACCTCATCCTGGGACGGTTTGGGCCCGAGCATGAGTCGGCTTTTGTCGATCGACTGATGATGCTGGCGCGTGAGGCACCGCGGGTGGGAACAGCCCTGGTCTTCACCGCGAGCGTCGTCAGGGGGCGTGTTCAAACGATTTCTGCGCTGTGCACATCCACCCTCGTGCTGCGCATGCGCGATAAGCATGACCATGTTCTCGTCGGTGGTGAGCAGGCAGATTTCTGCGCAGAACTCCCTTCCGGCGGGGGATTCTGGCGTGGCCATCGGATTCAGGTGACTTTTTCTACCCCGCTGCCGCCCCTTCTGAGCGATCACTCGCCAAATTTGGAGTGTGCACCCGGTGAAACTATTTTTGTCGTCTCTCCACGCCCAACTGCAGTGCGTGGCCGGTTGGAAGTGATGGGGAAAGTCGTGTCACTAGATGTAACCCGTGCGCTCCACGACGTGACTGCCGGCCTTCGTGTTGACCGTGGGTTGGAGCCCACAATTGTTCTCTGTGACCCAGATGCGTGGCTATCGCAATCAACTTTGTTTGGATCGCAGCGAACACGGGGAAGGCTGGTGTTTCACGATTGCTCTCTCACTGAGTTCCGGTCGCTAGCACGCTCACGAGAGATTCCGCCTCCCGTGGACTCCTCGCTTGATACCGTGGTCGTGCTGCACCCGGATGGTCGCATGAACAGGGCTTTGCTTCCATCAATGTGAGCGTGTTCTGGAGCTAGTCGAGCACGCTCGCAAGCGTCACATGGTCATATCCGAGGGCAACCGCTACTGGCTCGTTGACTACGCTTCCACCGTGAGTGTTGAGGCCCTTTGCGAGGGCATCATCCGCGGTTAACGCTGCACGCCAGCCGTGACTTGCCAGCGCTCGCGCGTAGGGGAGGGTCGCATTGGTCAACGCATAGGTTGACGTATTAGGAACGGCGCCCGGCATGTTTGCGACACAGTAGAACAGGGAGCCATGAACGGGGAAAGTGGGGTTGTCATGAGTTGTCGGGTGGGAGTCAGCGAAGCAACCTCCTTGATCCACCGCAATATCTACCAGCACACTTCCCGGCTTCATGCGTGACACAAGCTCGTTACTCACGAGCTTGGGCGCCTTAGCTCCTGGCACCAGAACCGAGCCGATAACGAGATCAGCGGTGACAAGGGCGCGATCGATTTCGAAGCCATTCGACGCAATGGTCTTCACGCGCCCGGCGTAAATCTCGTCAATTTCTTTGAGACGCTGCAAGTTAGTGTCGAGCACTGTGACTTCAGCTCCAAGGCCAACTGAGACCGAAACCGCGTTGGTTCCGGCAACACCGCCGCCAAGTACTACAACTTTCGCGGGGTGGGTTCCGGGAACCCCAGGTACGAGCAGGCCCGGTCCTCCGTTAGGTTTCAGCATGGCATTTGCCCCAACGATGGGGGCAAGCCGCCCGGCAACTTCACTCATCGGAGCAAGGAGCGGGAGTGCGCGGTTAGGCAACTGGACTGTTTCGTAGGCGATGGCGGTGACTTTAGATGAGACGAGCGCCTTGGTGAGTTCCGGCTCTGCTGCGAGGTGAAGGTAGGCGAAGATCAGCAAATCTTCCCGAAAGTATTTGTATTCCTCCTGGATCGGCTCTTTCACCTTGAGAAGGAGGTCAGCCGCAGCCCATGTTTCCTTGGCGGTCGCCGCGATCTGAGCGCCGGCGGCACTGTATTCTTCGTCACTAATCGAGGATCCAAGGCCCGCACCGGTTTCAACGATCACATCGTGGCCGTGACCGACAAGGTCGTGGACACCCGCGGGGGTAATGGCGACCCTGAACTCGTTGTTTTTGATCTCCTTGGGGATGGCGATCTTCATTGCTCTCCTAGCCTGCACAGACTTTGCACCGCCGAGGTTGGCAATGCCCCCGACGCTGAGTGCGTCGAATCATGTCTCACTTTACTCGGGAGCAACAATGGAATCCGCATGTATTTACCTCATTTCAGTGCTGATTTCGTAATCTTTTGGAAGAAAAATGGCTGTTTCGCTCATTCACGGGTGCGAAACCACTTCACAATGTGGCAAGATCGACGCAGACGGAACAACGTTGTCCGATCCCAATGCACCAGTCGTGAAGGAGTCGTGTTCACATGACCAAGCCACTGCCAGAAGACCCGATGCTTCGCAGCCTCGTTTTGCAGGCTCAGCGCGCACAGTTTTCGCGCCGTAACATTTTGAAAGGTGCCGGGATCGGCGCGAGTGCTTTGGCGCTTGCAGCGTGCTCCACGGGCGCCGGAGAGCGGCCCAAGGCTGCTAAAGACATTTCTGACACGGACAAGATAGTGCGATGGGACAACTGGGCCCTTTATTTGGATGTTGATGACAACGGCAAATACCCGACACTCGAGGCTTTCTCTGCCCAGTCGGGGATTAAGGCGACGTACACCGAGGCTGTGGACGATAACAGCACGTACTACGGCATCGTTAAGGACCAGCTGAAGCTCGGTCAGGACATCGGTGCCGACGTCGTGTGCCTCACGGACTGGATGGTAGACCGCTGGATTCGATTCGGGTACACCCAGGAGTTCGACTACGCGAACATGCCGAACCTCAAGAACCTCCTCCCGGCCTACAAAAACGTGGACTTCGACCCGGGCCGCAAAATGTCTGTACCGTGGCAGGGCGGGTTTGCGGGTATTGCTTGGAACAAAGACCAGCTTCCTGGCGGACTCACCTCAGTATCAGACCTCTGGGATTCTTCCCTCAAGGGACGAGTCGGTGTACTTTCCGAGATGCGCGACACCATGGGCTGCATCATGCAGGACCAGGGAACGCAGATTGACGGCACGTGGGGCGACGACGAGTTCTCCTCGGCGATCGACGTCTTGAAGAAGCAAGTCAGCGATGGCCAAATCCGAAACATCAAGGGCAACTCTTACAAAGAGGACCTCGTCAACGGCGACACCCTCGCGGCCATCGTGTGGTCTGGTGACATCACGCAGCTCAACTTTGAGGCGGGGGATCACTGGGACTTCGCGCTGCCAAGCAAGGGTGGCACCCTCTGGAATGACAACTTCCTCATTCCGATCGGGTCGCAGCACAAGAAGAACGCGGAAGCGCTTATCAACTACTACTACGACCCAGAGGTCGCGGCACAGGTTGCGGCATACGTGAACTACATCCCACCGGTTTCCGGTACCAAGGAAGCAATGATGGCACTCGATCCTGAGCTTGCCGACAACCAGCTGATCTTCCCGAACGAGGAGACACTCAAGAACGCGCACCTGTTCCGCAGCCTTAGTTCTGCAGAAGAGCAGAAGTATGGGGCGCAGTTCCAGTCAATCCTCCTCGGGGCCTGACATGGCGATAGGTACATTTGCAGAAAGCGGCGCAGACCTAGAACTTGTTGGAATCCAAAAGAGGTTTCCGGGGTTTACCGCTATTCAGCATTTGGACCTGACGATTCCAGCAGGGTCGTTCTTCGCTTTGCTGGGGCCTTCAGGTTGCGGCAAGACGACCACACTGCGACTTGTTGCGGGTTTGGAGGATCCCACAGAGGGCTCCATCCTTATCGGCGGCAAGGATGTCACTCAGCTCAAGCCATACCAGCGGCAAGTGAACACGGTGTTCCAAAGTTATGCACTGTTTCCACACATGACCGTTCTCGAAAACGTTGAGTTTGGGTTGCGGCGCCGCAAAATTAGCGACCCTATTGGCAAAGCGCATGAGGCTCTTAGCTTGGTGGAACTGGATCACCTTGCTTCCCGCAAACCGCAGCAGCTCTCTGGTGGCCAACAGCAGCGAGTGGCGCTTGCTCGCGCGGTGGTGAACCGTCCAGCTTTGCTCTTGCTCGACGAGCCGCTTGGCGCTCTCGACCTCAAGCTTCGTCGCCAAATGCAGATCGAGTTGAAGTCGATTCAGGAGGAGGTGGGCCTCACCTTCGTTCACGTTACCCACGACCAAGAAGAAGCCATGACAATGGCAGACACCGTGGCAGTGATGAACAAGGGTGAAATCGAACAGCTCGGTGCGCCCGAGGAACTGTATGAACTGCCGCGAACCGCCTTTGTCGCGAACTTCCTCGGACAATCAAACCTGTTTACGGGACCTGTTTCCCACACAACAAACAATTCCATCACCGTGGACGTTGAGGGAACGAAGATCACTGTTCCGACGAAAAGGGCCCAACGGCTTAAGGGCGAAATTACGGTCGGAGTGCGTCCTGAGAAGCTGCATTTGCATAAAGACGCACCTAAGATATCTGCGGGTACTAACACGCTCGGACCAGGTCGCATCGTTGACGTATCGTTCAGCGGCGTCAGCACGCAATATCTCATAGCCATCCCAGGAATTGGCACTGTGACGGTGTTCCAGCAAAACATGACCTTCGGTCCACTCGCCGGCGAAGGCGCTGAGGTTTGGGTGAGCTGGGATGTCGACCACGGGTTTGGCCTTGAGGATGACCCGACCACTAGCCCCCGCTTCGCAGCAGATACAGACACGGCGACGATAGCGACGCAGAAAAAGAGAGCGCTGCTTTCGGAGCTGGAAGAGGCCTAAGAATGGCCTTTAGCGCATTCGCGACCTGGACCGCGAAAGAGCAGGCACCGAGGCGCAAGAGCAAGATCGCGTTGCTCTTACTCTTGCCAGGAACCTTATACCTCGCGCTCTTCTTTCTGGTGCCCCTTGTCTCACTCGTGATGACCTCCCTTCAGGAGCCGGTACCTTTCGGCGACGTGGGAGAGTTTCAGACGGCGTTCAAATGGCAAAATTATGTAGCTGTCGTTGACACTTATGGTGAACACATTTTGCGCTCCTTCGGCTATGCGATGGCGGCGACGGTGCTCGCGTTGCTGTTTAGCTATCCACTTGCCTATTTCATCGGAGTGAAGGCTCGCCAGTGGCCTCTGCTCCAGAACCTCATGTTGGTGTTGGTGATCGCGCCGTTCTTCATCAGCTTCTTGCTTCGCACGATCGCGTGGAAGTCGATCCTCTCGGATGAGTCGTTCGTTATTACCGGCCTGAAAGCTCTTTCACTGATGGCTCCGGATGCCCACTTCACGGGCACGCCGGCGGCGGTCATCTTTGGTCTTACCTATAACTTCATTCCGTTTATGACGTTGCCTATCTACGCGACGCTGGAGCGCCTGGATGTTCGGTTGCTCGAGGCGGGTAGTGACCTCTATTCGAAACCAGTAACTAGTTTCTTTAAGGTGACGGTTCCGTTGTCGATGACGGGCATCGTTTCTGGGGTTCTTCTCACCTTTATTCCCGCCTCCGGTGACTACATTAACGCGAGCTCGACGTTCCTCGGAGGCCAGAATACGGTCATGATCGGAAACGTTGTTGAGAGTAACTTCATCGGACCTTCCCCGAACTACCCTGAGGCAGCAGCACTGTCGATCATTCTGATGCTCGTGATTCTTGTCCTCGTTACGGTTTACGTCAAACGGAGTGGAACGGAGGACCTGCTGTGATATCACGCTTCAATCTCAGCAAATGGCTCCTTCCTTTCTATGTGGTGGTTGCCTTTGTCTTCCTGCTCATCCCCATCGGGTACACCTTCATTTATTCGTTCAACGACTCCGTCAAAACCAATATTGTGTGGCGCGGCTTCACGTTCAATAACTGGCTTAACGTGTGTGCAAAACAAGAGGTTTGCGTTGCATTTGGCAACAGTTTGATCATTGGCGTTACCGCCACGGTCGCCGCGACCGTGTTGGGAACGATGATTGCTATAGCTCTTGTGCGCTATCGGTTCAGATTCCGCTCAGGTATCAGCCTTCTGTTGTTCCTGCCCATGGCCACGCCCGAGGTTGTGCTCGGTGCTGGTCTGGCTAGTGAGTTCCTCACAGCAGGCGTTCAAAAGGGAATGGTCACGATCATCATTGCCCACACAATGTTTTGTGTGAGCTTTGTTGTGGTGACCGTCAAGGCTCGTGTTTCCACACTGGATCCGGCGCTTGAGGAGGCGGGAAGAGATCTCTACGGCTCGCCTGGTCAGGTGTTTTGGCGTATAACATTGCCTCTCTTGTTCCCGGGAATTATTGCTGCCGCGTTGCTGTCGTTCGCACTGAGTTTTGATGATTACATCATTACCGCTTTCAGCTCCGGAACGACGAACACTTTCCCGAAATATGTCTATATCTCGGCAGCGCGTGGAATTCCTGCGGAAGCGAATGTGATTGCCTCAGCGGTATTCCTCTTGGCAATCGTGATGGTTCTCGTGGTGCAAATTTCGTCGGCAGTGAAGAGAAAACGGCTGTTGAAATCGGGCGGATAGCTCAGAAGGAGTGGTCCTGATGGCAGGATATGAGGATCGCGACAGGCTGGCGACACTGTGGCGTGATGAGATTGAGCTCTTTCGTGCTGCTCGGCCAGCATCAGAAAAACTCTGGCGTGCCGCCACGCCCCACCTCCCCGATGGTGTTCCCATGCTGTGGATGGCGAAGTGGCCGGGCCCGTGGCCGGTGTACGTGAAGGAAGCACAGGGGGCGCATTTTACCGACGTGGATGGCATCGATCACGTGGATTTGTGCCTCGGGGACACTGGCGCGATGTGCGGACATGCGCCGTCAGCGGCCGTGCAGGCGATTACCGCGCAGTTGGCAAAGGGCTCCACTTTTATGCTGCCGACGGAGGATGCCGCTGCCGCGGCGGGGCTACTCGCGGAACGCTTCGGGGTGCCGAGTTGGCAATTCACGCTCTCAGCGACGGACGCAAACCGCAGCCTCATCAGCTACGCCCGCCAGGTCACAGGACGCCAGAAGATTCTTGTGCATGACCACTGCTATCACGGCTCCGTCGATGAAGCTTTTGCGACGCTGGATGGGTCGGGGGCCGTGGTTGCCCGCCGAGGCAACATTGGTCCTCCAGTTTCGCCGTCGCTCACGACCGTCGTGGTGCCCTTTAACGACAGTGATGCTCTGGAGAGAGCCCTCAAGGCTGGAGATGTGGCTGCGATGCTCATCGAGCCGGCGCTGACGAATATCGGCATTGTGTTGCCGGACGACGGCTACCACGATGTGGTTCGCGAGTTGTGCACCCGATACGGCGTCATTTTGATTATCGACGAAACCCACACCATTAGCGCGGGACCTGGCGGTATGACGGCGCAGCTCGGGCTCGCTCCCGATGCGGTGGTTGTTGGCAAAAGCATTGGTGGCGGGATCCCTGCGGCAGCGTTTGGTATGTCCGCTGACCTTGCCAGTCGGGTGCGCGCCAGTTTGCATCTCGAAGACATCGATGTGGGTGGTGTAGGCGGGACTCTTGCGGGAAATGCGCTGTCGCTTGTCGGGATCAGATCAACACTGTCAGACGTGCTAACTCCGGCCGCTTTCGTGAGCATGATTGATCGCGCTACCGAGTGGACTGTGGGCGTCCAGGGCGTGCTCGACGAGTTCGAGGTGCCGTGGCAGGTCACGCAACTGGGAGCGCGGTCGGAGTACAGTTTTCGAGCGACCGCTCCGCACGATGGTGCGGAGGCTGCGGCAGCCGACGATTTTGAGCTTCAACAGTACTTGCACTTGCACGCGCTCAATCGCGGCATCTTGATCACGCCATTTCACAACATGGCACTCATGTGCCCAGAGACGACCGCAGCGGACGTCGATCGGCACACTGTTGCCTTCCGCGAAGCGGTGTCGAGCCTTTTCGCGTAGTTCACCGATCAGGTCTGTGATGAGAAAATCTAGGCTTTTACCTCAGTTGAAGACTTTTAACATGCTGGGATTATTTCAACCATCGTGCTGAATGCCCCCGGACTGGGGTGTCTCTGTGCCCTGTTTTGGAGGGCAAGGGTACCCATGGCCTGTGTCACTATATCGAATAGGGTGAGAACGCACCGGGTCGAATTTGCCGTAAAGGAACGCTCATGATGATGAAGCCACTGTCGAGGAGAACGATCCTTCAAGGTGCGGGGGTGGGCGCTTCTGCCTTGCTCCTTTCTGGTTGTTCCGCGGGCAGTACAAAGCTCGAGCCGGCAACGGACGTTTCAGAAACACAAAAGTCTCTTCGCTTTGACAGTCGTGACTCCTATCGCAACACCACGGGCGAGGACTTTCCGCTGCTCGACGCATTTATCGCGAAGTCGGGTATCTCGACCACGTATACGAATGCGGTGAGCGATGACAACGTGTATTACGGCAAGGTAAAAGGCCAACTAAAGCTGGGTCAAGATATCGGCGCAGACGCGGTCGTCATCAGTGACTGGATGGCGACGCGCTGGATTCGCATGGGGTACGTTCAGAAATTTGACCGCGCGCGCATCCCAAACTTCAACAACATTCGTATTCAGTTCCAGGAAGTCGCCTACGACAAGGGGCGCCGCATGACCATGCCGTGGCGCAACGGGTTCACCGGCATCGCGTGGAACAAGGAGCTGCTGCCCAATGGTTTGCGTTCAGTCTCCGACCTGTGGGACCCCACTCTGGCCGGAAAAGTCGGAGTCATGTCATCCATGCGCGACACGATGGGCATGATCATGTTGGATGACGGCGTAGACATCGCTGGCCCGGCATGGGGTGACCCCGAATTCACTAATGCGGTGAACCTGCTGCGCACTCAGGTGCAGAGCAAGAAGCTCGGCAGCATCAAAGGCAATAAGTACAAAGAAGACTTGATGAGTGGCGAGATTGTTGCGAGTATCGCCCGCGCGGGCGACATCATGCAGATTAATGCTCAGGCCGGCGACAAGTGGGGTTTTGCGATTCCCGACAAGGGTGGGGTGCTGTGGAGCGATGTGGCCGTCGTTCCGACAGGTGCGACCCACAAGCAAAATGTAGAGGATTTCCTCAATTTCTACTACGACCGTTCGAATGCCGCTCAGGTAGCCTCCCTCACCGGGTTCATTACGCCGGTCGACGTTCGTCAGCCAGAGATTGGTGAGATCCCGCAGGAACGAGCAGGCAACCAGATGATCTTCCCGAGCGAAGCAACCTTCAACACGGTTAAGGCTTTCCGCACGCTCAGCCAGGGTGAAGAGCAGCGCTACGGTGCACAGTTCCAGACAGTGCTCTTGGGTGGCGCGTAACCGCGACTGACGGCTGGTGTTCACCCGAATTCGGTAGGGTGAGCCGGTGAATCAATCTGAGTGGTGGCGTTCCGCAGTTATCTATCAGGTCTATCCGCGGTCCTTCTCTGATTCGGATGGCGACGGTCTCGGCGATCTCCCCGGGGTTACCCGCCGACTCCCGGCTTTGCGAGACCTCGGCGTTGACGCCGTGTGGCTTTCACCGTTTTACACATCCCCGCAAAAGGATGCCGGATACGACGTGGCCGACTATTGCGATGTCGATCCACGATTCGGTTCCTTGCAAGATTTCGATGCGCTGGTCACGCAGGCTCACGAGCTTGATCTCCGCGTGATTGTCGACCTCGTGCCCAATCACACTTCTGACCAGCACGAGTGGTTTCAGCAGGCGCTTGCCTCGTCAGAGGGCAGTCCGGAGCGTGGCCGCTACCTGTTCCGTGACGGGAGGGGGCCGAACGGAGACACACCTCCAAACAATTGGGAATCCGTATTCGGGGGCCCAGCCTGGTCTAGGGTTACGCGCACGGACGGTGCGCCGGGCCAGTGGTACCTGCACCTGTTCGATTCGTCCCAACCAGATCTAGATTGGCAGAACCCATGGGTGAGGGACCAGTTTCGCAGCATCCTCCGGTTCTGGTTGGATCGCGGAATCGATGGCTTCAGAGTGGATGTGGCCCACGGTCTGATCAAAAAGACTGGCTTGCCGAATTACACGCCCCCGAAGGGTGGGGCCAGCATGGGTGGGCACGCCGATACTCCGCCCTACTGGGCGCAGCCCGGTGTGCACGAGATCTACCGCGACTGGCGCACCCTCATCGACGAGTATCCGGGGGACCGCGTTCTGGTAGCGGAGGCGTGGGTGAATCCACTTTCAGAACTTGCGAAGTGGGTGCGTCCTGATGAGATGCACCAAGCCTTCAATTTCGAGTATTTGAGTGCGGGCTGGGATGCCGACGAGATCCGTGCGGTTATCGTCTCGTCGCTTCAGGCGTTCGGCTCTGTCGGTGCCCCCAGCACCTGGGTTCTCTCGAACCACGACGTTGTGCGGCACGCTTCGCGGCTTGCCCTCAGTGCCGATAACCCGCAGGGTGAGGGCATAGGCCCCCTCTCGCCAGACAAGCTCAATCCGGTGGTCGGTCTGCGCAGGGCGCGCGCGGCGACGCTTCTCATGATGGCGCTGCCCGGCAGCGCCTACATTTATCAAGGTGAAGAGCTCGGATTACCAGAGGACATGGAACTGCCAGACGAGGCCAGGCAAGACCCCACGTGGTTCCGCACCAAGCACAAGCGCTACGGGCGTGACGGATGCCGCGTTCCCATCCCGTGGGAGGCGCTGGCGCCCGCCTACGGCTTCAGCAGCACCGGAAAGAGCTGGTTGCCACAGCCCGCAAACTGGGCTGGCTACGCGCGCGATTTCCAGGAGGCGCAAGAGGGTTCAACCTTAGAGCTCTACAAAGCGGCACTGGCTCTGAGGGCCCAGCACGAGCTCGGATTCGGTGCGGTCGAGTGGCTCACTGGCTATTCGGATGAGGTGATTGCATTTCGCAATGGTGACGTCACCGTGATGGCAAACTTGGGCGCGACGAGCATCCCCTGGCCAACAGGCACTGTCAGTCTTGCCTCTGAGTCCGTGAGCGAAGAATTGCCCGGTGATACGACGGTGTGGCTACACACTCAAACTTAGAACGCGGTGCGAATGTCACCCACGGGCTTTCCGCCGCCCAGTACCTTATCGGTGACGATGGCTGACACGCGCTGGGCGTCGTCCAGAGAGATCACACCTGCCTCGGCGAGCAGGGTCAGCGCGACGAGGCTCGTGATGCGGTGGCTTCCATCGAGTGACTTCAGAGCCACGGCGGTGCCGTCGGCGGCACCCATGGCGATGACGCCCTCTGCCCCGCCCTTGCATACGAGACCGAGCTCGTCGATCACCGTGGTGTTGGCGCGCCCTGGCCCGTCGATCGCCCACGCGTTCGCGCGGATCGCGGCGGAGATGCGTGCTGCATCCGCGTCAGGGCCGGTGGCGTTCAGGCCGCGCGCGAGGCGCGAGAATGACGTCGCGAGACCGCGCAGGCTCACAGCGAAGAGTGGGGCACCACATCCGTCGACACCGACATGGCCAACTGGTTCGCCGAGGAACTCCTCGATCGTGGCGCAAATTGCCAATTGAAGTGGGTGCTGCGGGTCGAGGTAGGTGCTTGTCGGCCAACCATTCTGAACGCACGCGAGCAAGAAGGACGCATGTTTGCCAGAGCAGTTCATGGTGATGCGACGCTTCTGCCCTGAGGTGCGAGCGATAGCAGCGGCATCCGGGTCGCCAGGCCAGTCGAGCGGGCACTGAAGGTCGTCTTCGGTGAGATCAGCGCTTGCCAGCATCGCCGCCACAACCTCGACGTGAGCTGGGGTTCCGGAGTGGCTCGCGGAGGCGAGCACGAGCTGTGCGCCCTCGAGCGAAACCCCTGAGCGCAGCACGGTAATCGCCTGAAACGGCTTGAGCGAGGATCGCGGGTACACGAGCGCCTCGACATCGCCGAGTGTGCGAGCCGTCTCGACGACGGAGGATTCGCCAGAGGCACGTACGACAACTGCAGCACCCAGGTGGCGCGACTCGATGAGGCCGTTGCGCTCAACTTGGGCAAGCTCAACGACCCCTTCTACCCCGAGTGGGTGACCCTTCACACTCACAGTGTTGCGAGTGCGTCTTCGATCACGCTGATGGCGTCCATGATCTGGTCGTCGCTGAGCACCAGGCTCGGGAGGAAGCGGATGACATTGCCATTCGTTCCCGCCGTCAACAAGATGACTCCGTGCTCAAACGCGTACTTGGAGATGGCTGAGACGACAGCAGCGTTGGGCTTCTTGGTCGTGGCTCCGGTTCCTGGCTGCACGAACTCAACAGCGATCATGGCGCCCATTCCGCGAATTTCGCCGAAGATGTCATGCGACTTCTGTAAGCGTTCGAGTTCACCCTTGAGCGTCTTCTCGATGCGGGTTGCTTCTGCGAGCAAGCCCTTTTTCTCGATGGTTTCGAAGACGGCGATGGCTGCCGCTGTGGCTACCGGGTTGCCGCCGAAGGTTCCGCCGAGGCCGCCTGCGTGGGCGGCATCCATGATTTCGGCGCGGCCGGTGACGGCAGCGAGGGGCAGCCCGCCGGCGATTCCCTTAGCGGTAAGCACGAGGTCCGGCACGAGGCCGAAATGCTCGCTTGCGTAGTACGCGCCGGTGCGGCCCATTCCGGACTGAATTTCATCCGCGATGAACACAATGCCGTTGTCGGTGCACCACTTCTGAAGTGCGGGAAGGTAGCCATCGGCGGGTACCATGAAGCCACCCTCGCCCTGAACGGGCTCGACGACGAGGCATGCGAGATCCGAGGCACCCGCGGTCTTCTCAAGGTAGGAGATGGTGCGCTCTGCGGCGTCTGCGCCGTTCAAGCCGTCGAGGTACGGGTAGGAGTTGGGCGCGTGGTGGATGTCACCAACGAACGGACCAAAGCCAAGACCGTACGGCATCGACTTGTAGTTCATCGCCATGGTGAGGTTTGTACGGCCGTGGTAGGCATGATCAAGCACGGCGACGCCGCGCCGACCGGTGTACTTGCGAGCGATCTTGACACCGTTCTCAACGGCTTCTGCACCGGAGTTCACGAGCACGGTCTTCTTCGCAAAGTCACCGGGGGTGTGCTGCGCCAGAAGCTCGGCAACACGCACGTATCCCTCGTAAGGGGTGATGGTGAAGAGACCGTGGGTGAGTTCACCGAGCTGGTGACGGGCCGCAGCGACGACACCATCATCCGTGTGACCGATCGTGGTCACGCCGATTCCTGAACCGAGGTCCAGGAACTGGTTGCCGTCGATGTCGACGAGGATGGCGCCGTGGGCGCGCTCAAT
>JBDSUT010000199.1:0-5574 GCA_039927595.1 Terrimesophilobacter sp.
GGGCAACGATCCGTCTCGCCGGGCTCTATCTGGCCGTCGCCACTCTCGTACTGACCTTCGTCGTTGCCGAAGTCGCTCTGCAGGCGAGAGAATTCACTGGCGGCGCGACCGGTCTGACTGTGCGTGCACCGATAATCGGGGTTCCGATCACGGGAGACTTCGGTCGGTACTATGTCGCCGTCGGGACACTCGCTGTCGTGATTTTGGCCGTCTGGTTGGTCTTGCGTTCGCCGATCGGGCAGCGGTGGGTCGCGGTCCGTGATGCGCCGATCGCCGCGATGGCCAACGGAATAGCGGTTCGCCGAGTTCGAGTGAACGGCTTCATCTTCAGTTCGATGATCGCGGGCGTTGCTGGAGCAGTCTTCTCCTTCGTGGTCACACATGTTGGGCCCGCGCAGTATGGCCTCTTTTTCTCCATCTTCCTTCTCCTCGCCGTGGCGCTCGGGGGGGCCGGGTCGATCCTCGGCGCATTCCTGGGTGCTGCCTTCATCTCACTCTTGCCTGTCATGCTCAACCGCTCCTCCGGTATGACAGACGGGGTCATGGGACTCACGCTAATTTTGGTCATTGCGTTCCTGCCCGGCGGGATTGCTGGACTAGTCGAACGCTTACGTGTTCGAGCGGCTAAACAACGAAAGGCGGATCCGCCCGGCACGGATCAGGGCGCACTCGAACTTGCGACCAAGTCAGGAAAGGCGGGCAAAAAATGACGCTCGTTGTAGAAGGACTGACCGTCGCCTTTGGCGGGAACAAAGCCCTCGATGGTTTCAATATCAGCGTTTCGCCCGGCGAATTGGTTGGCTTGATCGGGCCCAACGGGGCAGGCAAGTCGACGGCTGTGAACGCGATGACTGGATTCATTCGCGCAAGCGAGGGTTCCGTGAAATCCAACGGAAAGGAATTAGTCGGCGTGCCTCCCGCGAAAATTCTCCGGGCGGGAGTTGCTCGTACTTTTCAGCAAGCACAACTCTGGCGAGGGATGTCGGTGCTTCAGAACCTCACGGTCCCGATGCTCCACGCTGGTCGTCGAAAAGCGGAGATACGAGCTCAGGAAGTAGCGGAGCTTTTCGGGATCACTCACCTGCTGTCCGAATCAGCCGCATTGCTCCCGTACGGCGCCCGCCGTCTGGTCGAAGTCAGCCGGGCAATGATGACCCAACCACTCATCGTGATGCTTGATGAGCCCGGGGCAGGGTTGGCGCCGAATGAGAAAGAAGGTCTCAAGGATGCGTTGCGCACACTGGCGGAAACTCGGGTTTCCGTATTGCTCATTGACCACGACATGGATCTTGTCATGACCGTTTGCCAAAAGGTCACCGTTCTGGACGTTGGTCGAGTGCTCGCCGAAGGCACGCCCGACCAGATCCGCGAAAACCCCGAAGTCGTTAGCGCTTATTTGGGGGTGGGATTTTGATACCTCTACTTGAAGTGGAATCGCTCGCCGTGTCGTACGGCACCCGGCGAATAATCTGGGACTTTAGCGTCACCGTTTCTACAGGCGAGATTTCGGTGCTTCTTGGCCCGAACGGTGCAGGGAAGACAACACTCGCTACTGCGATTGCCGGTTCACTTCCCGTGACCGGTGGCGACATCCGCCTCGAAGGTGAGAGCATTCTCGGCATGGCACCCGAGGACCGCGCGAAGCGTGGCCTCATTCACGTGCCGCAGGGAAGGCGGGTCTTTGCTGACCTTACGGTGGCGGAGAATCTTTCCGTGGCACGGTTCGCTGCGGGTCGTCGTAGCCGCCACGAGACGCCCGACTTCGTCTATGAGCTGTTCCCGAAACTCAAGGAACTCGGCCACCGACAAGCAGGCAGTCTGAGCGGGGGTGAGCAACAAATGCTCGCCGTAGGTCGAGCGATGATGGCCGAACCAAGAGTGCTCGTTCTTGATGAACCGTCTCTTGGACTCTCGCCCGTCATGGTCGAGAACCTGTACGGGGCAATCACGACCGTCAGGGATCGTGGCATTGGCGTACTGCTCATCGAGCAAATGGTGGGCGCAGCGCTCTCCGTTGCAAATGACGTTACGGTGCTTGAGAATGGTCGCGCCGCGGCGCATGGAACGGCAGAGTCGTTCCGATCATCGGGCGGGCTTCGCAGCGCGTACCTAGGTGGTGGCAAGAGTGCTTAAGCCCGAGCGTGGGTACGTCGGTCACCCTCACGGACAACTCCACTATCGCCGCTGGAGTGCAGACACCGAGGGAACAACGTGGGCGTTGCTGCATCACTCTGCGAGTGACTCGCGTTCCCTGGAGAAGCTCGGAGATGCACTCGCCGCGAAGGGCCACTCCGCGATTGCTTTTGACACACCCGGTTTTGGGATGTCCGATCCGATTGAAATGCCCTCGATCGTGGGGTTCGCGGATGTGGTTTCTGTTGGGATGAAATCTTTGGGCTTCGAGCGCTGGTCGGTCTTCGGGCACCACACCGGCGCATCGATCGCCCTCCGGATTGCCGCCGAGGCCAAAGAAAACGTTGAGCGCGCAGTGTTCTCGGGGCTACTTCTACCCGACCCTGTCAATCGAGAACGAGTCAAGGTAGCGCTCGAGCCCCTTCCGATTGATTCTGCAGGCTCACACCTCATGAGTGCATGGAACCGTGTTAGTCGCTATACACCGGCAGCGCCGCTCGAAGTGCTCACTCGTGAGACTGTGGCGCTTCTCAGCGCGGTCTCTCCTCACCTCGTCTACGAAGATGTCGTGCGATACGACTCGAGGGCAGATCTCGCGCGAGTGTCCGCCGCGGTTCTCGTGTTGTGCGGGGCAGATGAGTACCTTGCTGGGAGCACCCCAGATGCTGCAGCGCTCGCCTATGATGGACGCTGGCAGATCATCGCCGGGGCCGGGCTCGACGTGCAGGAAACACATCCGACTCAGCTTGCCGACGTAATGGCCGCATTCGCACTCGACACCTGAGTAAGGCCTAGGTATGCAAATGAGCACTCATCCTGACTTCGTCGACTTGATCGTAGCGCAGCTCGTCGCAGAGCTGCCTGAAGCCGGTGCGGAGGCGATCGCCCCTATCGCACGCTTCGGTCGACTCGATAGCCGTCTTCGCAAGTCCGTTATTACGCGGATCGGTCTTCATGGGCTCCGCGAGGCGGAATATAACGTACTTGCCGCCCTGAGGCGCTCGGGTGCTCCCTACCAGCTCGCCCCTTCCGACGTGAGCCGTTCCATGTTGTTTACCTCTGGCGGGCTCACGCCGGTGCTGGATCGACTTGAGCAAAGGGGTCTCGTCAAACGCCAACCCGATGCGGAGGACCGGAGAAAACTCAGAATACAACTTACTCCGGCAGGCATGGCACTGCACGCTGAGGCGCTTGACTCTTATGTCGAGATTGCCACGAAAGTGACTAGCGTTCTCACCCGCGACCAGAAAGAGCAACTCAACGGTTTGCTCCGAATATTGCTGCTGTCGCTTGACGATCTCGGCGCTGAATGACGTACTCGATTATCGCGCGAGACGTTGTCACCGGTCAGTTCGGTATTGCCGTTCAGTCGCACTTTCTCGCAGCCGGCCAAAAGGTACCCGGTGCGCTCGCGGGAGTCGGTGCGGTAGCGACCCAGGCGAACGTTCGAACCGGATATCGCAAAGAGGGCCTCCAGTTGCTCTCGAATGGCGCGAGCGCAGAGGAAGCTCTTGCCGCGTCGTTGGCGAACGATCCGATGCCGGAGTTGCGCCAAGTGGCAATGATTGATGCTCAGGGTCATACGGCTGCACACACGGGCACCGGATGCTGGAAGGCAGCGTCGCATCACGCAGATTTTGGAGTTTCCGCACAAGCGAACACGGTCGCCGATCGGGCAATCCCGGGCGCGATGGTGGCCGCATATCAGGCAAGTGCTGGTCCACTCTCGACAAGGCTACTGGCGGCGCTCGACTCTGCTGAAGCGCTGGGTGGTGACCTCCGTGGACGACAGTCGGCGGCAATCTACATCGTCGGAGGGACCCACACTGTTGACGTCGATGTTGATGTACTTATGGATTTGCGCGTTGACAACGATCCTGAGCCTCTTGCCCAACTTCGTACCGCTGTTGGGCTCGCAATCGCGTTTGAGCCAATGTGGTGGGCTATCCGCGGACCTGCCTGTCGCGGACCGATCGCGCCGAGTCGTGAAGAGACAGAGGAAGCGTTTGAAGTTCTCACCACCGCGCAGGGAGAGTACGGGCCGCAAAATCTCGAACCGACCTTCTGGCGGGCGATTGCTTTGTGGCGGGCGTCACGACAGCAGGAGGCTCGTCAAGCGTTGACTGAAATCGCTAAAGATAATCCGGGTTGGACTTTACTCTTTGACGATGTCGTGTCTCGCTGGCCCATTCCTCGAACTTCAACGGAGAGAAACCATGCCTGATCTTCGAACTTTGGTTGCTGATAGCTACGCGGCCGGGCCTACTCCGGCCCCCCTTCTGAACGAAACTATCGGCGCCAACTTCATGTCGACAGTGGCTGCCCACCTGGAGCGCGAGGCGCTTGTCGACCGACCGACCGGTCGTCGCTGGACTTACCGCGAACTTTCCGCCGAAGTTGATGCGGTCGCGCTCGGCTTAGTGGCACTGGGAGTCGACGCAGGTGATCGGGTCGGCATTTGGGCGCCTAATTGCGCGGAGTGTGTGCTTGTTCAATACGCGACAGCACGGATCGGCGCAATCCTCGTTAACGTGAACCCGGCGTACCGCTCGCACGAACTGTCCTTCGTTCTGCGCCAGTCAGGGGTACGGACGCTCATCGCGGTGGCCGAATTCAAAGGTGCGAGCTATGCCGAGATGATTGACGCGGTGCGACCCGATTGCCCAGAGTTGATCGACGTCGTGTTGATTGGGGAGCCTAGTTGGGACGGACTGGCGGCAGCCGGGCGCGTCGGCGATCAGTCAGAGTTGGAGCGCAGGGGCGCCAGTCTTTCGGCCGATGACCCCATCAACATCCAGTACACGTCGGGGACCACCGGCTTCCCCAAGGGCGCAACGCTGTCGCACCGAAACATCCTGAACAACGGCTATTTCGTCGGTGAATTGATCGACTACACCGAGGCAGACCGTATTTGCATTCCGGTGCCGTTCTATCACTGCTTCGGGATGGTCATGGGAAACCTGTCGGCGACCAGTCACGGCGCGACCATGGTAATTCCGGCTCCGTCATTCGACCCCGCCCTCACGCTAGAGGCGGTCGCGGAAGAGCGTTGCACATCGCTTTATGGTGTTCCAACGATGTTCATCGCTATGCTCAACGACCCGACCTTCCCGCAGTGGGATCTCACGAGCCTGCGCACCGGCATCATGGCTGGATCGCCATGCCCTGCCGAGGTGATGAAGCAGGTGATCGAACGGATGGGAGCGCGGCAGATTTCAATCTGCTACGGGATGACGGAGACCTCTCCTGTTTCGATGCAGACCCGCACAAACGACACCGTCGAGCGTCGCGTATCGACGGTGGGGCTAGTGCATCCGCATCTGGAGGTGAAGATCGTTGATCCCGATAGCGGAGTGGTGTTGCCTCGAGGCGAGATCGGCGAGTTCTGCGCTCGCGGGTATTCCGTGATGATCGGGTATTGGAATGAACCCGAGAAGACGG
>JBDSUT010000200.1:0-2201 GCA_039927595.1 Terrimesophilobacter sp.
GATCACTCCTCCGCCGTGCTCACCATTCTCGAGAAGGGTCGCATCGGCGAGACCTATTTGATTGGCGCTGACGGTGAGAAGAACAACAAGCACGTTGTCGAACTGATTCTTACCCTCGCTGGTCAACCGAGCGACGCCTACGACCACGTCACCGACCGCCCCGGTCACGACCTTCGCTACGCCATCGACTACTCGAAGCTGCGCGATGAGCTTGGCTGGCAGCCACGGTACGCAGACTTTGAGGCCGGGCTGGCCAAAACCATTCAGTGGTACCGCGACAACGAAGAGTGGTGGGCTCCCCAAAAAGACGCCACCGAGCACCGCTACCGCGAGCAAGGCCAGTAGTCACCACCTCGTTATCGTCAGGGTGATTAGGAAGCCTGCTGTCTCTCCCTGTAGCCGCACGGCTACAGTTTGCTACACTGAGGTTATGTCTCTAGTGCCCGCGCGCGAACTGCGTAACCACACCGCCGCGGTGATCGAGCGAGCACGCCTCGGCGAAGAAGTCACCATCACCGTCAACGGTGTTGCGGCCGCGAAGCTCGTTCCCATTTCACCAGGCAAGCGCGAGTATCTCACCGTCGCCGATCTCATGGCGATGGCCCCGCGGCCGGGACGACCGATACCCGAATTCTGGGATCACGAATTAGACGGTGACACGACAGACGACCTCGGGCCGATCGAATAATGGTGGACCGAATAATGGTGGATCGAGGGCTGCTCGATACGAGCGTCATGATCGCGGTCGAAAGCGGACGAGGAGTTGACTATGGGGCCATCCCCCTCCGCCAATTTGTGTGCTCCATTTCGCTTGGCGAGCTTTATTTTGGTGTACACGCCGCGCACGACGCTGAGACGCGCGCAGCCAGAGTGAGCACCCTCGAGTCCATTTCGGCGCTCAGCGCACTCCCCGTGAACGCCGCCGCCGCCGCACACTGGGGGCGGCTACGCTTGCGGCTGAGAGACGAGGGGCGCCGCATCAACGTCAATGATCTCTGGATCGCGGCCGTTGCGCTAGCTCACGACATGCCGGTCATCACACAGGACGACGATTTCAACATTCTCAGCGACCTCGGTGGTCCTGACATCATCATGGTTTAGGACAATGACACACAACTACCTCATCACCGGTGCCACAGGAATGCTGGGGCGCGACATCCAGCACGCTCTCGCGGGCAAGCCCGTGACGGCACTCGGCCGCGCAGACCTCGACGTGACGGATACGGATGCCGTTGAACGCGCCGTCGCCGGCCACGACGTCGTCATCAACTGTGCCGCGTACACGAAAGTGGATGACGCAGAAACCGACGAAGACGCCGCCTTCGCCGTGAACGCTACCGGCCCAGCGAACCTGGCGAGGGCCGCCGCCACGCACGGGGCGAGACTCGTGCAGGTTTCCACCGATTACGTGTTTGACGGCGCTGCGACGGAACCGTATGCGGAGAACGCGCCGCGCCATCCGATCTCCGCCTACGGCCGCACCAAGGCCCAGGGCGAGGTGCTCGCTCTCACGCTGAACCCCGGTGCAACCTACGTTGTGCGCACGGCATGGACTTACGGCGAACACGGCCCCAACTTCGCCAAAACAATGTTGAAACTTGCGACAACCCACGACACCGTGAGCGTCGTCAACGACCAGCATGGCCAGCCGACGTGGACGATGGATGTTGCGCAGCAGATTGTGCACATGCTTGAAAAAGGCCTCACCCCCGGCATTTACCACGCCACGAGCAGCGGGCAGACGACGTGGTTCGAGTTCACGAAAGAAATTTTTCGCGCCGTCGGACTCGATCCAGAGCGAGTCACCCCCACCACGAGTGCAGCATTCGTTCGGCCCGCTCCGCGCCCCGCCTCTTCGGTACTCGGTCACGATTCGTGGCAACGTGGAGGCATGGAACCACTTCGTGACTGGCGAGAAGCACTCGCTGCTGCCGCTGCCAGCGGGGTGTTGCAGAGCTCATGACCACCCTCAACGTCATTGTCGATGCCATGACCTCAGAGCGGTCACACTGCATCGGACGCTACACGGAAGAGCTCACGCGCGAGCTCATTAGGGTCGCCCCCGCGGGTTGTGACGTCGTGGGAATCACCTCAGCAGTTTCTGCTGAGCACATCGCAAACCTCGAAATGCTGTTGCCCGATATTGCGCAGATCCAGCCGAGCAAGCTTTCTCGCTCGGCTCTGGAAGCATCGTGGCGCCT
>JBDSUT010000201.1:0-2928 GCA_039927595.1 Terrimesophilobacter sp.
GGTGCCTTGGGCTATTCCGCCACAGTTCAGCTGCTACGGGGGGCGACACTTCTCTGCATTGACGAGTTCGAGCTCGACGACCCCGGTGACACGAGGCTCATGTCGAGGCTGCTCGGTGAACTCGTCGCTTCGGGAACGCGACTGGCTGCGACCTCAAACACTCCGCCGAACGCTCTCGGTGACGGCAGGTTCGCAGCCGTCGATTTTCTGAGAGAAATCGACTCGCTTGCTGCCCGATTCACCATCATCCGTATCGATGGGCTTGACTATCGGCGCAGAGCACTCGACGGTCACGCCGTGAGTGTGTCTGAGATCGAATTTGAGACCGCCCTCGAAGAAATTGACGGCCCCACAACTGTCGATGATTTTGGCGCCGTGATTCGTCACCTTTCTACGGTGCACCCTTCTCGGTACGTGAAATTGGTTGAGGGCCTCTCCTGCGTTGGGCTACGCAACGTGCAGGTGTTGCACAGCCAGACGGATGCCCTGAGGTTTGTAGCCTTCGTCGATCGTCTTTATGACGGTCAGGTTCGTGTGCTGGCGACAGGGACTCCGCTCGACCAGGTCTTCGCGGACGACATGCTCGCGGGCGGCTATCGCAAGAAGTACCTTCGCGCGGCATCCCGTCTCATTTCACTCACCAGTGGTTCTCGGGACTAATCCGCGGCGGTTTTGCGGGTGTAGTGTCAGATTTGGGAGCGCCGGGAAGACTGGTCGGCACAGCGCCACACTGAGTCATCGGGGTGGCGCGTCGTGATCGATCGTCGAAATCGGAGTAGCCCTTGCGAGTTTCAGAACTAGCTGTCAGTCTTCCGGTCGTGGACCGCGGCATGAGTGCCCTTGCGGCGGCACAGATCATCGCTCGTGACAGTAGAGCCACAATTGTTGTCGCGAACCAGGCCGGGCGTCCAGAAGCCGTCCTTTCTGCAGTTGATGTTCTGCGGGCTCTCATGCCGAGATACGTTTTAGATGATGCGTCGCTCGCGGCCGTCTTCGACGAAAAGGGCGCGGACGAAGTGTGGCGCGAAGTGAAGGTTCAAACTATTGGCGAGCTCATCGACGATGAGGAGTCGCGAGTCATGGGAATTCTGGTGGTGGATGCCGACGCCACTCTTCTCGATGTCGCGGCACAAATGGCTCAGGAGCGCGCCCTGGTAGCTGTAGTCAAGGGCCAGCAGGGTGAGAGCCCGAAATTCGTTACGTTACCCACCGTGCTTGATGCCGTGCTCCACAGTGGATTTAGCTCGGGTGATGCCGACAGCTCAGACTCGCGCGCATGAGCATTCAGATCATCCTGGCTCTCGTCGTTTTCGGGGGAGCCTACGTGTTCATCGCCACGGAATGGGTGCCGCGAATGACCGTCGCCCTCGTGGGTGCCGGTGTGATGATCATCATTGGGGCAACGGACGACCACGGTGTATTTTTCTCGGAGAAAACCGGCATCGACTGGAATGTTATTTTCTTGCTGCTCGGCATGATGATCATTGTCGGGATTCTGCAACAGAGCGGGCTGTTCGAGTTTTTGGCCATTTGGGCTGCCAAGCGCGCGAAAGGTCGACCTTTCGTCATCATGGTGATGCTGGTGGTGATCACCGCACTGTTATCAGCGTTCCTCGACAACGTAACAACCGTGTTGCTTATCGCGCCGGTCACGCTTCTCATTTGTGACCGGCTTGCCGTTCCCGTTGTCCCTTTTCTGATCGCGGAAGTAATGGCGAGCAATATCGGAGGCACCGCGACGTTGATTGGAGATCCGCCGAACATCATCATTGCCAGTCGCGCGGGGCTCAGTTTCAATGACTTCATTGTGAACCTTGCACCCATTGTCGCGGTGTTGCTAATTGTTTTCCTTGGCCTGTGCTGGCTTCTGTTCCGCAAACAATTGCGCTTCGATCCCGAGCGAGTTGCCCGCGTGATGGCCTTGAACCCGCGTGAAGCGATCCGAGACGTTTCGCTTCTCGTGAAGTCGCTCGTGGTGATCGGGCTCGTTCTTGCCGGTTTCGTTCTGCATTCGATAGTGGGTGTTGGGCCAGCGATTATCGCTCTCCTTGGCGCGGGGTTGCTCGTCCTTATCACTCGGCTTGAACCGAGAAAAATATTCGCGGATGTCGAATGGGAGACGCTGCTGTTCTTCGTTGGCCTTTTCATCATGGTCGGCTCGCTCGTGAACCTCGGCATCATCGAGTACGTCGGTTCCGTGGCGATCGAGGCGATTGGGGACAACTATTTTGCTGCCGGTACGGGTTTGCTGTTCGGGTCGGCAATCGTGTCGGGGATCGTCGACAACATCCCCTACGTCGCGACACTCGCGCCGTTGACGAGTGACCTAGTGCAGGCGGGTGGCGCAGCAGCACACCCCCTGTGGTGGGCCCTGGCACTGGGGGCAGATCTTGGTGGCAACCTCACCGCGATCGGAGCCAGTGCGAACGTGGTTGTCTTAGGCATCGCAAAGCGAGCCGGGCATCCGATCTCGTTCTGGACTTTCACGAAATACGGCCTCATCGTTACGCCGATAACAATCTTGCTGTGCCTGCCCTACCTTTGGCTGCGCTATTTCGCCTAAGAAGCCGCGTCGTGTGGGCGATACCGGACTCGAACCGATGACCTCTTCCGTGTGAAGGAAGCGCGCTACCAACTGCGCCAATCGCCCTTGCGTAACTCTCAACCTGTCAATCTTGCCACAGGTTTGAACACACCCCGTGCGAGAATTGTCATGTGACTCTGGCATCGGCTAGAGTCACTACGCACGCAGAAATGCGTGACGTAATGCGGATGTGGCGCAGTGGTAGCGCACAACCTTGCCAAGGTTGGGGTCGCGAGTTCGAATCTCGTCATCCGCTCGAGTGGGAAGTGTCAGCCTCGCTGGCGCGTCCTGTGAATGGTGGAGTGGCCGAGAGGATAGGCAGCGGCCTGCAAAGCCGTCCACAC
>JBDSUT010000202.1:0-6815 GCA_039927595.1 Terrimesophilobacter sp.
GGCGCACTGGCTTGCCGCATACGACCTAGTCTCCGGAACGGTTGCACCGCATCCGGCGTCGAAGTGGGCGAAGCGTGACTTGCCACTCGAGGGGCTGCCTAAGGACATCACGAACGCGGTAATGGACGACGAGTTTCCGCTGTCCATGTTCTATGAAGCACTGTCGCGCAAGATGGTCGATGTCATTGAGTCAACGGCGGGTATCACCGCGGCCACCGCGTAACCTGTTCCCTTCGCTCGCGCAGGCGGGTGCGCGAGCGAAGGGCGTTAGGGTGGTCGAGTGCTTGAGATTGCTGGCGTAAGCCGTTCCTTCGGACTGAAACAGGTTCTCCACGACGTCTCCTTCTGCGTGGAGGGAGGCCGGATGACGGGCTTCGTTGGCGCCAATGGGGCCGGCAAGACGACCACCATGCGCATCATCCTCGGCGTGCTCTCGCGAGACGCAGGCACGGTCACCCTCAACGGCGCGCCACTCTCCGCTGCGGATCGGAGGCGATTCGGCTATATGCCAGAGGAGCGTGGGCTGTACCCCAAGATGAAAGTGGCGGAGCACATTGTGTATCTCGCACGATTACACGGGCTCACTCCTGCCGCCGCGCAGCGCAACACGATGGCACTTTTGGAGCGCCTGAACCTCGCCGATCGTGCTCACACGACGGTGGAAAGCCTTTCGCTCGGCAATCAGCAGCGCGCGCAGATCGCCGCAGCTCTCGTGCACAGTCCTGACGTTTTGGTCCTTGACGAACCGTTCTCCGGGCTTGACCCGTTCGCGGTAGAAACCGTGCAAGGCGTGCTGAAGGATCGGGCGGCATCGGGTATTCCTGTGCTATTTTCTTCGCACCAGCTCGACATCGTGGAGCGTCTGTGCGATGACCTTGTCGTCATCGCGAACGGAGAGATTCGTGCCGCAGGCTCGACCGAAAAACTGCGGGCCGACCACGGTAGCTCCCAGTACGACCTCGTTCTCGACGGGCCAGCAGGCTGGGTGAGCGGTGAGCCGGGCGTCACCACTCCCACCATTGACGGAAACCACGCCACCTTCAGAACCGATTCAGCTGATACCGCACAAGCCGTGCTGCAAAAGGCACTCGGTCGAGGGCGGGTGCTTCGCTTCTCTCCACAAGAGGCAAGCTTGGCCCAGATCTTTCGTGAGGTGATCCAGTGAGCGACTATCGCACCCCCACCGTGATGCACAGCGTCAGTCTCGTCGCCCAGCGCGAGATCACCATGAAACTGCGCAGCAAAGCATTTCTCGTCTCGACCGCTGTACTCATGCTCGCCGTACTTGGATCGGTTCTTGTCGGTGGTTTTCTGAGTGCCTCTCCACCGAAGACATCGCTTGCGGCGACCGGTTCAGCCATTGCTCTTGCCGAGCAACTTCCCAACATGAAGGTAACGAAGGTCGGTACCGTCGACGAGGCGAAGTCTCTTGTACTGGACGGCACTGTTTCGGCCGCACTCGTGCCCGCCGAGGGTGCTCCGGCGGAGGTCTCGGTTATTGCTCTGGATTCCGTGCCCAGTTCACTCGTCGCCCTGCTCAGCGCGGCACCCCACGTGGAGCTGCTGAAGCCCACCGACTTCAACCCGATTCTCGCCTATTTCGCCGCAATCGCCTTTGGCATTGTGTTCTTCATGTCGGCCATGACGTTCGGCACCACGATTGCGCAGAGCGTGGTCGAGGAGAAACAAACCCGCATCGTTGAGATTTTGATATCCACCATCTCGGTTCGGGCGCTCATGGCGGGCAAGGTGATCGGCAACAGCATCCTTGCGTTTGCGCAGATCGCGGCCATCGCCGCCCTCGCGGGTATCGGGCTTTCCGCCACTGGTCAGTCCGAACTCTTAGCGAGCTTCGGTCCCTCCATCGCCTGGTTCGTGGTGTTCTTTGTCTTTGGATTCGTGATGATTGCGGCGCTCTATGCAGCCACGGCATCCCTCGTCTCCCGCCAAGAGGATGTCGGAAGCGCGACCTCCCCCGTGATGATGCTCGTCATGCTGCCCTACATTTTGGTCATCGCCTTCAACGACAACCCGCTGGTGTTGTCGATCATGTCGTATGTTCCTTTCTCTGCTCCCGTCGGAATGCCGATGCGCGTGTTCCTCGGCCAAGCGATGTGGTGGGAGCCTCTCTTGTCGCTCGTGATCCTTCTGATCACCACCGCCGTCGTCATCCTGGTCGGCGCACGGATCTATTCGAACGCTCTGCTGCGCACCGGGGCGAGAGTGAAGTTGTCTGAAGCATTGGCGCGCGGCCAGCAGTGAGAGAATGGGGCGGTGACTCAACTCCATGATCCCCAGCTCCGAGGTTTTGCCAGCGACAACTACGCGGGCGTGCATCCGGAGGTTTTGACGGCACTCGCCGAAGCCAATGAAGGCCACCAGGTCGCCTACGGCGGTGACGTGTACACCGAACGCCTGAAGGCTGTGATGAAGCAGCACTTCGGTCAGCGCACCGAAACGTTCCCCGTTTTCAACGGCACGGGCGCGAACGTCACCGCGCTCACCTCGATGATGCCACGCTGGGGTGCGGTGATCTCCGCAAAAACCGCCCACATCAACAGCGACGAGGGCGGTGCCCCTGAGCGCGTGAGTGGGCTCAAGTTGCTCACCGTGGTGACGCCCGACGGCAAGCTCACACCAGAGTTGATTGATCAGGAGGCGTGGGGGTGGGGCGACGAGCACCGCGCTCAGCCTCTCGTCGTGAGCATCACGCAGACGACCGAACTCGGAACCCTCTATTCGGTCGACGAAATCAAGGCGATTACGAGTCACGCCCACGCAAAGGGAATGACCGTGCACATGGACGGCGCCCGCCTCGCGAACGCTGCAGCGGCGCTTGGCGTGAGCCTCAAAGAGTTCACGACGGATGCCGGAGTCGACGTGCTGAGCTTCGGCGGCACAAAGAACGGCATCATCTTTGGTGAAGCAATTGTTGTGCTGAATCCGAATGCCGTCGACGGCCTTCTCTTCTTGCGCAAGCTCAGCATGCAGTTGGCGTCAAAGATGCGCTTCATCTCTGCGCAGCTTCTCGCGATGTTTGATGGGGACTTGTGGTTACGCTCTGCGAGCCACGCCAACGCGATGGCCGCGCACTTGCGTCGCTCACTCGAAGATGCGATCGAGGCTGGCGAGATTGCCGGGCTTGGGTTTGCTCAGGACACCACCGCAAATGCTGTCTTTGCCATCCTGCCACCGGGCGTGGCTGACCGTCTTCGCGAGTCCTTCCGTTTCTACGACTGGGATGCCGCCGCGGGTGAGGTGCGTTGGATGTGCTCGTTTGACACCACCGAGGCCGACATTGACGCTTTCGTTGCCGCCATTAAGAAGGAGCTTGCCGCGTGAAGTTCGGAATGTTCGTTCCCCAGGGCTGGCGCCACGACCTTGTCACCATTGACCCCGCAGAACAGTGGGCTGTCATGAGCAAAGTTGCTGCTCACGCAGACAACGGGGCGTGGGAGTCCATTTGGGTTTATGACCACTTCCACACCGTGCCGATCGCCACCGAGGAGGCGACGCACGAGGCGTGGACGCTCATGTCGGCGTTTGCGGCCACGACCACTCGCGTGCGACTTGGCCAGATGTGCACGTGCATTGGCTACCGGAACCCCGCGTATCTCGCGAAAGTCGCCGCCACCGTTGACATCATCTCTGGCGGTCGCGTTGAGATGGGAATTGGTGCCGGCTGGTACGAGCAGGAGTGGCGTGCGTACGGTTACGGTTACCCGACCGACGGCGAGCGCCTTCAGCAGTTGGATGAAGGTGTGCAGATCATGCAGCGCGCCTGGAAGACCGGCACCGCAACCCTGCACGGCAAGCACTTCGACGTGGACGGCGCGATCGTGCGACCCCTCCCGTTGCAAGAAGGCGGCATCCCCGTCTGGATCGCGGGTGGCGGCGAGAAGGTCACCCTCCGCATCGCAGCGAAGTATGCCGACTACACAAACTTCGCTGGCGGCAAAGCGGATGTCTTCGCCCACAAGAGCGAGCTGCTGAGGGCGCACTGCGCGGATGTCGGCACCGATTTCGACCGCATTACCCGCACCACAAACTTCATGACTGTCGTCGGCGACACAGAGGCGGACGTGCAAAATCGTCTCGCGTCGATCAAGGCGCGCGTTGAACCGTTCCTCGGGGCTGCTCAAGCCGCACAGTACATGCGAGACTACGAGGGCTCTGCTGCCGTCGGCACACCAGAACAGGTCGTCGAGCGTCTTGCCGCGTTGAAGGAAATTGGGCTTGGCTACGCCATCCACTACTTCCCCGAGGCGGCCTACGATCTGAGTGGGATCGAGTTGTTCGAGCGCGAGGTTATGCCCGCGCTCGTGTGACAGCGATGTGGTGGTCGATCTTCACAACTGAAGCCGCGACCACGCTCGCACTGTCAGGGCCGCAATGATCGCGGCCACCGGCACCACGAGCAACAATTGAATTGTCATGGTCAGGGTCAGGACTGTGCTGCTTGGTGTTGCTGCCCAGATCCCGGGCGCTGCATACGGAAACCATCCGCCGACTCCCACGAAGCTCGCAATGACCGCGAGCACGACGACGCCAATGATGGTTCCGATCGCGGAGAGGTAGCCTCGCGTCCATGTGGCCACGAGCCCGGCGACCAGGGCGAGTAGACCAGTGAGCACACCAACGACTACAAGCTTCGCTGCAAGACTCAGAAGCGCCGAATCTATCGGCCCAAGCCTGAGAGCTATGCCGAGAAGCAGAAGTGACGAAACAAGCCCCAGGGTGCAGGCGGCAATCCAGAGCAGCAGAATAGTGAACTTTGCCAGCGCCAGGACGGTACGCGAAACTGGGCGAGCAAAGAGGCCAATCACGGTTCCCTCGGTGAACTCCCGGCCAAACACCCATCCGGCAACCACACCGAACGCCAGCAACCCGGCGGTGGGAACAACCTGGCTGGCTATGGCAAAGATTCCGGTCCAGCCGCCAGCGGCAGCCGTCGGCCCCGCCTTCGCAATGAGCTGCGGGTTGCCGCTCTGAATGGCATAGAGCAGCGCTCCACACATCGCGAGCAGCCCAACGATGAGCAGCAGTGTAGTGATGATCACGACGGGTGAGCGCCGAAACTTCATCCATTCAACAGTGAGCGCCGTAGAAAATTGTTTGTTGGGTGTCATGCTGTTGCCTTCACTACCCCAGCGGGGCCCGCATCTGTGGTGTCTCGCGCATCCGCTTCAATGAGTGCGAAAAACTGGCGCTCAAGGTCTATTCCGGTGGGCTCTAGCGCACCCACTACCCGCCCACTGTTGATCACTGTAATGTTCGTCGCGACGCGCGCCACCTCATCAAGGTGGTGACTCGATACCAGAATCGCGGCCCCAGCATGAGCTCGCCGACGGATGGCGTCGCGAACGAGAACGACGCCGGCGGGGTCAAGGGAGTTCGCTGGCTCATCAAGAACCGCAATCTGCACCTCGCCGACTAGCGCAGCAGCGAGACCAACCCTCTGGCGGTTGCCCAGCGAGAGCGAGCGCATACGCTGGGCAGCCCACGCACCCAGATTTAGCTCGTCCACGATGGAGTCGACCGCGCCTTTAGCCTTTTTCTTTGCGACTCCCGAGAGAAGAGCGGCAACCTCGATGTTGGCGCGCACGGTCAACTCCGGATAGGCGAACGGTGTTTCGATGAGGTGCCCGACCCCGCTCCAGTCTGCGGCTGACAGGTGGGCGACATTTTTTCCACGGACCCACACGCTGCCCGCATCAGGTTGGATGACTCCCAACAGCACGCGCAGCATTGTCGTTTTCCCTGCGCCGTTGAGGCCAACTAGCGCGTGCACTTCACCGGCCAAAACACCGAGATCGATACTGTCTAGTGCGCGCAGAGCTTTGTAGGATTTCGAAACTCCGCGCAAGCGAATTGCGTGCTCACTCGTAGCCTTAATCATTGGATTCTTCCGCTGTGGAACCCAGTAGGCCGAGTGCTGTTGCAATGCGCTCACCTAGGGTCCCTTCGCTGCTGGTGCCCCAATCCAAAAGTGCAGCTTCGAGCGCGCCAAGGCAGGCGCCCGCTGCGACTTCTGCACTCAATCGGTCGACATCGTCCCTCACGAGAACGTTTACGATGGCCGCGCGCGTCGCCGTATTGTTCTCCCACGCTTTGGCTCGTAGTTCGGGAGTGTGGGCAATGATGCGCACCCGCGACCGTTGATCGTGGTTGTCTGGCTCCGGTAGCGCGATCCAGGCGGCGAGAAGACCCCGCCGAACACGCTCGATGGCCGGCAGACTACGGGGCTGGGCGGCGATTGCTGAAGCAATCATCGGGTCATACGGGTCGTCGAGCACAACCATGGCTTTCGAAGGAAAGTGGCGAAAGAACGTCATCGTCGATACACCGCATTCTGCGGCGATCTGATCAGCAGTCGTTGCCTCGTATCCCTGCTCTTGAATGAGTCGACGCCCCGCGGCCTGCAGCTTCGCTTTCGTATTCTCCTTTTTGGTCACACAAAAATGTTAGTTACTAACATTACGAATGTCAATGGGTAGCCGTGCCTCATCCACTGCACCGTCATCGCCGACATCACAAAGGAACGTTCCGCGCCCAAACGCGGGCGCAATCAACTACTGCGAACAGTGAGCGCTTCCCCGTCATCGCTGAGATCCACGAGCACGGTATCGCCGTCACGGATGGTGCCCGCAAGCAGTGCTGTAGCCAGACGATCATCGATCTCCCGCTGCATGAGCCTTCGCAGTGGCCTCGCGCCATAGATCGGGTCATAGCCGCTCTCTGCAAGCCACGCCCGCGCACTGGGTGTCACCGCAAGCCCGAGGTGGCGCTCGACAAGACGCTGCTCGAGCTTGTCC
>JBDSUT010000203.1:0-2580 GCA_039927595.1 Terrimesophilobacter sp.
GCTGAACTGACCGCAAATGCGACTCGACTCGTCGCGGAAATGCGTGCGCAAGGCACCACGACGGTGGAGATCAAGAGCGGGTACGGGCTCACTGCTGTGGACGAAGCCCGCTCCCTAGCGATAGCGAAAAAACTCACGACCGAGACCACGTACCTCGGTGCGCACGTTGTGCCGGCCGAGTTCAAGGATGACCCAGCCGCCTACGTCGCGCTCGTCACGGGCGAGATGCTCGACGCGTGCGCTCCGCACGCGAAGTGGGTTGACGTGTTTTGCGACAACGGCGCCTTCGATGTCGACCAGGCCCGCGCGATTCTGACCGCGGGAATGGCTCGCGGGCTGGGTGCGCGTATGCACGGTGCTCAGCTTGCCCCCTCGGGTGCGGTGCAGCTCGCCGTTGAGTTGGGCGCGGCAAGTGTCGACCACTGCACCTTCCTGACCGATGCGGATGTCGATGCCCTTGCGGCATCCGACACCGTCGCCACGCTGTTGCCTAGCGTTGAGTTTTCGACCCGTCAGCCCTATCCGGAGGCCCGCCGCCTTATTGACGCCGGCGCCTCCGTCGCGCTCGCGTGCGACTGCAACCCAGGCTCAAGCTTCACGTCGTCCATGCCGTTCTGCATCGCCGTGGCGGTGCGGGACATGAACTTCAGCCCGGCTGAAGCGCTGTGGGCGGCAACAGCGGGGGGAGCAGCCGCCCTGCAGCGCACAGACATCGGTGGCCTCGCAGTCGGCCAGCGCGCCGACCTCGTGATGCTCGACGCACCAAACTACGTGCACCTCGCTTACCGGCCGGGTGTGCCGCTTGTGCGCCGGGTGATTACGTCGACGGAATAGTGGGCGTTTCGAAGTCTTCACGTTCGGAGTTGGCCGCTTGTGTTGGCTCGACCAAGAACGTGTGAGCGAGATCTTTCTGGATCGTGTAACTCCGCACGAGAAACGCACCCTCGTCGAAGCGTCGCCGCCTCATCCACGCCGTGACTTCGAAGTTGCTTTTGCTTGCGTTGCACGAGCCACACGCCGGTACAACATTGTCAAGGGTGTAGCGACCGCCTCGAGAAATCGGTTGCACGCAATCTTTTTGCAGAGCTGCACCCTCAACGCCGCAGTATGCGCATCCGCCCCACGCCGCGGTGAGCGCAGCCCACTGCGCGTCACTGAGATCGTGCTCGACCTGCCCCATCCGCCGCTTGCGCTTGCGCGCAGCACGTTGCTTGCGGGTCGGATGGTTGCTCACGCACTCAGGATACGAGGTGATGGCTGCAGAACTCGGCATTGCAGTCTCGGTACAGAATTGGTACCACGGTGGTACCATTTGGCCATGGCGACGAATCTCAGACTCCGTGCAGCAACGGAAAAGGCTCTGCGCGACGAGGCGGAGCGTACCGGTCGCTCGCAGCAAGACCTCATCCGTGAAGCGTTGGACCGGTTCCTAGGACTTGCCGAGTCGGCGACAGTCCGCACATCAGTGGAAGATCTCATAGCGCGTGGCATCGTCATTTCCGCTCGAGTGCCGTACAGGCGTCCGCATCGACTCATTGAGCTCCCCGATGGAGTGACCTCACTAGGTCTTCTGGACCGCGAGGATAGGTTCTAGATGCGGATCTATCTCGACAGCAGCGCACTCGTTAAGCGTGCCGTCAGGGAGGTGGAGTCGGATGCATTGATCGACTGCATCCACGCTTGGATGCAGGAGGGCTCACTATTGGTGTCATCGACCCTTGCGTGGATTGAGCTCACCAGAACGGTTCGCTCCCGCAGGGAATCAGAATCACCGCTGGAGGTTATTCGATTGATTGACAACGCAGTTGCCGGGGTTGACGAATCACCGATGAGTGAAACCGTGGCAGATATTGCCCGCCGTATAGGCCCTGCGACGTTGCGGAGTCTCGACGCCATCCACCTCGCCACAGCAACCCTCATCGGTGCAGACTTCGTGTGCGCCTACGATCAGCGGCTGCTTGCCTCCGCCGAGGAGTTGGGCTTTCGCACTATCTCACCTGGCATCTGATGCGCGCCGGATCACTTAGCTGATGAGCACTGCCCCGTAAGCAAGCACGGCGATGAGAGCCCACGACGACAGGCCGACCAAGAGTGACCGCCATCCGGTGCTCACAAGTTCGCGCACGCGCACCCCTGTGCCGAGCCCGAACAACGCCATAGCGAGGAGTGCAGTTTGTGCGGTATCCGCAACGCTGAGAACCGATTCTGGCAGTGGGATGAAAGAGCGGATGGCAGCCGCGAGCAAGAATCCGACGACGAAGAGAGGAACGATGGGCGGGCGCTTAGCGGGCTTGGCAGGCGCCGCGGTGAGGGCGGGATCGCCAGCGGCCGAGTTTACCGAGGTGCCAGTGTCGTACGACGCGTCCGCAACCAGGGCAGGATCCGCGCGACCCTCGTTGCGACGTACGACGAGCGCGGCGATCGAGACCATCGGCGCAAGCATGAGCACGCGCGTGAGTTTGATAACAATGGCGATGGCTAAAGCACTCGTACCAGCGATCTGCGCGGTCGCGACGACCTGCCCGACATCGTGGACGCTCGCACCTACCCAGTGCCCGAACTGGTCTGCGCTCATCCCCA
>JBDSUT010000204.1:0-1874 GCA_039927595.1 Terrimesophilobacter sp.
GATGACGACATTCTTGGGACTGGACCAGCCCTTTACCTCAAACCATTCGATGCACGCGATGAGGTCGTCGATGCCGCGTTGCTTGTTTTCGCGGATGCCGGCCTCGTGCCATGATTCGCCCAGCTCACTGCCACCACGCACTCCCGCGTAGGCAAGTACCCCGCCGGCTTTCAGCCATGCCCCGTGCCACGCATGGTACGCAGAGGAAAGATAGTGCACGCTGTAACCACCGTAGACGGAGAGCAACACCTTTGCGTTCTTACTGGGAACCGAGCCCGCAGCGCGCACGACCCGCATCGGAACTTTAGTTCCATCACTGCTCGTGACCTCAACGATGCTGACATCCCACATCGTGGGGTCGTGGGGCTCAGAGGGGGAGGTCACGGCCAGATTCTCGACGTGAGGCGCGACCAACGCATTTTTGGTCGCTTCCGCGGCCGTGCTGTACTTCGACACCTGCCGTGATCCGCCAATGTGTTGAAGTCCCACATACACTGCCTTGCCCTCGGGGTCGACGGTCACGTCTTCTACCGCGGCATCGTCGGGGAGTACCAGGGTCGCGAGGTTTCCACCATCGACTCCCACAAGCTGAAGGAGACCCCCATCGAGTTTGTTACCGAGAAGGAGTAGCCGATCTCCGACGAGCTCAGCCCCGTCCAGAGTCATCGTGGTCGCCTCAAAGATGACCCGGCGAGTTCCATCAGAGTGATAACCAATGACCTGGCCCATGGGTGACGCAGCATGACTCATCACGAGCGTCTCGTCATTACAGACGCCGATGTAGGAGTTCGGCCCGGCTCCGTCGACAACTGTCTCCCAACCATCTCGGTGAGCTGTTGCCACTGGCTGCCGAAAAATCTTTGCAGGAACAGTGCCGACTGACTCTTGTACAACGAGCCACTTCCTGTCAGCAGAGACGCTAGGAATGACCCACGCCGTGTCTTCGGGTTGAAAAAGGATTGCGTCCTCAGTCTGAGCCGTGCCAAGAAGGTGCACTCTCACGCAGGATCCAGAATTGGCTGCAGTGAGCTCTTCACCAGCGGGCGGGCGATCCCAGGAGAGGTAGGCGACTGTGGAGTTGTCGATCCAGGCGAAACTCGGCCACTTGATGCCATCAATCAGGTCATCGTTATCGGTCCCAGATTCGGTCGAGCGAAAGCGAGCGACCATCCAATCAGCTCCACCGTGCGAGAGGGCCCACGCGACCGTTGAACCATCTGGTGACGGAGCAAACTCAGCGATCGTGTCGCTCATCGCCCCGAATTCTGAGGCTGAGACCAGGCAACGCTCGCCAGCCTCATCACTCACCCAGAGCGAGGCTTGCTCTTCTCCGCTCTCGCGACGAAGATCAAACGATTTGCCGCCGCGAACGGTCGGGGCCGAACGGTACGGCTCATCAACGATTTCTTGGATGCTCGTGCGAAAGTACTCGATGGCGCTGAGCCGATTGAGGTAGCTTTCGGTGCGAAGGTTCTGAATCTCTACCCAGGCATCAACATCGCCACCGGGTTGTGTCATCCAGTCGTGCACTCTGACTGCAGTCTCCTTGGAGACGATCTGTGTCGGTGTGACGGTTGGGGAGGGCATCGGTGCTCACTTCCTAGAAAAGTTGTAAAATATTACTATCATGATTTCAACGATTACTGAAATATGTGAGGAAAATGTTACGATATGGCGAGCTACTGCACAAGAAATCAGACGATCTAAGCGAGACTGAAGTCATGAACAACGACGTTTCTCACCAGCAACAAACCCGAGATTCCGGCCTCTTCAGCCCAGCCCAAGTCGACTTTGTCGAAAAAATGGGCCTGCAGGTGGAGAGCGTCGGATGGATGCCACGCATGTCAGGGCGAGTATTCGGCGCACTCCTCGTC
>JBDSUT010000205.1:0-7031 GCA_039927595.1 Terrimesophilobacter sp.
CAGTTCAGTTCAGCGTAGGAGGCGAGGGCTGCCGTTGTGTGACCGGGCATGTCGATCTCTGGCACGATCGTGACGTAGCGGGATGCCGCGTACCTCACAATTTCGCTGTACTGCTGTTGCGTAAAGAAGCCGCCAGCACCGCCACCCACCTGGCGAGAGCCACCCACTTCGGTGAGGCGCGGCCAACCTTTGATCTCGATGCGCCAGCCCTGGTCATCGCTGAGGTGCAGATGGAGCACGTTCATTTTGAGCATCGAAATGTTGTCGATGTAGCGCTTGACGTCGTCCACACCAAAGAAGTGTCTCGCGACATCCAGCATGGCACCACGGTAGATGTAGCGCGGGTAGTCGGTGATGGTGGTGGTGGCGATGCCGTAGCGACCAGAAGTGTCACCCCTCGGAAGCAGCAATTGCCGCAGCGTTTGCACACCGTCAAAAAGCCCCTCAGGGTCATTCGCCGTAATGCGGATGCCGCCCGGTGCGACCGTCAGTTCGTAGCCGCCGGGAGGGTGCCCCGCTTCGATGCTGAGAATGATGTTTCCGCGACCGGAGAGCGGCAAAGACAGCCTCGTCATGGGGCGCAGAAGGTTGACCAGATACTCGGCGACCGGGGCAGCGGCACCGCGGGCATCCACCGAGGTGTGTTTATCAAAAAGGAAGGCACCCTCACCCGCAACCAGTGCCACCGGGGCAGGAACAACCGTACGGTCGAGTGCGGAAACAAGTGCGGGAAGTTCCGCCGCCCGCACTGGCTCTGTCGTCGTGATCGGCGCCCCCGTGAAGGAGATTGCGAAGGCAAGCACGATCGATAACGGCGCGTACCAAACAACGCGGTGCTTGAAAGCCATGGACCAGCCTCACTTCATCGTGCGGTGCACCCCTGAGACTATCGCGACCGTCACGGGGTGATTTCGCCTGCGCCGATTCGCGTGGTGAGTGACTCTTCGGAGGCGATGAGGTAACGCCATGTTCCAAAACTTTTCGTCTCGTTGACGGCAGCTACCCATTCGACAGCAGCTGCCTTCTTCGAGAGAACGTCCGAGTTGGCCATGGCGGCATCTCTGATGACCTCAGGTGCATAAGAAATGCCCTCAGAACGCCCGACCCACCACCACGAGGCGAAGGTCAGTAGCCGTTTGTGTCGCGGCTTGTACGACCAAAATGCCCAGCAACACGTCGATGCCTTCCACCACGGCCGGAGCAGGGTGGGGAGCTATTAATCGATAACCGCAGATTGACAGCCGGCAATGAAATACGCGCCGTTCAGCCCGTGGAGAACGAATCTAGCCATTGAGTTGTGCACGAGAAGTGGCCGTGTGCCGCGGCTGAAACGGATACCTTTGTAACATCCGTTGAGTTTGCAGAGGAGCCCCCTGTGTCTGATCGCCTCCCGTCCACTTTCACCGATCCGCTTTCGAGCGTTGACCCGGAGATTGCCGCCGTACTTGAGCAGGAGCTCGGGCGACAGCGCGACTACCTGGAGATGATCGCGAGCGAGAACTTTGTGCCTCGCGCAATTCTCGAATCTGCCGGCTCCGTGCTCACTAATAAGTACGCCGAGGGCTACCCTGGCCGCCGCTACTATGGCGGATGCGAATTCGTCGACATCGCAGAGCAGCTCGCCATCGACCGCGCCAAGGCTCTCTTCGGTGCTGAGTACGCGAACGTGCAGCCACACTCCGGTGCGACAGCGAACGCAGCGGTGCTATCGGCTATCGCCCAACCCGGCGACACCATCCTCGGCCTTGAACTTGCCCACGGTGGTCACCTTACTCACGGCATGAAGCTGAACTTTTCGGGAAAGCTCTACAACGTCGCAAGCTACGGCGTCGACCCCACGACGTTCCGCGTAGACATGAATGTTGTGCGCGAGAAGGCGTTAGAGCACAAACCGACCGTCATCATCGCCGGTTGGTCCGCGTACTCACGCCAGTTGGACTTCGAGGCTTTCCGTGCCATCGCCGACGAGGTGGGTGCAAAGCTCTGGGTCGACATGGCGCACTTCGCTGGCCTCGTCGCTGCCGGGCTGCACCCGAGCCCCGTGCCGTACGCGGATGTCGTCTCCACGACCGTGCACAAGACGCTCGCGGGGCCCCGCTCTGGTTTGATTCTCAGCCGAGACATGGAGCTGGCCAAGAAGCTGAACTCCAACGTGTTCCCCGGCCAGCAGGGCGGGCCACTCATGCACATCATCGCGGCGAAGGCGACCGCGTTTCTTCTCGCGGGAACAGCCGAGTTCAAAGACCGTCAGGAGCGCACCCTGCGCGGCGCCCACATTCTTGCCGAGCGCCTCACGGCAGACGATGCCAAGGCCAACGGCCTCGACGTGCTCACCGGTGGAACCGACGTGCACCTCGTGCTCGCCGACCTGCGCAACTCACCCCTCGACGGCCAGCAGGCCGAAGACGTGCTGCACGAGGTCATGATTACCGTCAACCGCAACTCGGTGCCGTTCGATCCGCGCCCACCGATGGTGACATCCGGTCTGCGTATTGGAACTCCAGCACTCGCCACTCGCGGGTTCGACGATGAAGAGTTCACGGAGGTTGCCGACGTCATCGCGCTCGCACTGCAACCGAACCCGGACATTGCAGGGCTTCGCACCCGAGTGAAGACTCTTACGGATGCGTTCCCGCTCTACCCGGGCCTGGAGCAGTGGTAATGACCGCACGGGTATTGGATGGCAAGGCAACAGCGGCGACCATCAAATCCGAGCTTAAGGAGCGCGTGGTGGCGCTCGCGGAGGCGAGCGTCACGCCGGGACTTGGCACCGTGCTCGTTGGCGACGATCCAGGGTCAGGCTGGTACGTCGCGGGAAAACACCGCGACTGCGCTGACATCGGCATCGCCTCGGTGCGGCAAGACTTGCCGAGTAACGCCACGCAGGAACAGGTCATGGCGGCAATTGATCGGCTCAACGCTGACCCGTTTACGACCGGCTACATTGTTCAGTTGCCGTTACCACCGCACATCAACACGAATGCCGTCCTCGAGCGCATTGACCCGCGCAAAGACGCGGATGGGCTTCACCCCATGAATCTGGGACGGTTACTGCTCGGCGTGGGCCAGACCATCGCCTCGCCGCTCCCGTGCACACCGCTCGGAATTATCGAACTCGTTGAGAGGCATGGGCTGGGCTGGCAGGGTAAAGACGTGGTTGTTGTCGGGCGCGGCGTCACCGTGGGTCGCACTATCGGACCTCTTCTCACCCTTCGTGACTACAACGCGACCGTCACACTCACGCATACGGGCACCGTGGATCTACCCGATCATCTGCGCAGAGCCGATGTCATCATCGCGGCAGCAGGGGTGGCTGGGCTGGTGACCGCGAGCATGGTGAAGCCGGGGGCAGTTGTACTCGATGTGGGCGTGAGCCGTGTCATGGACGGTGCGCAAAGTCGGGTTGCCGGCGATGTCGCTTCGGATGTCGCTGAGGTGGCGGGCTGGATTTCACCGAACCCCGGAGGGGTGGGGCCCATGACGCGGGCCATGCTACTTCGCAATGTTGTGGAAATCGCCGAACGCCAGGCGGCCCTCAACGGGCACCGCTAGTCTCCCGAGTAGCCGATCTTGCAGGAGACTCCGTCTCCAGCGTTGTTCGGGTTCCAGCCCTGCACGTCGCCAATATTCGCTTTCATGCCCAACTCGGTGATGGTGGCCTTACACGCTTCGATCGTCGCGCCGGAGTTTGGTTTCACATAGAAGCCGTACATTCCGGTCTTCCACTGCTCGAGATCAGGAACACCATCGACATTCTCAAAATCACTGATTCCGAGCACTGTTCCCGATTTTGACCACTCGAATCCACTGAAACAGGTGATACCGTCGGCGATCGGGGTGACACCGGAGCCGATAGCGGCTTGTGCGAAGTAAGGGCTTCCCAAAAGCAACTCGATGGGTGCCTGGAACTTGAGATCAGGCGAGGTGGCGGTGATAGCAAGCCGCATGAGCGTGCTCCCGTTTGTTTCTAGGTACTGTTCGTCAATGGGTTGAACTCACGTGCCGGCCCCGCACACGTCGATGAGTGAGTTGCGCAAGTCCGAAGCTTCACTCTCGGTGCTCGCCACGGGAGCGTGTGCAGACATGGAAATTCCGATCGTGCGGCCGTCAGCTGCTCGCACGTTTGCCGTGATGACGAAAAGGATGTCCTTCGTCGTGTCCGTGGGCGGTGCGACGGTGGGTTCTGTCGTTGGCTCCGCTGCGGGGGTGCTGGAATCTGGCGTTGGGGTGGCTGCTCCAGCACAACCCGCAAGCCCTGAAAATACTACGATCGCCGCACATGACAGTGCGGCGAGCCTCAACCGGTGGCCCACCATAACCAGCTCCCTATTTCAGCGCTTGCGCCCCTGAGTGATCATGCGTCCCTCTGAGCTCCCAGCGATGCAGACACGCCAAAGCTATCAGGTTGCCCGTAGCCGTGTTCAGCAAACGCACCATCGATAGCAACTCGTAACAGCGACGCGTTTTCGCGGGGGATAAGTGCGATCGCACAGCCTCCTAAACCCCCACCCGTCATGCGCGCGCCAAGGGCACCGTGAGCGAGCGCCGTCTCCACCGCGAGGTCGAGCTCGGGTGTGGAGACTTCGAAATCGTCTCGCAATGATCGGTGCGAGGCATCGAGAATTTCGCCTATCGCGGCGCCTCCCAATTCGGTCAGCACGCGCGCAGTTTCAAGCACCCGCCGGTTCTCGGTGACCACGTGCCGCACGCGACGGAAGGTGGTGTCATCCAGCGCGTGTCTGGCCCGATTCAGGTCGTCGACGGTGAGGTCACGAAGTGACTCGATGCCAAGAACGGAGGCACCCCGCTCGCATGCTGCGCGGCGCTCCGCAGAGTGGGCCGTAGCGTTATCGTGAGAGGTGGCTGTGTCAATGACGAAGAGACTGAGGCCGTCGCGCTCAAAGTTCAGATCCACCGGAGTGATCTGGCGAGAGCGGCAATCCAGAAGCATGGCCTGGCCGGGCTGCCCGTAGAGCGAGGCGATCGGATCCATGATGCCCGCGGGCGCCCCATCCGCAATATTTTCGGCAAGCTGCCCCGCAAGCGCGAGCGTGTCGTTGTCGAAACCCAGGCCCCACGTGTCGTTGAGCGCGAGCGCAAGCGAACACTCCAGAGACGCGGAGGAACCTAGCCCGGTGCCCGCCGGAAGGTCTGAGTCAACAAAAATCTCCACACCAGGCACGGCGGCGAGATCGGCGCCCAGGTGGCCAAGTGCCCGCATGACTCCGAACGGAACGGCTGACCAACCCTCCAACGTCGTTGTCGAGAGGTCATTGAGGTTCAGTTCGACGAGTTCGCCAGCGAACGCGCTCGCGACGCGAAGGGTGCGGTCTGTGCGAATGCGCACGGCCGAGAACGTGCGGCGCTCGATCGCGAACGGCAACACGAAACCCTTGTTGTACTCGGTGTGTTCACCGATCAGGTTCACCAGACCAGGGGCCGACCAGACGCCCTCCGGCGCACCGTCGAAGACCTCATCAAACAGCGCGATGACTTCGTGACGAATGTCGTTCATGGTTCCCCTTTGTCGATGCCATTTTCGCTCTGCACCTAGGCTGAAGGTTATGCACGTCACCATAAACGAGCGGCGTTTGCCCGCACGGGGCGGCCGCGTCACCTGCGCAGGAGCCATCATAATCGAGAGTGTTACGAACCCAGGAAGCGATGTGCTCGCGCAGACGGGGAAGGAGGGCCGAGATGGTTGCCGGTGATCCGACTCCCGCAGAAGTGCGCCGGTGGCGACGATATATGGCGAACGAGCGCGCTGAAGCTGCCACCTACCGCGACCTTGCGTCACGTCGCACCGGCGAGGAGCGTGAGATCTTGCTCGCGCTCGCGGAAGCAGAAGGTCGGCACGAGGCGCACTGGCGTGAACTTCTTGGCGACAACGTGGGTGACCCCCGCGGTGGTGAGCTGCGCACGCGGATGCTCGGCTGGCTTGCGCGCCGATTTGGATCCGTCTTTGTGCTCGCGCTCGCGCAACGGGCAGAGGCGCGTTCGCCCTACGATGTTGATCGGGATGCCACGCGCTCGATGGCGGCCGACGAACGTATCCATGAAGAAGTGGTGCGCGGCCTAGCAGCTCGGGGGCGGGCTCAGATCTCGGGCACTTTTCGTGCTGCCGTGTTTGGCGCCAACGACGGTGTCGTGAGTAACTTCGCGCTTGTGCTCGGCATCGGGGCAACGGGTGTCTCCCCCCAGTTCGTGATCATTGCCGGAATCGCCGGTTTGTTGGCTGGAGCGCTGTCAATGGCTGCGGGCGAGTTCGTGTCGGTGAGTTCTCAACGTGAGCTTCTTGAATCCACAGTTCCGAGTCCCAATCGGGGTGGCGCTTTGATCGACCTAGATGTCAACGCCAACGAACTCGCTCTGGTCTACCGCGCGCGGGGGCTCTCCGAGCAGGAAGCCTCAACGAAGGCAACCGAGGTTTTGGGCAACCACGAGCTGGACACCGATCACAATGCGGAAATCTTTGAGGAGATTGGATCGCCCACGGGTGCCGCTCTCTCCAGCTTCGTGTTCTTTTCTGTCGGGGCCATCGTGCCCGTTCTTCCCTACCTGTTTGGAGCGACGGGGCTGCTCGCCGTCGTGATCGCTGCCGTCGCCGTTGGTCTGGTACTTCTTGCCACCGGCGCTGTGGTTGGCGTGGTCTCTGGGGCATCGCCCCTTCGTAGAGCACTGCGTCAGTTGGCCATCGGTTATGGAGCCGCTGCAGTCACTTACGCGCTTGGTTCGCTCGTCGCAGTCTGGACCGCCTGAACAGGAGCAGTCAGGGGTGGCTTCTGGGCCGCAGCGCGACGAAACCATGCGGTATCCGGCAGCCTTGCGAGCACCGATCCGATAATGATGGTGAGCAGTACATAGGCGGTGGCGACCGGGGCGAGCTGCGCTTCAACACCGGCGCCGACGGCGAGGCCAGCGATGACGATCGAGAACTCACCGCGCGGCGTCAGGGTGAGGCCCGTGCGCCAGCGGCCGAGCCGTCCGATTCCTAACCTTCGTGCCGCGAGGTATCCGCTCGCGGTCTTGCT
>JBDSUT010000206.1:0-4860 GCA_039927595.1 Terrimesophilobacter sp.
TGCAGTTGAGCTCGAGTTCGCCGCGCGCAATCACCGACTGACCACCCTCGACTCTTTTCTCGCCCACCAAAACCACCCTCACCCCTCACAGGAGACAGCATGAAGTTCCGCAGCAACCCGGCCTCGATCCGTGGCTCCATCGCCCCTCTCATGACTCCCTTCACGAGTGACGGGGCCGTCGACCACGCAAGCCTTACGAACCTCGTGAACTGGCAGCTGGCATCCGGCAGCAACGGCATCTCGATCGGTGGCTCAACCGGCGAGCCAAGCTCGCAGACGATTGAGGAGCGCGCAGAGGCCATCCGCACGGTCGCTGCAGCTGTTGGGGACCGCGTGCCGTTCATGCCCGGTACCGGATCCGCGAAGCTCGACGAAACCATGGAGCTCACCGCAGCGGCCCGCGACGCGGGCATTGACGCCGCGCTCATCATCACGCCGTACTACGCTCGCCCGACTCAGGAGGCACTCTACCGCTGGTACAAGACGGTGGCGGACGAGTTCCCGGATCTGCCGATCGTCGCCTACAACGTGCCGAGTCGCACCGCAGTGGACATCGCACCGGAGACCGTTGCACGGCTCTTTCACGACGTGGAGAACTTCGTCGGCGTGAAGGAGACCACAAAAGACTTCGAGCACTTCTCGCGCGTGCTGCATCTGTGCGGCCCAGAGCTGCTCGTGTGGAGCGGCATCGAACTTCTGTGCCTGCCGCTTATGGCTCTCGGCGGTGCCGGATTCGTGAGCGCCACCGCGAATATCGCCCCCGCCGCTGTCGCCGAAATGTTCCAGGCCTGGGAGTCCGGCGACTTCGCGAAGGCACGCGAGATCCACTATGGCCTGCACCCCCTCGTCGACCTGTTGTTCGTGGAGACCAACCCCGCGCCAGGCAAATGGGTGCTCGAACAGCAGGGCCTCATCACGAGCGGCCACGTACGTTCACCGCTCATCGAGCCGACGGAAGCCGGCCTCGTGAAGATCAAAGCGCTCATGGCTGAGGGTGAGAAGTACCTCACCTCCCCCAAGGGCTTCACCGTTGGAGGTAAGTAAATGTCGCACTTCGTTCCGGAAAATCTTCCGAAAAGTATTCAGCATTTCATTGGTGGCTCGTTTGTCGACAGCGTCGATGGCGCAACCTTTGACGTGCTCGACCCAGTATCGAACGAGACTTACGTTCAGGCCGCTGCCGGAAAGAAAGCCGACATCGATTTGGCTGTCGCCGCAGCGAAGGACGCGTTTGTTAACGGCCCATGGCCGAAGATGTTGCCGCGGGAGCGCTCACGCATCCTGCACAAGGTCGCGAACCTCATTGAGGCACGGGATGCCAGGCTCGCCGAACTCGAAACCTTCGATACCGGGCTGCCCATCTCCCAGGCTCTCGGTCAGGCCGCTCGCGCCGCCGAGAACTTCCGCTTCTTCGCGGACCTCATCGTCGCCCAACACGACGACACCTACAAGGTGCCAGGCCGCCAGGTCAACTACGTCAACCGCAAGCCGATCGGCGTCGCCGGGCTCATCACCCCCTGGAATACGCCGTTCATGCTCGAATCGTGGAAGCTCGCTCCCGCTCTGGCAACGGGGAACACCGTCGTACTGAAACCCGCAGAATTCACGCCACTCTCGGCTAGTCTCTGGGCGGAGATCTTCCGTGAGGCTGGCGTCCCTGACGGCGTCTTCAACCTCGTCAATGGTCTGGGCGAAGAGGCAGGCGATGCGCTCGTCAAGCACCCGGATGTGCCGCTGATCTCGTTCACCGGCGAATCCTCCACCGGCCAGTTGATCTTCGCGAACGCCGCGCCGTTCCTCAAAGGACTCTCGATGGAACTCGGTGGCAAGTCACCTGCCGTCGTCTTCGCCGATGCGGACCTCGATGATGCGATCGACGCCACAATCTTCGGTGTGTTCTCACTTAACGGCGAACGCTGCACAGCCGGAAGCCGCATTCTGGTGGAGCGCCCCATCTACGACCAGTTTGTTGAGCAGTATGCGGAACGCGCGAAGAACATCGTCGTTGGCGACCCGCACGACCCGCGCACGGAAGTTGGCGCACTCGTTCACCCCGAGCACTACGCGAAGGTCATGAGCTATGTCGAGATCGGCAAGACTGAGGGTCGCCTTATTGCCGGTGGTGGCCGCCCGGAGGGTTTCGAGACCGGAAACTACGTCGCCCCCACCGCGTTCGCCGACGTCTCCCCCGATGCCAGAATCTTCCAGGAAGAAATCTTCGGCCCCGTCGTCGCCATCACACCGTTCGACACGGATGAAGAGGCGCTCGCCCTGGCGAACAATACCAAGTACGGCCTCGCCGCCTACATCTGGACCAACAATCTGAAGCGCGCACACAACTTCGCCCAGAACGTGGAGGCCGGAATGGTGTGGCTCAACTCCAACAACGTGCGGGATTTGCGCACGCCATTCGGTGGCGTGAAAGCATCCGGACTCGGTCACGAAGGTGGGTACCGCTCCATCGACTTCTACACAGACCAGCAAGCAGTGCACATCACCCTCAATCAGGCCCACTCACCTCGCTTCGGCAAGGCCTAAAACTTCACTCGAGAAAAGGAAAACGCTCATGGCAGAACCCACAATGTAAGCGTCTGGCTCCACCTTCAGCGAGCCGGCGCCGGACATCCTTCGCTGCGCATCGATGGAGCTCGTGGTCACCGACCTCGCCGCAAGCCGACGCTTCTACGTTGATGTACTGGGCCTCGTCGTCACCGAAGAAGACGAGCACACGATATACCTTCGCTCGCTTGAGGAATTCATCCACCACAACCTCGTCCTGCGTAAGGGTGATTTCGCCGCAGTTGCTGCTTTCAGTTTTCGTGTGCGCAGCCCTGAGGATCTCGACAAAGCGGTTGCCTTCTACACCGAGCGCGGATGCCGCGTCGAGCGTCGCGCCGATGGCTTCTCTAAGGGTTACGGCGACTCCGTGCGCGTCGAAGACCCACTCGGTTTCCCGTACGAGTTCTTCTACGACGTGGAGCATGTCGAGCGCCTGGCATGGCGCTACGACCTGCACACACCCGGTGCCCTCGTTCGACTCGACCACTTCAATCAGGTCACCCCCGATGTGCCTGCGGACGTCAAATATATGGAGGAGCTCGGTTTTCGCGTCACCGAAGACATCCAGGATGCCGAAGGAACAACCTACGCAGCGTGGATGCGCCGCAAGCCGACCGTGCACGACACGGCGATGACCGGCGGAGACGGGCCCCGCATGCACCACGTCGCCTTCGCTACCCACGAGAAGCACAACATCATTGCGGTCTGCGACAAACTCGGCGCGTTGCGGATGTCGGATTGCATCGAGCGCGGCCCTGGACGTCACGGTGTCTCGAACGCGTTCTACCTGTACCTGCGTGACCCTGACGGGCACCGCGTCGAAATCTACACACAGGACTACTACACGGGAGATCCTGACAATCCTGTTGTCACCTGGGACGTGCACGACAACCAGCGTCGCGACTGGTGGGGCAACGCGGTCGTCCCGAGCTGGTACACCGAGGCATCAACAGTTCTCGACCTCGACGGAAACCCTCAGCCTCTCGTAGCTCGAACCGATGAGAGCGAAATGGCGGTCACGATCGGCGCTGATGGATTCTCGTACACACGAGCAGGCGAAGAGATGCCCGAGTACAAGCTCGGCAACCAGCTTTAAAGAAAAACTACAGCGCACCCTCATCTGCAGCTTCGGCAGTCGTATCGCCGAGCGGGCGAGGGTGACGCGGTTGTGCCGACGGCTCACGCAAGAAAAACGCGAGCCCAAGGCACACCACCGTGAGGCCGACGAGGATTGCGAAGGCCACTTTCAAATCTGTTTGGTCGGCGACCCAGCCCAAGAGCGGGCTGAAGAGTCCGCCGACGGTGACGGCAAGGCCAACAGTCACACCGCTGGCAATACCTATCCGGTTGGGCAGGTAGTCCTGCCCGAGGATCACAAACACGGCAAACGGGATGAAAATCGCCACGCCAAAAATCGCCACGAACAGCATCGCTATCGGCCAGTTTGGTGCAAGCACGACGCCAAGCAGCGAGGGAATCGCCGCCACAAATCCGATGCGGATGCTGCGCAGCCTTCCCACGCGATCCGCCAGCCATCCGCCCAGCAGCGTGCCGATAGCACCCGCGCTCAAGAACACGGTCAGCGCGGCACCGCCGAGTGCTTGTGAAGTCTTGAAGTCGTGGATGAAGTACAGCGCGATGAACGACACCGAGCCGAAGAACACGATCGAGCGAACCACAACCACGGCCGTGAGCCGCAGGAAGCCCGGCCAATTGTCTGGCCCTGGCGGGTGAACAACTTTGCGCGGCGAGCCTGCGGGGCCGTCAAGCACTCTCCGCAACCAGAACACGATGACAAGCGCCATCCCGAGCGCGGGAATCATGAGAAGCGGTGTTCCGGAGAGCCCGGTGATCAACAGCAGTGGTGTTGCCACGAGTGACCCGGTCGCGAACCCGAGGTTTCCCCCGACGGCAAAAACGCTCATAGCGCGGTTGCTGTTTCCTGCGGCACTGCGCGCCGCGCGCGCAGCCTCCGGGTGGAAAGCTGAGATGCCGATTCCGGAGATCGCGATCACGAGCCACGTCATCCAGTATTCGGGCGTAAAAGCCACCAAGCTCACTCCGACCGCCGCGAGCACCATGCCCGCCGGGATCAGCCAGCGCCTGGGCTTTCTGTCTCCCCACCACCCGAAGGCAGGTTGAGCGACCGAGGAGAGCAAATTTGCTGCGAGAGTGAGCCCTGCCACCGCCGCATAGCTGTAGTGCCTCTCAAGAACGAGAAACGGCAAGAGAGCCGGAACCACACCCTGATAGAAGTCATCAAATAGGTGGGCACTCGCCATGAAGGCGATTCCCTTGCGA
>JBDSUT010000207.1:0-7341 GCA_039927595.1 Terrimesophilobacter sp.
GCCCCCTCCCGCGCCCCCTTCGGGGCCAAGGTCAATGACCCAGTCCGCAGACTTGATGACATCAAGGTTGTGCTCGATGACAATAACCGTGTTCCCCTTATCGGCTAAACCGTTGAGCACGAGAAGAAGCTTACGAACATCCTCAAAATGTAATCCGGTTGTGGGTTCATCAAGCACATAGATACTTCGCCCCATTGACCTTCGCTGCAACTCAGTGGCCAACTTGACGCGCTGCGCTTCTCCGCCCGACAAGGTCGTGGCACTCTGGCCCAACCGGACGTAACCGAGTCCCACCTCTTCGAGTGTTTTCAGGTAGCGATGGATCGCGGTGATGGCATCAAAGAACTCTGCAGCTTCGCTGATAGGCATGTTGAGGACTTCCGCAATGTTCTTACCCTTGTAGCGCACTGCGAGGGTGTCACGGTTGTATCGGTCACCACCGCACACTTCACAGACAACATAGACATCGGGCAAAAAGTTCATTTCAATCGTGATGGTGCCGTCCCCTGCGCAATTCTCGCAGCGGCCCCCTTTAACGTTGAAGCTGAATCGGCCCGGCAGATAGCCACGCGCTTTAGCCTCAGCCGTTTCAGAAAACAGCGTGCGGATGCGGTCAAAAACACCGGTGTAGGTGGCAGGATTCGAGCGCGGGGTTCGTCCAATGGGTGCTTGATCAACGTGAACGACCTTGTCCAGGTTGTCGAGACCAACGATGCGAGTGTGACGGCCCGGAATCTGTCGGGCGCCGTTAAGTGAGTTCGCGAGCGACTTGTACAGAATGTCGTTTACGAGCGACGACTTACCGGATCCGCTGACACCGGTCACCGCGGTGAAAGTACATAAGGGGAAACCAACGGTCACATTTTTGAGATTATTTGCGCGCGCGCCCTCGACTGTTAAAACTCGTTCTGGATCGACCAGGCGTCTTTGTCCCGGAGTCTCGATGGAGGTTCGACCAGAAAGATAATCTCCCGTGATGGATCTTGGGTTAGCAACGAGATCCTCATAGCTGCCGGAATGCACAACCTCGCCACCATGCTCCCCCGCGCCAGGGCCAATGTCGACGAGCCAATCCGCAGTTCGAATCGTGTCTTCGTCGTGCTCGACGACGATCAGTGTGTTTCCCAGGTCACGAAGCTTCACGAGGGTATCGATGAGGCGACGATTATCCCGCTGATGCAGGCCAATGCTTGGCTCATCTAACACATAAAGGACACCGGTGAGTCCTGACCCGATTTGGGTTGCCAGACGGATGCGCTGAGCCTCACCACCAGAAAGTGAGCCTGCAGCCCGAGAGAGATTCAGGTAGTTGAGACCGACCTCGAGCAAAAACTCGAGCCGCGCACGGATTTCGCGGAGCACAGCAGCTGCGATCTTCGCTTCCCGCGGGGTCAGCTCGACGCCGTTCACGAAAGCGAAGGCATCGGACAAGCTCAGCTCCGAAACTTCCGCAATATTGTGACCGCCGACCGTGACGGCGAGCACCTCCGGCTTTAGCCTCGTTCCGTGACATACTGCGCATGGAATCTCACGCAAATAGTTGGCCCAGCGTTGGCGTGCCGAATCTGACTCCGTCTCCCGGTACTTTCGTTCGATATAGGGCATGACACCCTCGAACCCGGTCGAGTACGTGAGTTCGCGACCGAATCGGTTCTTCCACTTCACCGTGACCTTGAAATTGTTGCCTCTCAGCACCGCCTCACGAACCTCGTCAGGAAGCTCTTCCCACGGAGTATCAAGCGAGAAGTCGAGGTCTGCTGTAAGACCTTCAAGCATGCGCTGAAAGTAGTTGAAGAGTCCCTTGCCGGACTGAGTCCAAGGAAGCACAACACCATTCGCGATACTGAGCGACGGGTCGCCGAGCACGAGCTCAGAGTCAACAGACATGCGAGTACCGAGCCCGGAGCATTCTGGGCACGCACCGAACGGGGCATTAAACGAAAAGGTTCGTGGCTCGATTTCTGTGAGTTGAACAGGATGACCGTTAGGGCACGACAGCTTCTCCGAGAAGTTGCGCCAGGCGCCATCCCCTATCTCATCGATAAAGTGGATCGCCACAGTGCCGTCTGCGAGACGAAGCGCCGTTTCTAGCGAATCGGTGAGTCGGCCCAAAATATCGTCCGCGGCGACCAGTCGGTCGACAATCACAGCAATATCGTGCTTAACCTGCTTCTTCAATGTGGGGGGCGCGCTCAGCTGTACTGCTTCGCCATCCACAAGCGCACGGGAATATCCGCTGGCAGCAAGCTCCTTGAATAAGTCAACGAACTCGCCCTTCTTTTGCGAGATCATCGGGCTCATAATTTGGTAGCGCGTGCCCGTGTCAAGGTTCATGAGCTGATCAGCGATCTGTTGCACCGTCTGGCGCTCGATGGGTTCACCACACTCCGCACAGTGCGGGATACCGATCCGGGCCCACAGTAAGCGCATGTAGTCGTAGATCTCAGTGATCGTGCCCACAGTCGACCGAGGGTTGCGGTTCGTCGACTTTTGATCAATCGAAACAGCCGGGCTCAAACCCTCAATGAAGTCAACGTCGGGGCGATCCACTTGCCCGAGAAACTGCCGGGCGTAGGCTGACAGCGATTCGACGTATCGCCGCTGTCCCTCCGCGAAAATGGTGTCAAACGCAAGGCTGGACTTTCCAGAACCGGACAACCCGGTAAAGACGACGAAGGAATCACGAGGAATCTCTATGCTGAGATTCTTCAAGTTGTGCACCCGCGCACCACGCACACTCAGAGTGCTGTGACCCACGCTGTGGCCCTCGATTGTCGCCGTCATGGCGGACTCATCAAGTTCGTCCGACGAGCTCTGCTGGGATATTGTCACTTGCACCATTCTATGAAAAGTATTGAAGTACCCGCCGACCAGTTAGATGTGGCCAGCGGCCTCCATTTGTCGAATTTCCTTCTTGAGATCGGCAACCTCGTCGCGAAGTCTCGCCGCGAGCTCAAACTTTAGTTCACCAGCAGCCTGCAGCATTTGTTCATTCAGATCTCTGATGATCGAATCGAGATCATTGGCACCCGCAGCAGCAATGCCGTCTCGGAAGCGGGGTTCGCGCGCTAACCCAGGAGTCGGAGCGCGCTTGCGTCCATCCCGGCCGGCGAGGAATTGCTCGGTGTCTGCACCTTCGCGCGCAAGCACATCCGTGATATCGGCGATCTTCTTGCGCAACGGTGTCGGATCGATACCGTGTTCAGTGTTGTACGCCACCTGCTTCTCACGACGGCGATCGGTTTCATCAATGGCCCGTTTCATCGAGTCGGTCAGCACATCCGCATACATGTGCACCTCCCCCGAGACGTTGCGCGCGGCGCGCCCAATTGTCTGGATGAGTGAGGTCGACGATCGGAGAAAGCCTTCCTTATCGGCATCCAGAATCGACACAAGAGACACCTCGGGGAGGTCGAGGCCTTCGCGCAACAAGTTGATACCGACGAGTACGTCGTACACGCCCTGGCGGAGTTCGGTGAGGAGCTCCACACGGCGGAGAGTGTCGACATCCGAATGCAAATAACGCACTCTCACGCCCATCTCGGTGAAGTAGTCGGTGAGTTCCTCCGCCATCTTCTTCGTCAGGGTCGTGACCAGAACGCGCTCATTGCGCTCTGCCCGCAAGCGAATTTCTTCCAGCAAGTCATCAATTTGCCCTTTACTGGGTTTGACCACAATTTTTGGATCAACCAGTCCCGTTGGCCGGATCACTTGCTCAACGACACTGTCGGTGATCCCGAGTTCGTATTTTCCTGGCGTGGCCGAGAGGTAAATTTTTTGACCGACGCGATCGAGAAACTCGTTGAAGGTGAGTGGTCGGTTGTCGAGGGCACTGGGGAGTCGGAATCCGTGTTCAACAAGCGTGCGTTTTCGACTGGCATCACCTTCGTACATGGCGCCGATCTGAGGCACCGTCACGTGAGACTCATCGATTACCACAAGGAAGTCTTCCGGAAAATAGTCGAGGAGACAGTTCGGTGGCTGACCCGCATTTCGGCCATCGATGTGGCGAGAGTAGTTCTCAATTCCACTGCAAAACCCGATTTGCTCCATCATTTCTAAGTCGAACGTTGTGCGCATGCGCAGTCGCTGTGACTCAAGCAGTTTGCCTTGTCGATCAAGCTCCGCCAAGCGTTGTGCTAGCTCCTCGCGGATAGTGACGATGGCCTTTTTCATCGTCTCAGGGCTCGCCGCATAGTGCGTTGCCGGGAACAGAGACACGGAATCCATCGTCGAAATAACGTCACCGGTCAGAGGATGAAGAGAATAGAGAGCCTCAATCTCGTTGCCAAACATTTCAATACGAATCGCATGCTCTTCGTATACCGGAATGATTTCGATGGTGTCGCCGCGGACGCGAAACTTTCCCCGAGAAAAGTCGATGTCGTTGCGCTGATATTGCATGGCAACCAGTCGCCGAACCAGCTGATCGCGAGGAATCTGTTGACCCACCTGGAGGGCGACCATGGCCTCTAAGTACTCCTCCGCCGCGCCCAAACCGTAAATGCAGGAGACGGTGGAAACGACGACAACATCGCGTCGGCTGAGCAAAGAGTTCGTGGTCGAGTGTCGAAGTCTCTCCACCTCAGAGTTAATCGAGCTGTCTTTCTCAATGAAGGTATCTGTTTGTGGAACGTACGCTTCTGGCTGGTAATAGTCGTAATACGACACAAAGTATTCGACGGCATTGTTGGGCATCAGGTCGCGGAACTCGTTCGCCAGCTGCGCAGCTAGTGTCTTGTTGTGAGAAAGCACCAGTGTGGGTCGCTGCACCTGCTCAATGAGCCAGGCGGTGGTTGCCGACTTGCCAGTTCCCGTAGCACCCAAGAGCACGACGTCAGTTTCTCCAGCGTTAATGCGGGCAGCCAGTTCAGCGATCGCTGCTGGCTGATCACCACTCGGAATGTATTCGCTGACCACCTCAAACGGGTGGACGGCACGGGTGGGCTGCATTAGTCCAGCCTAAACATTGCGACTGACATGCGCCGAAGTGTTTGCCTCAAGCGGAATGCACTGCTTGCGCCCAGACCTCATCCGCCTGCCGCATCGTGTCTTCCATCGAGCCATTCGTATCAATCACGACATCTGCGATAGCGAGTCGCTCAGTATCACTCACCTGCGAATTCAGGCGGTGCATTGCTTCTTCGCGGCTAAGACCGCGTAACTCGATGAGACGATGCATCCTCGTCTGCGTGCTCGCATAGACAACCACAATGAGGTCAAAAGCATGCTCGCTGTGAACCCTAGCCTCCACCAAAAGCGGAACGTCGTAGACAATGACGGCGGTGGGATCGGCAAGTTCTGCCGCCACCATCAACTCGTATGCTCGCCGTTTGACTGCCGGATGCGTTATTGCGTTAAGCAACGACCTGCGTTCAGGATCAGTGAAGATGACTGCGGCGAGAGCAGTTCGATCGAGACGACCATCCTCCCCGATCACCTCCCCGCCAAACTCACGCTCGATGGCAACAAGTGCTGGCTCCCCTGGCTCTACAACTTCTCGAGCCAACGTGTCAGCATCAATGTGGACCGCACCGTGACTCGCGAGACGACGTGCAACCACACTTTTTCCCGAGGCGATTCCGCCGGTCAGTCCAATCAAGTACACGACGCCATGCTAGCTTGGCGTCACCGTAGGAAGGCGACTAATGCTGGAATTACTCACTGGAGCAGGGCTCGCTGTCTCGGCTGGTCTCAACGCCTACATTCCGCTACTCGCCATCGGCCTCTCCGCCCGATTCTTGGATTTCATCACGCTTCCGGCGGGATGGGCGTGGTTGGAGAACCCCTGGATACTCGGCATCATCGGTTTTCTGCTCGTCATTGAAATCATTGCCGACAAGATTCCCGTCGTTGACAGCTTTAATGACTGGCTGCAAACGATCGTGCGCCCAACTGCGGGCGGCCTCGCATTTGGATCCGGTTCCAACGCGTCCACTTTCGCTGTCACCGATCCAGCGGCCTTCTTCTCCAACAATCTTTGGGTCCCGATAGTGCTCGGGGTTCTCATCGCACTCGTCGTCCACCTCACAAAAGCGATCGCCCGGCCCGTCGTCAATGTTGCGACCGTGGGGGTTGCCACGCCGATCGTCAGCGCTGCTGAGGACGCGGGAAGCATCGTGGTGTCTGTGTTGGCCCTTCTCGCGCCAATTGTGATCATCCTCGTGATCCCCGTGGTCGTCTGGATGATCTGGTGGACTCTTCGCCGTCGCAAACGCAGAAACGGCCGACTCCCGAAGGAGTCGACCGTCTCAACTGTTTAGTCTTCGTTACTGCGCGTTGCTCGAAAGCTTCTCACGAAGAGCGGCAAGTGACTCGTCATCCGCGAGGGTTCCCGCTGATGACTCTTCGCCAGTAGAGGACGAGGAGGCGCCGGCAGGTACTTCCCGGATCTCTTCCTCAGCGGCAACTGCAACCTGCTTCTTGTGCGACTCACAGCGAGCCTGTGCCGCTGCGTAATCCAGCTCCCACTTCTCGCGCTGAGTCTCAAAGCCGTCTTTCCACTCCATAGTCTCGGAGTCAAAGCCCTCCGGGTACTTGTAGTTGCCCGCTTCGTCGTACTCGGTGAGCATGCCGTACAGCGCCGGGTCAAACTCGGAGCCTTCTGGGTCGACGCCCTCGTTGGCCTGCTTGAGGCTCAGCGAGATGCGGCGACGTTCGAGGTCGATGTCGATGACCTTGACGAACACCTCATCGTTGACTGACACGACCTGCTCGGCGAGTTCGACATGCTTTCCGGAAAGCTCAGAGATGTGAACGAGACCCTCGATGCCATCCGCAACGCGCACGAACGCACCGAACGGAACAAGCTTCGTGACCTTACCTGGCGCAACCTGTCCGATGGCGTGGGTGCGTGCGAAGAGCTGCCACGGGTCTTCCTGCGTTGCCTTGAGTGACAGCGACACACGCTCGCGGTCCAAGTCCACTTCGAGGATCTCGACAGTGACCTCTTGGCCAACTTCAACAACCTCACTCGCGTGCTCAATGTGCTTCCAACTGAGCTCAGAAACGTGAACGAGACCGTCCACGCCACCGAGGTCTACGAACGCACCGAAGTTAACGATCGAGGAGACAACGCCCTTGCGAACCTGACCCTTAGCAAGGTTGCCGAGGAAGGAGCTGCGGCTTTCGCTCTGCGTCTGCTCAAGCAGAGCACGGCGGGAAAGCACAACGTTGTTGCGGTTTTTGTCGAGCTCGAGGATCTTCGCTTCGATCTCCTGGCCGAGGTACGGCGTGAGGTCGCGAACGCGGCGAAGCTCGATAAGCGATGCGGGGAGGAAGCCACGCAGGCCGATATCCACGATGAGGCCGCCCTTGACAACCTCGATGACGGTACCGGTA
>JBDSUT010000208.1:0-16091 GCA_039927595.1 Terrimesophilobacter sp.
GGCGTCCTTCAGGAGGTAACCACTCGCCCCTGCCTCGATCGCGTTCAAGATGTCGGCATCCGTGTCGTAGTTCGTCAGAATCAACACGTGGGGAGCAGGAGTTAGCTCCCGCAAAATTCGCGTCGCCTCCGTGCCCTGCACGCCTTCGCCCAATTGGAGGTCCATCAGCACAAGATCAATGCGCTCGCTCGTGCACAGCTTGATCGCCTCTTCGCCGCTCGCGACATCCCCGACGATCTCGAACCCAGGCTCGCCGGAAAGTAGCGCCTTCAGGCCCGCCCGCACGACCGGATGATCGTCAACAATGAGCACGCGAATCATGAGGTTGCTCCCGCGGGTTGTTCGCGTTGCGACGGTTCGAGTGGCGTGGTTTCCGGGGGTGCGGATTCTAGCGGCGCGGTGTCGAGCGCTGCAGCCTCGTATGGCGCAGTTTCGAACGATACTGCGATGGCTGTTCCTGCGCCTTCGCGCGATTCGACTGTCAATGTTCCACCGAGTTTCTCTACGCGCTCCCGCAACGAAACGAGGCCGAACGCACCCGGTCGCTCGATGCCTGCCGGGTCGAACCCTCGGCCGTCATCAACAATGTCTAGGCCCACCCAGTCGTCGAGGTAGGTGAGAGTCAGCTCCGCGTGGGAGGCCGACGCGTGCTGCGCCACGTTGGCGAGGGATGCCTGCGCGATGCGCAGCAGGGTTGTCTCCAGCGGCATAGCGAGGGTTCGAGCAACTCCGCTCACGTGCGGCGTGACGATGAGGCCATCACGTGATGAGGTTGCAGCAAGCCGGCAGACCGCATCCACGAGGGATTGGCCGTCCAGGGCTGGGGGAGCCAACGCTCGAATGAATGCCCTCGTTTCTTCGAGGTTCATCGCCGCTGTCAGCCTCGCGAGACGCACCTGCTCGAGTGCGTCGCCGGTGACACCTTCGTTGACGCCACCGCGCTCGGCGGCATGCAACAGCAACTGGATGCTGGAAAGGCCCTGCGCGACAGTGTCGTGAATTTCTCTGGCGAGCCTGGAGCGCTCCTCCTGTGTGCCTGCCTCGTGTTCGCGTGCGGCCAGTTGCGCTCGTGTTGCCAGTAACTCGTCAATCAGTTGCTGGCGTTGCTGGGTTTCCCGATACAACGCTCGGTAGCCGAGCCCAATGACCACGGCAACGGTCGCACCGATGATCGGCCCAATAACCCCGCCAACATTCCAGCCACTGTGCGTGGCAACCGCTGCAACGGTGACAGCGGTAGATATCGCGATCGCGGGCACAGCCCACCGCGCTCGTAGCAAGTGCAGTTGCAGAAAGAACAGCGGGAAAACGAGGAATGCGCCATCCGCGGTCAGAAATACGAGAGCAAGACCTTCCATCGTGACCACCACTAGCCACAGGAGTCTGGCGACAGCACTCACGCGGGACCGGGTGAGGAAGGCCCCACCGATGTAGCTGACGAACAGCACGATCGAGATGGCGACGATCCACGACGAGTGAGCGGTTGGTTCGAAAACTTGTCGCACGATGACAAAGGCGACTAATGCGGTGACCAGAAGGTGTAGTGAGACTCGGAGTCCGAGGAACACTGGCTTCAGTGGCGTTGCTGCCTCAGCGATACCGGTTTCTGTGTCGCGAGCTGTCGCTTTCGTGCGCGCACGCTGGTGCACGGACGCTGCAGGCACGGGGTCAGTCACACCCGCCAGCCTAACTTTGTGAGCCTGTGGTTGGCATCCATCGAAAGAACTAGGTGCTCGCGAGGTTTCAAACTTTCGACGGAAGAGAGCCATCTCGGGAATCCGTAGCGTCGGTGTCATGAGCCATTCCCGTGACCCCAAGCAACCTGACAATCCAACCCGGAGGGATGCCGGCACCCGGCGTTCTGGTTTAGTTCCTCGATGGTTGAGGATTCTTCTTCCTCTGGTGCTCGCTATCGTCTGGTTAGCGGTTTTTGCGATCGGCGGGTCTTCCTTCAGCAAGATCAGCAGCGTAGCAACCAATGATCTTGCCCAGCACTTGCCGGCAAGCGCCGAAGCCACCCAGGTCCATGATCTTCAAACCGAGTTTCGCGAAAGCGATCTGGTTCCCGCTGTGGTCGTGTATGAGCGTGTTGGTGGGTTGACGGATGCCGACAAAGCTCTCATCAATGACTTGCGCGCACAGTTTGCCACGGTGAAGGGAGTCGCATCCGATGCGGTGTCCCCGGCAATTTTCTCCGAAGACAACGCGGCGGCCGAAGTCTTCGTTCCTATCGATAGCACGGTCAAGGTCAGTGACTCTGTGAAGGAATTGCGGGCAGCCTTGCCAGAGAGTTCGCGCGATGGACTCAACGCGTGGGTCACGGGCCCCGCTGGGCTTTCGGCCGATATTGGTGGGGCTTTCAGCGGGATCGATGGACTCCTACTGGTCGTGGCCTTTGCCGCGGTGTTCCTCATTCTGGTCTTTGTCTACCGTTCACCTTTGCTTCCCTTGATCGTGCTCGGAACGAGCCTCTTTGCGTTGACGGCATCTGTTGTGGTCGTTGTGGCCCTTGCCGTGTCTGGCACGGTCGTGCTCAGCGGACAAACCCAGGGAATCCTTTTCATTCTCGTCATCGGTGCCGCCACTGACTATTCGTTGCTGTACGTGGCGCGATATCGGGAGGCTCTGCGAGATCACGAGCGTCGGTGGGATGCCACGTGGGCGGCCCTTCGAGGCTCATGTGAACCAATCCTGGCCTCGGGCGCGACAGTGATCGCAGCTCTTATGCTCCTCCTGTTTAGTGACCTGAACTCGAATAAGGCGATGGGGCCTGTGGCGGCGATCGGTATCGCCTTCGCAGTGTTGGCTGCGCTCACGCTGCTCCCTGTGGTGCTCATGGCCACGGGCAGGGCGGCGTACTGGCCGCTTCGACCGAAATTCGGGTCGCCGCACCCGGCGGTGACAGGCACAAACGCGAAGGGCCTGTGGCCCAGAGTTGGTCGGCTCGTCTCGCGACGCCCTCGAGTGGTGTGGGTGGCTTCCACGTTGGTTCTCGTGGCCGCATCCGTCGGGTTACTCCAACTGAACGCGAATGGCGTTTCGATGAGCCACTTCGTGATCGGGGAGTCTCAGGCGCGTGATGGGCAAGCGGTGCTCGGTGAGCACTTTCCTGCCGGATCTGGAACACCAGCCGTCATCATTGCTCCTGAGAGAGAACTGGGGTCTGCCGCAAACACTCTTCTGGCAACGGATGGCGTTACCTCCGTCACCGTGCTCTCCGCGGACTCTCCGAGCGGAACTCTTCCGGTGACCACCGACGGCATCCAACCCGTAGGACCTCCCGGCACTCCGGTTGGTGCGCCGACCGTCAAAAACGGGAACGTGATGTTGCAGGCAACGCTTGACTACGCGGGTGACTCCGCGGAGGCGGAGCACACGGTGACGACGTTGAGAGCCAGTCTCGCCAAGACGAGTCCCGGGGCACTCGTCGGCGGCACCACCGCGGTTGCGCTCGACACCAATGTGGCGGCGATTCATGACCGAAACGTGATCATCCCACTCGTGCTCATGGCGATCACCTTGATCCTGATGTTGCTGCTGCGTTCCATCGTCGCGCCGATCATGCTCATCCTCAGCGTCGTGGTGTCGTTTGCGGCGGCACTTGGTGTTTCGGCGCTCGTTTTCAATGGAGTGTTCAACTTTCCGGGGGCTGACCCTTCGGTTCCCATGTTCGGGTTTGTCTTTCTCGTGGCGCTCGGGATCGACTACAACATCTTCCTGATGACCAGGGTTCGAGAAGAGTCGATCAAGCACGGCACTCGTGAGGGTATTCTGCGCGGGTTGAGCTCCACCGGTGGCGTCATCACGTCTGCTGGGCTCGTGCTTGCCGCCACCTTTGCCGCGCTGGGCGTGCTGCCCGTTCTGTTTCTCGCGCAGATTTCGTTCATCGTTGCTTTCGGTGTGCTTGTTGACACCTTGCTCGTGCGCTCGCTGTTGGTGCCAGCCCTCAGTTATGACATCGGCAAGAAGATTTGGTGGCCGAGCGCGCTGGGCCGCAGTGAGGAACAGACAGTTGTCGCAGCGGTGGAGGCGGTTTAGTTCAGCACCCGCGTGGGCAAAAGCACTGAGCGCTCCATGCCGCCGAGGTAATTGAGGGGCGAAACGTACTGGCCATGCAGCCTAACTCCGAGGTGCAGGCAGGGCGCCCTGCAGTGGCCAGGCTGCAGGGCACCGATCGGGTCACCGCGATTCACCTTCGTGCCTTCCACTAGCTCAGAGACAACGGGCTCAAAACTCGAAATGATCCCACCGCCATGATTGATAGAGAGGACAGCGCGGTCTACCACGAAACCGGAAAAGTGGATGACTCCATCGGCGGGTGCCCGCACGATGCCATCGAGTGGCGCGGCAATGTCGATGCCGCGATGGCCAGAAGAGTAGGGCGTTTCTGGTGCCACAAATGGTCGCACGACGCGATGCGGTGCCGCCACGGGCCACGTCCAATGTGCAGAAGTAACGAATGGGGTCGTGGCGCCCGCGGCCTGCTCTGCCGAGGCAGGCACGAGTGCGAGTGTCACGATCATGAGTGCAAAAAGGAGGCTCCGCCTCGGTGAATGGATGGACATGATTCGATACTTCATCGTGGTGCAGTGGCCGCAGCCGTAAGACTGCGAATCCGTAGGGGTTTGCCTTGGACGCTCAGCGGGGGAGGAGTAGAAATGCTGCTAGTATTGGTCTTCGCATCCCGGTTTCGGGGTGACTACGCGTGCCCGAGGTGACTTCAGAGTTACTCACACTACATCCACTCAGTCCGGCGAAAGCCAGGCGGATGTGTGACGGGCACCAGGTTTCGCGCCGACCGGCGTGAAAAATAACTGAGCGGTGCACCATCCAATCTGGGTGTCGTGTGCCAGAAAAGGAGACGGCCATGGCCGTTGTTACCATTCGCCAGCTTCTTGACAGCGGCGTTCACTTCGGACACCAGACCCGCCGCTGGAACCCGAAAATGAAGCGATTCATTCTGACCGAGCGCAGCGGAAGCCACATCATCGACTTGCAGCAGTCGCTCGCCTACATCGACCGCACCTACGAATACGTGCGTGAGACCGTTGCTCACGGCGGCACGATCCTTTTTGTCGGCACGAAGAAGCAGGCTCAGGGCGCGATTGAGGAGCAGGCGCTTCGCGTCGGCCAACCATTCGTCAACCAGCGTTGGCTCGGAGGGTTGCTCACCAACTTCCAGACGGTTTCCAAGCGTCTGACCCGCATGAAAGAACTCGAAGAGCTCGACTTCGACGACACCACGAAGGGCTTCACTAAGAAGGAGCTCCTGCTCAAGAAGCGCGAGCTCACCAAGCTGCACAAGAGCCTCGGTGGTATCCGTAACCTCACGAAGACCCCCTCGGCCATTTGGATTGTCGACACCAAGAAGGAGCACCTCGCGATTGATGAGGCGCACAAGCTTGGTATCCCGGTCATCGGAATTCTCGACACGAACTGCGACCCGGATGAGGTTCAGTACCCGATCCCGGGTAATGATGACGCGATCCGTTCCGTCGCATTGCTGACGCGCATCATCGCGGATGCCGCGGCCGAGGGCCTGATCCAGCGACACCAGAAGTCTGAGGGCGACGGCCAGGCAGCAGAACCAATGGCTGAGTGGGAAGCAGAGCTTCTTCAGGCTGGCACCGCAGCAACAGAGACCACTGGGGCAGATGAGGTTGCTTCTGAGCCCACGGCAAAGGATGCTCCTGCCGAAGCCAAGGTCGAAAAAGCTGAGCCGAAGGCCGAGAAGCCTGCTGTTGCGCCGAAGGCCGAGCCAAAGGCCGAGCCGAAGGCCGAGAAGCCTGCTGCTGCGCCGAAGGCCGAGAAGTCAGAGCCAAAGGCCGAGAAGCCTGCCACAGCTAAGCCGGCCACAGCTAAGCCGGCCGCTGCAAAGCCGGCCGCTGCAAAGCCGGCCGCCGCAAAGCCGGCCGCTAAGGCCGACGACGCGACCGATTCCAAGTAACACGAACCAAGAAAGAATTTGAGAGACATGGCAAACTTCACTGCCGCAGATGTCAAGGCGCTGCGTGACCGCCTCTGCACCGGAATGATGGATAGCAAGAACGCACTCGTTGAGGCGGACGGCGACATGGAGAAAGCTATCGAGCTTCTCCGTCTCAAGGGCGCGAAGAACAACGCGAAGCGCGCCGACCGCTCCACGAGTGAGGGTCTCGTTGCCGCTGTCGAAAGCGGCGGAGTCGCCACGATGATCGAACTCGCCTGCGAAACCGACTTCGTCGCCAAGGCAGACAAGTTCGTGAACCTCGCCGATGCAGTCCTGACCGCGGTTGCGGCTGCTCAGGCGGGTTCGGTTGACGAGGCGCTTGCTGCGCACGCTGGCAGCCAGACTGTCGGCGAGCTCATTGAGCAGGATTCCGCGATTCTCGGCGAGAAGGTCGAACTGACCCGCGTGGCATCCATCAAGGCCGACTCATTCGAAATCTACCTGCACCGCACGAGCAAGGACCTTCCGCCGCAGGTGGGAGTCATCGTCGGGTACACAGGCAGTGACGCTGAGGTCGCTCGCAGCGTGGCACAGCACATTGCCTTCGCCGACCCGCAATACCTTTCCCGCGACGAGGTTCCTGCTGCCGACGTCGAGAAGGAGCGTGAGATCGTTACCGAGATCTCCCGCAATGAGGGCAAGCCAGAAGCAGCTCTCGGCAAAATCGTTGAGGGTCGGGTTGGCGCCTTCTTCAAGCAGGTTGCCCTGCTCGATCAGGATTACGCGAAAGACAACAAGCTCAGCATCGACCAGGTACTGAAGAATGCCGGTCTCACGGTGACGGGCTTTGCGCGCTTCAAGGTCGGAGCCTAGTTCCTTCATGAGGTGGGGGTCGAAGACGCGAGTCTTCGGCCCCCATTCTTGTGTCCAAAACCAATAGCCTGTAATGAGTAGTCGAGTTGAGGGAGAAACCATGACGGACCAGAAGAGGCGACGGGTTCTCCTCAAGCTTTCAGGGGAGTCTTTCGGCGGGGGAGCGCTCGGTGTTAATCCTGATGTCGTGAGCGCTTTGGCGAAAGAAATCGCGTTGGCTGCGGCAGAGACCGAGATAGCGATCGTCGTCGGTGGCGGCAACTTCTTTCGCGGTGCGGAACTTTCCCAGCGCGGCATGGACCGTGAGCGTGCTGACTACATGGGCATGCTCGGAACCGTCATGAACGCTCTCGCACTGCAAGACTTCCTCGAGCAGGCGGGTGCAGAAACGCGGGTGCAATCAGCGATCTCCATGACTCAGGTAGCGGAGCCGTATATTCCCCGCAAGGCGGAACGGCACCTCGAGAAGGGCCGCGTCGTGATTTTTGGCGCGGGCGCTGGGCTGCCCTATTTTTCCACAGACACGGTGGCCGCGCAGCGCGCACTGGAGATCAGCGCGGATGTCGTACTTGTCGCCAAGAACGGTGTCGACGGCGTGTACGACGGTGATCCGCGTAAGAACGCTAAAGCTTCCAAGCTTGAGAAGGTCACCTATCAGGAGGCGCTCGTTCAGGGCCTTAAAGTGGTGGACTCCACGGCTTTCAGCCTCTGCATGGACAACAGCATGCCGATGGTTGTCTTTGGAATGGAGCCGTCAGGCAATATCACTAAGGCGATTCGCGGCGACCGCATCGGAACCCTCGTCAGCAACTGACGGAGATGTCTCCGCTCGTTTTGGGCCTCATCGCTGTCGCAGCGATTGCGCATGCCAGTTGGAACATAGCGATCAAGCGTGCTGGTGCTCGTGGCGTTGGGTTTCTGTGGTGGTCGTTCATTGTCGGCACTGTGGTGTTCCTGCCGTTCGGTGTGTGGTCACTCGTGAACGCCAACGTCGATCTCCTTCACTGGCTGTGGCTGGCTGTCGTGAGTGGTGCGCTGCAGGTCATCTATTTTTTTCTTCTTCAGTTCGGGTACCGCGCGGGAGATGTCTCGGTCGTGTATCCGCTCGCGCGCGGAACGGGTCCGCTGCTCACCGTGGTTTTTGCGATCATTTTGTTTGGTGAGCGCCCCGACACTCTCGCTCTGACGGGCGCCGCTGTCGTCATCGCTGGTGTTGTGGTCACGGCGGGGGCTGGCCGGAGCGTACCAGGACGGTCGCGCAGAGCCGGCGTGATATTCGGGCTCGTCATCGGTGTACTTATTGCCGTCTATACGCTGTGGGACAGTGCCGCGGTGACGTTTGGCGGAATGCCGGCTGTCGGCTTCTATTGGGGAAGTGTGCTTTTTCAATTTGTGTTGCTCACCCCTCGTGCGCTGCGCGAGAGCGGAGAGCTCGTGGACACCGCTCAGGCTCACTGGCGAGCGATTCTGCTGGTTGGGCTGCTGGCACCCCTTGCCTACATTCTGGTGTTGCTCGCCATCCAACTCGCTCCCGTTTCCCTGGTAGCGCCAGCGCGTGAGGTGAGCGTTGTGCTGGTGAGTATCGCTGGCTGGCTCTTCCTTCGCGAACCCCATCCGCTGTGGCGTTTCGTCGGCGCAACTATTGTGCTGGCGGGGATAGCACTGCTCGCCCTCGGCTAACGGGTAAACTTGCCCCGACGCGAAGGAGAGCATGTGACCAGCGAAGTTTTGACCGAGGCCAGCGAGAAAATGCACAAGGCCGTTGAGGTGGCTAAAGAAGATTTCAGTGGTGTGCGTACCGGGCGGGCGAACCCGGCTCTCTTTCAGAAGGTGCTCGTCGATTATTACGGCACGCCCACGCCCCTGGCCCAGCTTGCCGGCCTCCAAAATGCGGATGCCCGCACCATCGTGGTGACCCCGTATGACAAGAGTGCGCTGAAGGACATTGATAAAGCGATTGTCGCCGCGCCAAACCTTGGCGCGAATGTTGGCAATGATGGCATCGTTATTCGGGCGACGCTTCCTGAGCTCACAGAAGAGCGTCGCAAAGACTTTGTGAAGATTGTGCGCGGCAAAGGTGAGGATGCCAAGGTCGCGATTCGCAACATCCGCCGCAAGGCAAAAGACGACCTTGAGGCGCTTAAAACTGAGGTAGGCGACGACGAGGTTGCCCGCGCTGAGAAGGAGCTTGAGGCGCTCACCAAAGCCCAGGTCGACGCGATCGACGAAGCACTTCGCAAAAAGGAAGCCGAGCTCCTCGAGGTTTAAATGTCGGATGACGCGGGAGGGCCGCCGATTCCGGCCGAGAAGCGTGGCTGGTTTCGCCGCGAGCAGATGGAGGCGCGCGCTGAGGCCACTCGGGACGAAATTCGCGCTCAAGTGAAGGCAACGCGAGCGGAGCTTCGCTCTCAGGTGGAAGCAACGCGCGCGCAGATTGATCACGCCAACGAGGTGATTGAGAAGCGAACCGGTCGCAACCTGCCACTGGCCATCATCATCGGTCTGGTGCTGGGCTTCGCCCTGCTCTTTAGTCTCATTGTGGCAAAAGAGTTCTTCATGCTCGTCGCCGCGTTTTTGGTGGGCTTCACTGCGTTCGAGCTCGCGAGTGCCTTGCGCGCTTCGGGGCGTCGGGTACCGCGGTGGCCGACCGTCATTGCGACCCTCGTACTCGTTCCCGTCTCGTTCTACTGGGGTGAGGATGGCAGGTGGTTCACGTTACTCGGCGCGATCGGGTTCGTTGTGCTCTGGCGACTTCTGGAACTCGTCAACCCGGCTTTGCGCGGGACAGCGCGCACCGTGTGGCACGACCTCGCGGCCGGAGCGTTCGTGCAGGTATATGTTTCTTTTCTCGCGAGTTTCTCTGTGCTTCTCACCGCAAAGCCTGGCGGTGAGTGGTGGACACTCGCCTTCGTCATCATCGTTATTTCCATCGACACCGGTGCTTACGCCACGGGGCTCACCTTCGGTAGACATCCGATGGCGCCCAAGATCAGCCCGAAGAAGACGTGGGAGGGTTTCGCGGGCTCTGTCGTTGCCGCTTTTCTTGCCGGCATTCTTGTCTCGCTCTTCATGATCGGTGAGCCTTGGTGGTTTGGCCTCGTGTTTGGGGGTGTAATTGTTGCGACCGCGACTTTGGGTGATCTCACAGAATCTTTGATCAAACGCGATCTCGGCATCAAAGACAGCAGTAGGTGGCTGCCAGGCCACGGTGGATTCTTGGACCGCATGGACTCGATTTTGCCGAGTGCTGCCGCCGCGTATGTGCTTTTTCTTCTCTTCGCCTAATGGCAGTTGCGATTAGGGCAGAATAGACGGGTGAGTTCAACCTTCCCCCGCACGCGCAAATCTCGTCGTGGTTATTCCCTTGAACAGGTCGACGATTTTCTTGAACACGCGCGCATTGCCTACACCGCTGGTCCCTACGATTCCGCACCTTTGGTGTCGAGCGACATTCGCCAGACCTCGTTTGACATGCAGAAGGGCGGGTACTCGCCCACCCACGTGGATGCAGCTCTCGAGCGGCTCGAAGATGCGTTTGCCAATCGCGAGCGGGAGAGCGCGAGAGCACAAATGGGCGACCAGGCGTGGTTTAACAAGGCACGCACGAACGCGAAAGAGATTATCGATCGTCTCGCTCGGCCCACGGGCAAGCGTTTTCGACGGGCCGGTTTTCTTCGTGACGGATACGACCCGAAGCAGGTCGATGCGTTTGCGGTGAAGCTTTCGGACTACTTTTTGAAGGCGACCCCTATGAGCGTTGATGAGGTGCGTTTGATCGCCTTCCGGCCGAAAAAGGGCGGATATTCCGAGGCGCAGGTGGACTATTTTCTTGACAGTGTTATTGGGGTCATGCTTTCAGTACGCTGATCTTCTCAACATTGTGAGTAAATGTGGGATAAAATCCTGTCACAGTGGGTAGGCACACAAATTCTTTCCTGAGCCTGTCGCGGACTACGGGGGCCGGGGCGGTGGCTCTCGTGCGCCCTGGCGGGTATCGGCTCTCGCTTCCGGCGTATTCCTTCGTCATTTCTCTTGCCCTCATCATGGTGAGTGTTATCGCGCCAGATGCAACGGCACTAGCGAGTAACGCTGACGCCCCCGACGCTGTCACGGCGGCGGCTCAGCAGTTCGAACATTCTGGCGGCGACACCGTGGGGGTTGTGCGTGACAATTACACGGCGACCTCTGCGCCGAAGGCACCGCTGGTGGGCGCGCCGGATCCCGGTACCGCGCAAGCAATTGCGTATGACATGGTGATGGCCAGAGGTTGGGATCTTGCAGAGTTCAGCTGCCTCGTTGCGCTCTGGAACCGAGAGTCACACTGGAACACCTACGCGGAGAACCCTTCGAGCGGTGCCTACGGCATCCCTCAGGCTCTTCCCGGTAGCAAGATGGCGTCAGCGGGCGAAGACTGGCGTACAAATCCGGCTACACAAATCACCTGGGGGATCGGCTACATCGCCGCGCGCTACGCGACGCCCTGTGGCGCGTGGGAGCACTCGGAGAGCCACAACTGGTATTAGTTCGACATAGGCTTGGGGCTATGCCACGATCGAACCGACCTCGCCGCGGCCGCCCGGCGGCCGTTGGCGACGACGAGCTGGATCTTCAGAGGGCGCTCTACGGTATGCCGCGCGCGGAGTCCAAGCGGGACGGAATGTGGAACGTGCAGCGCGTTTCTAGCGCATCCGCGGTCAAAACTTATGTGTGCCCCGGGTGTAGCCACGACGTTTCTGAAGGCCAGGCGCACACGGTGGCGTGGCGAGCGGACGGGCTGATGGGTGACGCGGCCGACCTGGCTGCGCGGCGGCACTGGCACGATCACTGTTGGAAGGTGAGTTAGGCGTGGAAATTCGTTCAGGCGTGGAGCTTCCCGCGCGCCGTGAAGACATTGAGTTGCACACGAGTGACGGGCTCACCCTTGTTGGCGAGCTCGCGCTGCCGGAAACCGCGACCCCGGTGGCAACTCTGGTGTGCCTGCATCCGCTACCCACCGCGGGTGGGTTTATGGACTCTCACATCATTCGTAAAGCAGCTGCCCGGCTTCCCGCTCTCGCGGATGTCGCGGTGTTGCGTTTTAATTTTCGCGGCGTCATTTCGCCCAGGGGTCGATCACAGGGTGCCTTCGGCGACGGCATCGATGAAAGCAAAGATCTCGCAGCCGCAATGGATTTCGTTGCGGAACGGCACCTGCCGTCGCCGTGGTTGGTGGGCTGGTCTTTCGGCACGGAGGTTGCTCTCGCCCACGGTCTCGGCCATCCGATCGAGGGTGCCATTTTGCTCTCCCCCCCTCTCAAGCGTGTTCCGCAACAGCGGCTGGCGCAGTGGTCGGGGAGTGGTCGACAGCTCGTGGCCGTCATCCCAGAGTTTGATGACTACCTTCGACCCGCCGAAGCGCGGGAACAGTTTGCCGTGGTACCCGAAGCAAAACTCGTGATGGTCAACGGTGGTAAGCATTTGTGGGTGGGCGAGGAGCAGACCCGTCGCGTTCTCACGGAGATTGTGCGTGTGGTGAACCCCACCAGGCTACCGTTGCCCACCGAATTTTCGTCGTAGGCCAGACGTTGAGAACTGGCGGGTTGTGATCTACAGCTCGTTCTGACGTGGCACAATCACCTGGTTGATGATCAGGAGCACGGAGGCTGCCACGGGGATGGCGATGAGTGCTCCGAGGATGCCGAGGAGCGTTCCACCAGCGAGGGCCGCGATGACCACAATCACTCCCGGAACCTTGACGGCACGGTTCATGATGTTGGGATTGAGCACATAGGCCTCAAGCTGCATGTAGATGACGTAGTAAATCGCTGCGGCAATCGCTGTCGGCACGCCGTCAAAAACGAGACAACTCACCGTGATCAGGATGCTGCCCGAGAGTGTTCCGACCAGCGGCACGAGCGAAAACATGAAGGCGAGAAAGGCGAACAGCGCCGGATACTCGGCTCCGATTATCGTCAGAAATACAAAGCTTAGAATGCCGTTGAAGAGTGCGAGCGTTGCTTGACCCACAACGTAACGACCAACGGACTGACTGATTTGTTCGGAAATGTCGGCGAATCGTGCCCGTTTTGTTGCGGGAACCAGTTGGTAGAGGCCGCGCTTCATGCTGTTGAGTGATGCGGTGAAGTACAGCGTAAGAATAAGAACAATAATGAGACCAAAGGCACCGCTGGCGATTCCGAGGCCCACCTGCAGCACACCGCCACCGATCGAGGTGATGTTGTTCTGCACAAACTCCAGCGCGCTGGCAATGAGAGCCTGTAGGTCGATGTAGTCCGGCAGATTCTTTTGAACATCAACAACCCAGTTGTTGTTCTGGTCACCCAGGGTCGCGATGAGCGGGGAGAGCCCACTTATCAAATTGGATGTCTGCTCGACGATTACCGGGATGACGGCAAAGACGAGTCCCGTGAAGACTGCCAATACGCCCGTGAGCACAGTGAGAATCGCCAACCACCGGGGGAATCGGTGCTTCTCCAGCCACGAAACGGCAGGATCGAGACCAAGTGCAAGAAATATCGCGGCACCAATGTACGTGATGATGGTGGCAAGCGTGCCAACGGCCGTTCCGATCCCGAGGGCAACGAGCACCCCGAGCCCACCAAACAGTCCAAACCGAAAAGCGTTCTGAATCTTCACGGTGCCCCTTCGCCGTTCTTAGTCGTCTGCGGTGGCTTTCTCCGCATCGCCAATTACTGAGCGCAGTGCGGCAAAGTACCCGGCGACCGACTCGCGCTCGATTCTAATCTTTGACAGGCGATCCTCGGCTTCAGACACGAGAGTATTCGTGCGCTTCTCGGCATCAGTAACCATGGCTTTTGCTCTGGCCTGCGCGTTCTTGAGAATCTCCGCGGCCTCTTTCTTCGCGGAGTCACGAAGCTCAACAGCTTCCTTCGTGGCGTTCGCGGCGATGTTGTCTGCTTCTGCTTGCTTCTGCTTTGCCAACGTTGTGGCTTCGGTGAGGTGCGTTCTGGCTTCGTCAAGGTACTGCTGGTTCTGGGTCACAGCCTCTTGGTGCTTGGCGAGGTATTCCCTTTCGGCGGTATCTCTGCGTGTGGTGAGCTCAACCTCCAGAGCCGCCCTCGCTTCCTCGGCCACCTTCGTGATGTGACTGCGTGATGCGGCAATTTCGGCCTCAAGTTCTGCCTTGGCGTGTTCCATCTCGTTGGCAAAGTTCGCTCGAGTCTGCTCAAGCTCGCGGTCGAGATCGGTGCGCTGCTGCTCAGAGTCATGGGTGAGGGCGGCACGAGCCTCCGCAATTTCTGCTTCAGCTTTCGTTCTGGCTTCTTCCAGCGAGCGGGCGAGTTCGGCCTTTGCGGATTTCGTTTCCAAGGTGAGCTTGGAGTGCGCGGCAGCGGAATCGTTCTTCAGTTTGACACGAGCAGCATCCATTTCTTCGTCAAACTTTGCGCGACCTGTCGACAGCTCAACCTCAAGAGCTGCGCGAGTCTGCTCAACTTCGGTCGCAAGCTTCGCGAGCGTTGATGTGACGTCGCGGTCAGCGTCCGTGCGCTGTTGCTCCACATGGCGCGCGAGGTCACCCCACTGTTTTTCTGTCTCCGCGGTGAATTCTTTGCGATTCTTTTCGGTATCACGTGCGAGTGCGGCGGCGGCCTCCCTCGCTTCGGTCGTCTCTTTCACCGCAATGGATTTGAGTTCTGCTGCTTCGCGCTCAGCTTCGGCGCGCATCGCTGCGGCTTCGCGTTTTGCGGTCGCGCGTGCCTCTGCTGCCGCGGTGGCCGCTGCGCCACGAACGGACGCGGCTTCTTTGATGGCATCCTGTTTGATGGCTTCCGTCTGTGCTGCGCTGCGCGCCACGTGATCTTCGGCCTCCGCGCGCGCGACCTTGATGATTTCGGTTGCCTTTTCGGTTGCCTCGGCAATAATTCGGCCGGCATCTTCCATTGCGTCGACTTTGAGGGAATTGACTTCGCCCTGCACGCTATTACGAAGCTTTTCGGCATCAATATCTGCCTGGCTGATGAGCCGAGTTGACTGCTCTTCCGCAACGCGCAAAACGCCTTCCAGCTTCGTCCCCAAGCCCGCGTATGTGGGGCTACCGATCTCATCGAGCTCGGCTTGCATATCAGCTACGGTCGCGGCAAGACGCTTCAACTCTTTGGCGTTTTCTGCCTTGTCTGAGTTTGCTTTGATCAGTTCACGACGGAGGTCCTGAATTGCGGCATCTACCTCATCGCGGTTGTAGCCGCGCATAGCGGTGGAAAAGGCTTCGTCGTCGTTTGCCACGGTTGCTCCCTATTTTGTGGTGGCGCGGCCGTCAGTCTGAGGTGGTGGCCGAACGTATTCGAGCTTAGCGGTGCACGGCGCTAGTGCGTTATTGAGTGCTCGGGCTGAACTTTCAGGCTGTGCGCGGGGGACTTTCAGATTCGGTGCGCTATTCTTTAGTGTCTTTGCCTGCGAGCTACTTTCGTTGCCCTCGCTAGAGGCGTTTTCACACCCCGAATCCCTACCTTGGATGTGGTGTGATGTCCACACTGCAAGACACAGCGGCAGGAAAGGAGTTCAGTTTGCGGTTCATTGTTGCGATCGTGAGCTTCATCATCGCCTTCTTGATGATCAGTTACGGGATCGCCCAGCGCACCATTTTTGCTGAACCCGACCACGTGGCTGCGTCGACCGAGCTCGTGACGAAGGCCCCGGTTACCGTGATCAGCGGTGACGTTTTGAATGCGAATCCGGGCCGCCAAAAGATTCTCATTTCCGGGTCGAATAAAATTTTTGCCGCCTACGGGCGCACGACTGATGTTCTTGCCTGGATCGGCGATTCCAGCTACAACGAAGTCAAATTGGACCCAGAGACTGGGATTTTGAAGAACTCAAAGGTGGCGGGATCCGAGTCGGGAGTTCCTGATCCGCACGGTTCCGATCTGTGGCTTGATGAGTTTTCGCGAGAGAATCAGCTGACATTCGTCGTCAATGTGCCTGACGACATTTCCGTGATTCTGATGTCGGATGGCACAGCTCCTGCGCCTGGGAATGTTTCGATCACCTGGCCAGTCGATAACCGTACCCCGTGGTCTGGGCCACTCATCGTCGGTGGAGTGCTTTTGTTGCTTGCAGGCCTCTCGCTCTACCTGTGGGCACTGTCGCACCTTCGTAAGGCTCGTGGCCCAAGAAGGCGTCCCCCCAAAATGCCGAAGCCGCCGAAACAAGTCAAATATAAGCCGACGCGCACGAAAGCGATTGCTGCCCCTCGCGGTCGGCGCGCGGTGGGGCGCGCGCCAATGGTCGTGGGCACGCTGGTGATTGGCACGCTCTTACTGACCGGCTG
>JBDSUT010000209.1:0-6209 GCA_039927595.1 Terrimesophilobacter sp.
ACTGCTGAGGGCGGTGGCTCAATTGGTAGAGCAGCGGTCTCCAAAACCGCAGGTTGCAGGTTCGAGTCCTGTCCGCCCTGCAGCTGAACGCAGGCGGCCGCCTGTGACGGCACAAGTACAGCCAAACGAAGTGTTTGGTTGCACATCATCCGGAAGGTAGAAATCGTGGCGAGAAAGTCAGTCGACGAACCCAGTGAGGACATCGTCGCCAACGCCAAGATGGATCGCGCCCAAAAGCGTGGACCGTTTGCGCGCCTGAGTCTCTTCCTTCGCCAGGTGGTGATCGAGATGAAGAAGGTCATCACCCCGACCAGACAAGAGCTTGTGAGTTACACGCTCGTCGTGCTCGCGTTCGTTGTCTTCATGATGGCCATCGTCTCGGTACTTGACCTGCTTTTCGGTACCGGTGTCGGTTATATCTTCGGCAACAGCCCAACCAAGTAAAAACGTCACACCTGCGCTAGCGCGCAGACAAGGTGCAATCAGATCAAAGTAAGCGGCCCTTCGCCGTAATCCAAAAAACGGAATGAGAATCATCAGTGTCTGACAGGGAGTTCGAAGAACTCGAGGATGTAGACCTCGCCACCGCAGCGGAGCAGTCTTCTGAGGAAGACGAAGCGCAGGAGGGCAACATGCTCGCCGAGGCTATTGCCTCCGACGTGCCCGCCGAGGAGCGGGCCATGCACGTTATCGGCGATGGTTCGGATGTCGAGGCAGACCTTGAGGCGGCACTCGACGCAGTGCAGGCTGCGGCCGATCCCGAAGCTGCTGCTGCTGCTGCCGCTGAAGAAGCGGAATCCTCTGAGATCGAGGTCGACCCGTACGCGGAGTTCCGCGCGGATCTGAAGGCGAAACCTGGCAAGTGGTACGTCATCCACTCCTACGCCGGTTTTGAGAAGCGCGTGAAGTCAAACATCGAGAACCGCCGCGTCAGTATGGCGATGGAAGACTTTGTCTTCGAGGTTCAGGTTCCCATGGAAGACGTTGTTGAGATCAAGAACGGCCAGCGCAAGCTTGTGAACCGCGTGCGCATCCCGGGCTACGTTCTCGTGCGCATGGATCTCAACGAAGACAGCTGGTCGGTTGTTCGCCACACCCCTGGTGTGACGGGCTTCGTCGGCAACTCGCACAACCCCACGCCGCTGCGCTTTGAGGAAGCTTTCTCGATGCTGAAGAGCCTCGTTCAGATCGTCGAAGCACCGGCTAAGGCTGGCGCCAAGGGCGGCAAGACGACTGCTCGTTCGATCCCGCAGGAAGTCGACTTCGAGGTCGGCGAGACCATCACGATCAAGGAGGGCTCGTTCGCGGGTCTGCCCGGATCCATCAGCGAGATCAAGCCGGAGAGCGGCAAGCTCACCGTGCTCGTTTCGCTGTTCGAGCGTGAAACCCCGGTGGAGCTCAGCTTCGACCAGGTCACCAAGCTCTAAGAACACAGACCACCGCCCCGGAGATCCCGGACGCGGGAGAGCAGGGCATCCGCCCGGTTCGAAAGTAAAGGAAAAATAATGGCACCGAAAAAGAAGGTCACTGGGCTTATTAAGCTCCAGATTCAGGCCGGCGCCGCCAACCCAGCACCGCCCATCTGGCCGGCGCTTGGTCAGCACGGCGTAAACATCATGGAGTTCTGCAAGGCGTACAACGCGGCGACTGAGGCCCAGCGTGGCAACGTCATCCCGGTCGAGATCACCGTGTACGAGGACCGCTCGTTCACATTCATCCTGAAGACCCCGCCAGCAGCCGAGCTCATCAAGAAGGCTGCCGGAGTGCCCAAGGGCTCCGGAACACCGCACACCGTCAAGGTGGGCAAGCTCACGAAGGATGCTCTGCGCCAGATCGCCGAGCAGAAGATGTCTGACCTTAATGCGAACGACATTGAGGCTGCAGAGAAGATCATCGCGGGCACCGCCCGTTCGATGGGAATCACGGTGGAGGCGTAATCATGGCTACGAAATCTAAGGCATACCGCGCCGCCGCCGCGAAGATCGAAGAAGGCAAGTTCTACACCGCCGACGAGGCTGTGAGCATCGCTCGCACCACCGGTTCTGCGAAGTTTGACTCCACGGTTGAGGTCGCGCTGAAGCTTGGCGTCGACCCCCGCAAGGCGGACCAGATGGTGCGCGGCACCGTCATTCTGCCTCACGGCACGGGTAAGACTGCTCGCGTTATTGTGTTCGCAACCGGCCCCGCCGCCGAAGCAGCTCTTGCTGCTGGCGCAGATGAGGTGGGTGGCGCTGAGCTGATCGAGAAGGTCGCCGGCGGCTACACGAACTTCGACGCGGCCGTCTCCACTCCTGAGCTCATGGGCCAGGTTGGTCGCCTCGGTAAGGTACTTGGACCCCGCGGTCTCATGCCGAACCCGAAGACGGGAACCGTCACGCCGGATACCGCGAAGGCTGTCTCCGACATCAAGGGTGGAAAGATCGAATTCCGCGTCGACAAGCACTCCAACGTGCACTTCATTGTGGGCAAGGCTTCCTTCACGGCGGAGCAGCTTCAGGAGAACGCGAAGGCCGCGATCGACGAGATCAACCGCGCAAAGCCGAGCTCCTCGAAGGGTCGGTACGTGCTGAAGGGCACCGTTTCGACGACCTTTGGCCCCGGCATCCCGCTCGACGTCAACACGATCTAGAGCGACACGATCTAAAGCGACACGATCACAAGTAACACCTAGCGAACGAAGGGCCTCGCCGATTGGCGGGGCCCTTCGTTTAAGCCGCTAAGGCCCCTGGCTGCACGCGGTTAGCGGCGCATCATTTCGAGGAGGGCATCCGCGAGTCCCACGAGTCGATGGATCTCGTTGTCGTCGCGGTCAACCCACTTCACTCGAGGCTCAGACTCGATGGGCACAAAGTCGTCGTGTTGCTCCCATACGACGAGCGTGCGCTCGGCGCCCAGCACATACTGTTGCCACCACACTTGACGCAGGTAGCTTCGGGGGATGCTGCGCCACGCGCGCGACGTTGTCTTGATCTCGGCGAGTTCGATCCGGTTGTCGATGACGCGGATGCCGTCCGGTGTTGCGAGGTGACGCTGATTGTTTTCGGCGTGAAACAGGTCGATGCTCGGAATGATTCCGTAGACGGAGCGCACCCAGCGCGCAATCTCGGGCTCGCGCGCCACCCCGTGATCGGTGTACACGTTGCCGGTAAAGGATGATCCAAAGATTTTTTCGTGCGCGACGGTGGGCACGGCTCGTTCGCTTGAAAGACGCGCGACATCGGTGGCGGTTACGCCGCGCATCCGCGCTTTGAGCCAGGCCACGCGATCACTGGATGTGGCCACGACGCGCGCCATGTGGTCTGGCGTCGGGTTTCCCCACAGCATCGGTTGGATGCTTGGCGCTGGGGCGCCTGAGGACGGAATGCTCACGTGACTATTGTGCCTTGTCGACCTGCGGGTGCGTGAAGTGGCAGACTGGTGCCACCCCGAAACCCGAAGGATCCGACGTGAGCGTGCGAACGATGGGACGATCCGCTGCGATGCTGGCGGCACTTATTGTCACAGCCTTAAGCGTTGTGTTCACTGCGCCCTCAGCGAGTGCACTTGATCAGCCGACCACGCCGCAACCGGTTGCTGAATACTTTGCGGAAGGCCTTGTTCCTCGCCTCATCGACCTTTATGGGGCTGGTGACGGGATCACGAAGGGAATCGACTTTGACGCGACGACTGAGGTCGGAAAGATTGAGCGAGTGCGGGAGTGGACTCCCGATTTTTTGGCCGGGAAGGTCGTCGATGACCCGACGCGTCTGACCAATAACTGGGTGGCACCGGTGCGCGTTCGTGGGGATGTTCTTGGTCTTGCCACAGTGTGGATCAATCCCGCTGATGACGAACCTGAGCTCGCAACTTTTGATCCGGCCGAGCTTGCGAGAGATCTCGCGGCAGCGCCCAAGGACTCCTGGTTGATTCACGATCCAGCGCGGGGCGCGTGGTTCGCGCTGACCGAGGACGGTCTCTTTCCACTTCTCAGCGGAACCTCGGGGGTTACCGAGCCGTTGACGGTTGCTTCTTATCAGCGGCTCATCGCGGCCGCCTCGCCAGCAAACGTTAAAGTCGCGACCTCCGCGGTTCCCGTCGCGGCACTCGTTCTCGGCATTGTGGTGGTGCTTGTTGCCATTTTCGTGATTCTTCCGGTGCGGCGAAAACTTGGGCCCGATTCCGACGAGGACGAGGACGAGGACGAGGGCGAGGGCGAGGGCGACGACGAGGATGAGCCCGATCCCAAGTTTGAGCCGGATTCCCATGACGAGATTGACTCCGAGGAATCCGCTGCACCAGCTAAGCCCAAGAAGTAGCCTGGTCAATTTGCGCAGCACTCTCGCCATCACGTAGTCTTATCGAAGCCAAAGACCGCTGGTTCGGCGTGCCTGAGAGGGTGCGTTGTGAAAGATCGCGAAAGTGATCGCCCGCGCAGGTGTGTGAAGTAGTTCTTCCGGTTTCGGAAAACCCTGCTCCGTGCGCTTGCGCCGGAGCTTTTATTTTTGTCTCCTTCGCCCGGTGGTCACCGAAATATAAGGAGTGCCATGGCGAACAAGGAAGCAGCGGTAGCCGAGCTTACGGAGTTGTTCCGTAACTCAAGCGCCGCTCTGCTCACCGAGTATCGCGGACTCACTGTTGCGCAGCTCACAACGCTGCGCTCATCAATTAGTGAGCACGCAACATACGCCGTGGTGAAGAACACGCTGACCAAGATTGCAGCTAATGCGGCAGGCATGAACTCGTTTGACGACGAGCTTGTCGGTCCGTCTGCTATCGCTTTTGTGCACGGTGACACTGTCGCCGTGGCGAAAGCTCTTCGTGACTTTGCCAAGGCAAACCCTCTACTCGTCATCAAGGGTGGTTTCTTCGACGGAAACCCTCTCACGGCGGCAGAGGTCAACAAGCTCGCCGATCTCGAAAGCCGGGAGGTGCTGCTGGGCAAACTGGCTGGTGCTTTCAAGCAGTCGCTGTTCGGCGCGGCCTACCTGTTCAACGCACCGCTGTCGAAGGCCGTTCGTACGGTCGACGCGTTGCGCCAGAAGCAGGATGCCTGAGTCGAAAACCCCTCGCCGGGCAGGCTCGGCGGATCAGAACCACAACGTTTGTAAAAGGAGAAAATCATGGCAAAGCTGACAACAGACCAGCTGCTCGACGCTTTCAAGGAGCTCACCCTCATTGAGCTCAGCGACTTCGTGAAGAAGTTCGAGGAGACCTTCGAGGTCACCGCTGCCGCGCCCGTCGCGGTTGCTGCTGCCGGTGGCGGAGCTGCTGCTGCCGCCGAAGAGGTCGAAGAGAAGGACTCGTTTGACGTCGTTCTTGAGGCCGCTGGCGACAAGAAGATCCAGGTCATCAAGGAGGTTCGCGCACTCACGAACCTCGGCCTGGGCGAGGCAAAGGCTCTCGTTGACGGCGCACCGAGCACTGTGCTCGAGGGTGTCAACAAAGAGAACGCCGAGAAGGCTAAGGCCCAGCTCGAAGAGGCCGGCGCTACCGTCAACCTCAAGTAGTTATCGCCGGGTTAGCCCGGTGCACACGCAGGCGTCACCCGTATCGGGTGGCGCCTGCGCTCGTTTATGGCTTCTAGCAAAAGTGACGTACCGTGTGAGAGGTGAATGGTTTTTGGGGGTAGTACACAATGTCCACGATGCACAGGCGGCTCGTCGTTCCGCTGGCGTTGTTGGCAGCTACGACCCTCGTTCTCACGGGGTGTTCCCATGTCGAACCGGAGGGCGGCCACGGCCCGGGTGACGTCGGACACGCGAACGGCAAGGTCACCATTTACGGGGCGGTCAGCGGGGATGACGCGGTTCTTCTTGAGAAGTCGTGGGCCGACTGGGAACAAGAAAACAACATCACGATCAAGTATCAAGCGTTGGACGATTTCGACAAGCAGATCGGACTGCGGGCGGAGGGCGGCGCGGCGCCCGATCTGGCAATCTTTTCGAATCCGGCGGTCCTCTCCGACCTGTTCGCACGAGATTTGATACAGCGAGTTCCCAAAGCGGTGAGAGCCAATGTGAGGCACTACTGGTCAAATGACTGGACACAGTACGTTTCGACGCAGGGAGCGTACTACGGTGCGCCACTGTTGGCGACCGTCAAAGGCCTGATCTGGTACTCCCCGAGCCAGTTTGTCTCCCACGGCTGGAAGGTTCCCGCGACGTGGGATGAGCTTGTGACTCTCACGGCTGACATGAGAGAGCAGCTGAGTGTGGAGCCGTGGTGCGCAG
>JBDSUT010000210.1:0-5372 GCA_039927595.1 Terrimesophilobacter sp.
GGCACCGCGCTGGCAGTGACCGTGCTGCGGGAGCATGCTGGTGTGAAGTTCGCCTGGGCACACGGCGACCATCCCGCTTCTCGCGCTCTCGCCGCTCGCTTCGGGTTCACGCCCGTTCGCACGCTGCTGCAGCTGCGCGCTCCCGTTACTGACGCAACTATGCCTACCGAATCACGCATCCGCAGTTTTCGGCCTGGAAAGGACGACAGCGCCTGGCTCGCGCTCAACGCAATGGCTTTTGCGCAACATCCTGAACAGGGCAAGCTCACCCAGCGTGACCTCGACGATCGCATGGCGGAGAGTTGGTTTGACGCGGACGACTTTCTGCTTCTGGCCGACGGTGAGAGAATTCTAGGATTCTGCTGGCTCAAAGTGGTGGGCCAACTCGGGGAGATTTACGCTATCGGAATAGACCCAACACGACAGGGCGAGGGTCTCGGCGGCACGCTCATGGCTGCCGCATTCGCCCACCTTGCGCGTCGCGAGATTGCGACAGTGGCGCTCTACGTTGAGGCCGACAATGAGCCGGCACGGGCACTGTATCGACGGTATGGATTCACTCAACACACCATCGACGTGAGGTACGAGCGCACGATTCGTTAACCGTTCACCCCTGCATGGGTGCAATGATCGAGGGATGGATGCGGAGGGTTTTCTCGACGACTCTGGTCTTGCGACCGACAGTCTCGACGATGACTACGATTCGACGTGGGTCGATGACGGTATGCTCCCGCCCAACCGCTTTCTCGATCGAGAACTGAGCTGGCTCGCCTTCAATCGACGCGTGCTCGAACTCGCAGAGGATAACGCCATTACGCTTCTGGAGCGCGTAAACTTTTTGGCCATCTTCGCCAACAACCTCGACGAGTTCTTCATGGTGCGTGTCGCTGGTCTCAAACGTCGCATCATGACCGGGCTCGCGGTACCAACGAACGTGGGGCAAGAGCCGCTGGACGTTCTTGCCGGAATTACGGACGAAGCTCATCGGCTCCAAGCACGGCACTCAGAAGTTTTTCGTGATCAGGTCAAACCAGCTCTCGATAATGCCGGCATTCACATCGAAACGTGGGCGGACCTCGGCGAAGAAGACCGCGTACGCATCGACGAAATCTTCTCGACCCAAATTTTTCCGGTGCTCACCCCCCTCGCGGTCGACCCAGCGCACCCGTTCCCCTACATTTCGGGTCTCTCCCTCAACCTCTCGATCCGAGTGCGGCACCCCAAGACGGGAAACGAAGAGTTCGCGCGCCTTAAAGTGCCGCCCGTGTTGCCGCGCTTCATTCAACTACCGGATGACGAACGCGGCCTTTTGCGCTTCATTCCCCTCGAAGACCTCATTTCGAACCACTTAGACGAGCTGTTCCCCGGAATGGAGATTCTCGAGCACCACGAGTTTCGGGTCACCCGCAACGAGGACTTCGAGATCGAGGAAGACGAGTCGGAGAACCTGATCCAGTCGTTGGAGCGTGAGATTTTGCGTCGGCGGTTCGGACCGCCTATTCGCCTTGAGATCACCGACGACATGGACGAGCGCACACGTAAACTGCTGGTGCGCGAGCTCGGGATTACCGAGCAGGAAGTCTACCGACTTCCCGCGCCACTTGACCTCGGCGGGCTCTTCGAGGTGTTTCGTATCGAGCGGCCGAGTCTGAAGTTTCGCAAACACGTTCCCACCACGAGCGTGGCCCTGCTGCCGAGCGAGCCGAATGGCGAACCAGACGTGTTTGCCTCGATTGCTCGCCAAGACATTCTTTTGCACCACCCCTACGAATCTTTTGCGACGAGCGTGCAAGCGTTCTTGGAGCAGGCGGCGAGAGACCCGCACGTCCTGGCGATCAAGCAAACCCTGTACCGCACAAGCGGTGATAGCCCCATCGTTGAGGCGCTGATCAATGCGGCAGAGGCTGGCAAAGCGGTGCTCGCACTCGTCGAGGTGAAGGCACGGTTTGATGAGACCGCCAACATCAACTGGGCACGCCAACTTGAGCGGGCCGGCGTTCACGTCGTCTACGGGATGGTGGGGCTGAAGACCCACTGCAAGCTCGCGCTTGTGGTGCGGCAGGAGGGCGGCACTCTTCAGCACTACAGCCACATCGGGACGGGAAACTACAACCCGAAAACCAGTCGCGTCTACGAAGATCTTGGTTTGCTCACCGCAGATGCCCAGGTCGGCAAAGATCTCGCGCGGCTCTTCAATGAGCTCTCCGGCTACGCCATCGAGAAGAAGTTCAAACGGCTGTTGGTGGCCCCCCTTCACCTTCGCAAGGGACTGCTCAAACGCATTCGCAATGAAACACAAAACGCCACCGACGGCAACCCCAGCGGCATCCGCATTAAGGTCAACTCCATCGTCGATGAAGCCATCATCGATGCGCTCTACCGGGCAAGCCAAGCGGGAGTGCCCGTGGACCTCTGGGTGCGCGGAATCTGCAGCGTGCGCCCAGGTGTCGCGGGGATGAGCGAGAACATCCGGGTGCGCTCTATCGTTGGCAGGTACCTTGAACACTCACGCATTTTTTCGTTTGCCAATCTAGACAACCCACAAGTGTTCATCGGCAGCGCCGACATGATGCACCGCAACCTGGATCGACGGGTCGAAGCACTAGTTCGCCTCACCGACCCCGAACAGCTCGAGGAGATTAGCGCGATGTTTGACCTTGCCATGTCACCCAGAACATCATCATGGTGGCTCGAAGAGTCGGGAACGTGGACCCGTCATCACCAGTCAGAGAGTGGCCATCGGCTGTTTGACCTCCAGAATGTGCTCATGCGCCGCATTTCTTCCCGCAAGCGCGGTGGCACTCGTTGAACGCACCATCGGCGCCCGACCGTGTCGTGGCCGCTGGTGCGGTGTGCTGGCGTGTTGTTGACGGCACGATCAAAGTGCTGCTCGTGCATCGAGAAACGCAAGCCGACGTCTCCCTGCCCAAAGGCAAGGTGGACCCGGGAGAGCTTCTTCCGCAAACAGCCGTTCGCGAAATCGAGGAAGAAACTGGCGTGCGCGTTGCGCTGGGTGCAACACTCGGTTCCATCGAGTACACCATTAGCGGTGGGCGCCCAAAGATCGTGCACTACTGGGCAGCCGAGGTAACGGATGACGCCCATGCGAGCGCCGAGTTCACCCCAAACCAAGAGATTGCCGGGGTGGAATGGCTCCCCGTTGACACGGCTCGCGCGGCACTCAGTTATGAGCGCGACCGCGAAGTGATGGACCGCTTCGCCGGTTTAGTTGACTCTGGCCGCCTTCGCACCTTCGCGATCATTGTCGTGCGCCACGGAAAAGCGGTGCCACCGGGGGACTGGGATGGTCCAGATGCCACGAGGCCACTGCTGCACCGGGGCCTCGATCAGGCGGCCACCATCGCCGCCTCCCTTGCTGCGTTTCACCCCGTCAAACTCATCAGCAGCACGGCCGCGAGATGCCACGCCACGCTAGAACCACTCTCCGCTCTCGTCGGTCGTCCGATCACGCTCACGAACGACATCAGTCAAGATGCTTATGAGCTGCGTGAGGCTCGCATTCACAAGGTCGTGAGCCGGCGCCTCGAAAAGCGGGTGAGCGCGGTTCTCTGCAGCCACGGTCCGGTGATCCCCGAGATCCTCAGCATGATCGCTGAGGAGACGGGCACCCCGATCGACGCCGCACTGGGTCACGCGGCAATGCCCTCCACCGGAGAGTTCAGTGTTCTGCACATCTCGTTGGAGCATCCGGATGCCGGAATCGTCGCTGTGGAGACGCATTCCCCGCTGCGGGCGCGCTGAGGAACTTCAGACCTCACCCCAAAGATTATTCGCGCGTTCATCTGCGGTTCACGCCGTAGGCCCCCCACGGTTAACTCGGCTTCTTTAGCGTGATGGTGGGGTCAGTCCGGCCCCGCAACGATAACCCTTGAAGGGGAAACACAGTGAATATCATGCGCTTGGGCAGCCTCGCTGCTATCGCAGTGGTCAGCACCATCGTCCTGTCAGCATGCGGGGCAAACGAGAACCCGCAACCAGATTCTTCCGCGGCGTTCTCTGGCGAACTCAATGGCGGTGGCGCAAGCTCCCAGAGCAGCGCCTCCGATGCCTGGATTGCGGCATTTCAGACGGCCAACCCCAACGTCACAATCAACTACTCGCCCGATGGATCTGGAGCGGGCCGCAAAGCGTTCATGAGCGGTGGTGTTTCGTATGCGGGATCCGACTCTGCTCTGAGCGCAGAGGAGTTGACTCAGAAGTTTGCCGCGTGTGCCGCGGGTTCCGGCGCACTGGACCTGCCGGTCTACATTTCGCCCATCGCTCTGATCTTCAACATTGACGGTGTCGACACACTGAATCTCGATTCTTCGACCATCGCAAAGATCTTCTCTGGCGATATCACGAAGTGGGATGACGCGGCAATTGTCGCGCTCAACCCCGGCACGAAGCTGCCGGGCGACAGTATCACTGCCGTGCACCGCTCAGACGACTCGGGCACCACGAAGAACTTCACCGACTACCTCTCGAAGACTGCTCCCGAGGAGTGGGATGCAGCGCCCGCAGATACCTTCCCGTATTCCGGAGGTGAGGCCGCCCAAGGCACGTCGGGCGTGGTGGATGCTGTCACCAACGGCAAGAACACCATCGTGTACGCGGATGCCTCCCGCGCAGGCGCTCTCGGGGTCGCCGCGATCAAGGTGGGCGACACGTTCGTCGACTACACCGCCGCTGCCGCCGCCGAGGTTGTTGCCGGTTCGCCCCTTGTCGAGGGACGCAATGTGAATGACATCGCCATCGCTCTCGACCGCACGACCACGGACCCCTCGCACTACCCGCTCGTGCTCGTGAGCTACCTCATCGTGTGCCAGGAATACGCGGACTCCAAGGTGGGCGCGCTTGTCTAGGCTTACGCAGGCTACGTTGCTGGTCCAGCTGGTCAAGCTGAAGCAGCAAAATCGGCGGGTGCCGCGCCGCTCAGTGCCGCACTCTCCGCCAAGGTCGCTTCGGCCATCGCAACAATCAAGTAATGATGTCGGGGCGGGTTCTGCGTTTGTTTACCTCGCGTTTACCCTCAGGGTGCACGGTTGGTGACTGTGAGCATTTCCCGCCTCGGCAGCTTCGCAGCAATCGCCATGATCGGTGGCCTTGTGCTCTCCTCGTGTGCGACGAATGAGATGCAGATGACCGCGACAACGGGTGCATACTCTGGGGAACTTAACGGCTCTGGTGCGTCGTCGCAGGGCAGCGCATCCGATGCGTGGGTTGCTGCCTTCCAGGCGAACAACCCGGCGTCCACCATTAACTATTCGCCGGATGGTTCCGGCGCTGGCCGCAAAGCGTTCATGAGTGGCGGGGTGGCGTATGCGGGCTCAGACTCGGCCTTGAGCACGAAGGAGCTCGGCGAAACGTTC
>JBDSUT010000211.1:0-11075 GCA_039927595.1 Terrimesophilobacter sp.
GAACTGTTGGAGCACTTCATCAACGAAAACTCCTGACCGGGAGAGCAACAACCCGGGCTTTAGCGCTGAGACCACCAGTCGCGCAGCCGACGAGTGGCTTCTTGCTCACCCAATTGCCCCTCGGAGAGTCGTAACTCGAGCAAATACCGGTACGCCTCACCTACATCGCGGCCTGGCTTCAACCCCAAAATCGACATGATCTCTTCGCCGTCTAGGTCCGGTCGCATGGCGGCAAGCTCTTCTTCTTCACCAAGCGTCGCAATGCGTTTCTCCAGATCGTCGTAGGCGAAAGATAGGCGATCTGCCTTTCTGCGATTGCGCGTGGTGACATCGGCGCGCGTCAGAATATGAAGGCGCTCAAGGAGCGGGCCTGCATCACGCACGTAACGTCGAACGGCGGAATCTGTCCACGCCCCCTCGGTGTATCCGAAGAACCGCAAATGAAGTTCGATGAGCCGCGCGACGCTCGCAAGGCGTTCCTTGTCGAAGCGCAATTCTCGTAGACGTTTCGACACAAGCTTCGCGCCAACCACGTCGTGATGGTGGAACGTCACGACGCCGCCAGCCTCAATCCGTTTAGTCGCTGGCTTTCCAATGTCGTGCAGGAGGGCGGCTAGTCGCAGCGTGAGGTCTGGGGCTTGCCCCGGATGCCGCTGCCGCTCAAGCTCGATTGCTTGGTCGAGCACGGTGAGGCTGTGTTCGTAGACGTCTTTGTGGTGATGGTGCTCATCCACTTGCAGCTGAAGAGCTGGCAGTTCTGGCACCACAAGGTCAGCAAGCCCGGTCTCCACCATGAGCTCAAGCCCTGGCCTCGGCGTGGGCGTACACAGGAGTCGGGAAAGTTCGTCACGTACGCGCTCGGCGGAGACGATGGTGAGGCGCTCAGCTAGATCGCGCATCGCCTGCATCACCGGTTCTGTGACAGCAAAACCGAGCTGCGCGGTGAGCCGTGCCGCGCGCATCATCCGCAAGGGATCATCCCCAAACGAGACCTCTGGTGCGCCAGGAGTGGTGAGGCTGCGCCGCATGATGTCCTCAATCCCGCCAGCGGGATCGACCAACACAAGTTCGGGCAGCCGAAGAGCCATCGCGTTGACGGTGAAGTCCCTCCGCAGGAGGTCGCCTTCCAGCGTGTCGCCGAATTCCACAATGGGCTTTCGGGTCTCGCCGTCGTATGCGTCAGCGCGGTAGGTGGTGATTTCGACTGTGTGGCCTTTGATGACCGCCCCGATGGTGCCGAACGCCCGACCAACATCCCAGTGGGACTCCGAGATGGGGGTCACAATCTCAAGGATTCGATCCGGGTGCGCGCTCGTGGCAAAATCCAGATCGTTAAAGGGCACACCGAGGAAGGCATCCCGCACGGATCCGCCGACAAGCGCCAGTTCTTCTCCCGCCGCGGCGAAGGCGTTAGCCAATCGACTCACGTGAGAGGATGCTGCCAACGTGCCGAGTTGCGTGAGAGCTGCTGCGGCACTTTCCATGGCCTCAAGACTACTCAGGCCGTGGCCAATAGAATCGCTTGAAGCCTTTCTGGTCAACATCAGCGAGGCACACAACCTATGAAGATCATTCCGCTCCTTATTGCGTTCGGCCTTGCCGTCGGTGGTTTTGTCGTGCCCGCGGGCTCGCCTGCTCCCGACAGCGGAGATGTGACGATCGTCGCGGCACCGGACTCTGCCGGCGTGCTTCGCCCCGGCCAAACACTCGTGGTGTCTGGCACGGTTACCAATGACACCGGCCAGCAGGTAAATGCGGGAATTGCGAGTATTCACATCGCTACCACTCCCATGATCACGCGCCCGGCGCTCGCAAACTGGCTGTCCACGGACGTCGATGATGTGGATCCTCCTGTCGGTCGTCAGTTCGGTGAGACTCAAATTGGTGCGCTTGCAGCAGGTCAAACCAAGACGTTCGTGATGAGTGTTCCTGCTACCAACTTGACGTTTTTGACGGCGGATGCTGCCGTTTTTCAACTTGAGATCCGCCTGTCCGTGGATCAGGTCACGCTTGGCTTGCAACGAAGCACCATTTCCTGGCTCCCCACTGGCTCGCAACCTCGGGTGCGACTCGCTCTCGTGGCTCCGTTGATCGCCCCCCCTGCCCCCACAGGCCTCCTCACCGCAGAGAGCCTTAGCGTTCTCACCTCACCGGGGGGGATTCTCTACGAGCAGTTAGTCACTCTCAATAATCGTCAGGTGACGATCGGATTCGACCCGATGATCGTTGCTTCCATCAAGCTTCTTGGTGATAGTGCGCCACCGTCGGCTCTCAACTGGCTTCAACAGCTTAAGGAATCAACGAACGATCGCTTCGCTCTCAGTTTCGCAGATGCAGACCAACTGCTCCTGCACCGAGCTGGTGCCGCTGTGCCGCTCGAGCCGCTTTCTTTTCCTGAGCAGCAGGAAGCAACACCGGAGCCCGTGGATACGAATTCTTTGAGCGAGTCAGAGAGTTCACCTGCGGTTGGGTCTCTTCCTGCGTCAGAGAGCCCACTGGCAATAAGCACAAATATCGACGGGTTAGCGTGGCCTGTCGGGCGTGCCTTATCGAACAACGATCTCGACTTCTTCACGACAGGCGGCTTTACCCGCACTTTGCTGTCGGCATCGTCTGTGACTGGTAGCTCTCTCCTTACCCCAAATGCCTCCGTCGGAAAGCGCAGCGTCACGGTGGTCGATGACCAGATCTCTAAGTTTCTCCAGGCGGCTGTGGCAGCCACAACGGATGCCGAATGGGCTCGTGCGATCACAGAGCTCACTGCCACGCTCGCAGTAACTGCGACCCAAGCCCCTGGCGCAACTCTCGTCGGCACTTTTTCTCGAACCAGTGGCCCCAACCCGCGGATGATGGGGAACACCCTGAGCGCTCTGGAGTCGTCGCCGTGGATAAGCTTGCTTCCACTCAGCGGCGCGATCTCGCTGCCTGCAGTGAGTGGTTCTCTTGCCGATTCCAAACCTGACGAGGCGGAGGCTCGGCGCCTTCCTTTGGTCGCAGAGCTTCTGAGTGCAGAACAAGCGCTCGATCAGTTCTCGTCGGTAGCCAACACTCCCGCCCTTCTCACCGGTCCGGAACGGCTCGAGCTTCTTTCCTTAGCCTCAGCAGCCTGGTCACATGACGTGGTTGCGTGGGAGGCTGCGGTGGCGATTCATCTTGCCAAGAACAAGCAGCTGCGTAACGCCGTGCACCTTCCAGAAAGCAGCGGCGTTAATTTTTTCACGGAAAGGGGCAACCTTCCCATCGCGGTGCGAAACGAGCTTGATATTCCGGTCACGGTCTTCATCACCGTGCGGCCGGAGCGCGCCATCCTCAACGTGCCAACTTCCCGAGTAAAGCTCACAATTGAGGCAAGCTCTCAGGCGAAAGCGTTCGTTCCCGTTGAATCAATAGCCAACGGGGAGGTGCGCACCACGGTAAGTCTTTCCAGCGCAACGGGTGTTCCCATCTCTCGACCCACAACGGTCATGTTGAACGTTCAGGCCGGGTGGGAGACGACCGCGACGGTTGTTCTCGCGGTGATTGTCATCGCGCTTTTTGGCGCGGGAATATGGCGCACCGTCTGGCGGCGACGCTCACTGCGCACCGCATCCGACATCGACGCGCTGGAATCAGCATGAGTGAGGCAAGCACCGGCAGCCCGCGCGAAGTGCGACTGGGTGGTGCAAGTTTGCTCATGGCCTCAGGCACGATAGTTTCTCGTGCTCTCGGCTTCATAAAGGTCGCCGTGCTTGCGGCAGCCATTGGCCAGACGGGTAGTGCAAGCGCCGACGCTTTTGGCCTTGCGTCCCAATTGCCCAACAGCGTGTACGCGCTCATCGCCGGTGGTGTGCTGAGTGCGGTGTTGATCCCACAAATCGTCAAGGCCAGTCGAGGATCGGATGGCGGGGTGGCCTACGTCAACAAAATCATGACTCTCGGAATTGTCATTTTTGTCGTCGTAACCCTCGCTGCTGTACTCCTCGCGCCGGCACTCGTCAGCCTGTACGCAAGTTCCGGCAACGAGGGAGCCGGCTTCAGTCCGCGCGCATTCGACCTTGCCGTCTCGTTCGCCTATCTCTGCTTGCCGCAGATATTTTTCTATGGTTTGTATTCGCTTTTGGGTGAAGTTCTCAACGCCCGTAATGTCTTCGGCCCGTTCACCTGGGCCCCGATCGTCAATAACGTCGTCGCTATCCTCGGTCTTTTTGTGTTCATGACCCTCTATGGACAAGCACAACAGAACTCCACGGTGGAAGGCTGGCCGGCCGAGAAGATTCTGCTGCTCGCCGGTACGGCCACGATTGGTATTGCGCTGCAGTCTTTGGTGCTCACTTTCTTCTGGAAGCGTGCTGGCCTCAGATTTCGACCCGACTTTCGCTGGAAGGGGGTGGGTCTCTCCGCAACGGGAAAAGTCGCCGGCTGGTTGTTCGGCATGGTGCTGGTCACGCAGATTGCCGGAGTCATTCAAACCCGAGTGCTGTCTTTGGCCACCGGAGATGCCGCTTCTGTTGCGACCTTCAACGCCTCATGGATCGTCATCATGTTGCCCCACTCCGTGATCGCGGTATCGATCACGACCGCATATTTCACGCGAATCAGTGGGCACGCTGCGCGAAGTGACCTAATTTCAGTGCGAAAGGACGTCTCAACCGCACTGCGCGCAATCGGGCTCCTCCTCATTTTCTCCGCTGTCGCTCTCGCCGTCGTCGTGTACCCGTTCGCGCGCGTGTTTGAGACTGATTTTCACAGAGTGATCTCCATGGGAAACGTCATTCTGGCATTTCTTGGTGGTCTCGTACCCTTCGGTGCGTGGTACATCGTGCAACGCACGTTTTATGCGCTTGGCCACACTCGCACCACCTTCTTCCTGCAGTGTCTACAGGCAGTGATCTTCATCAGCATCGCGTTGGTATGCACCACACTCCCCGCGCAGTGGATTGCAGTCGGCGTCGCCAGTGGAACCACAATTGCCGGAATCACCCATGCCACGGTTGGGGTAATTCTGATGCGAAAGCAGCTTGGCGGAAAGGGCGGGCGAGGCGTGGCACGACGCTATGTGAACTATTTCGTTCTCTCCGTGATTTCTGGCATGGGTGGAGTCGGTGTGCTGGTGCTGCTCGGCGGCTTCTCCGCCACCGGGTTCGCGCAATCCGGTCGATTTGAAGCAATCGTTTCGATGGGCTTGGTGGGAATCGTCATGGTCGTGATCTATGCAGGGCTGCTCACGCTCACCCGTAATCCGGAATTTTTCGCCATGACACAACCTCTTAAGCGCCTTCTCCGCAGTCGCGCGGAATAGTCGCCGAATAGGATGTGTTGTAGTCGCTGAACACAGAAAAGGGGACCACATAGTGCGTCAGCTCATCATCATCGGTTCAGGGCCTGCGGGTTACACCGCCGCCATCTACGCGGCTCGTGCAAACCTCTCCCCGTTGCTCATTGCCAGTTCGGTCACGGCTGGTGGCGAGTTGATGAACACGACCGAGGTGGAGAATTACCCTGGGTTTCCGGAAGGCGTGCAAGGCCCCGCTCTCATGGCACTGTTTCAGGAACAGGCTGAGCGATTTGGCGCGGAGATCGTGCTGGATGACGCTGTGAAGTTTGATCTCGAAGGCGATGTCAAGAAGGTGACGCTGGGTTCTGGCGTCGTAGAGGAGGCTCTCGCTGTCATTTACGCGACTGGTTCCGCCTACCGCAAGCTCGGTGTCGAAGGTGAGGATCGCTTGAGCGGGCGCGGTGTCTCCTGGTGCGCCACGTGCGACGGATTCTTCTTCCGCGAGAAGGTAATCGCCGTAGCGGGTGGCGGGGACTCCGCCATGGAAGAGGCCAACTTTCTCACCAAATTCGCCTCCAAGGTTTACCTCATTCACCGCAGTGAAAAGTTCCGTGCCTCGGAGATCATGTTGGAGCGTGCCCGACAGAACCCCAAGATCGAGTTCGTCACCAACAAGGTGATCGAGAAGTTGGAGGGGGAGGAACTTCTCTCCAGCGTTGTGCTCCGTGACACCGTGGACGGCACGGAATCAGTCCTCGACATCAACGGTCTCTTCATTGCCGTAGGCAGTGACCCTAGAGTGCACCTGGTACACGGGCAGGTCGATCTCACCATTGACGGAACTATTAAAGTCGACGGCCGCTCCTCCCGCACAAACCTTGCCGGTGTCTTTGCCGCCGGAGATGTGTTGGACCCCACCTACCGTCAGGCAGTGACCGCAGCGGGCTCCGGAACTGTGGCCGCACTGGATGCAGAGCACTACCTGGCGTCGCTTCCTCGAGAGGTACTTGCACAGGCAGCCGAGTCCACGACCGTTTCGGCTTAAGCCGCTTTTCCCAGACCACAATCGCAAGGAGACTAGTAAGCCATGTCAAATGTTCTCGATGTCACTGATGAAACGTTCGAAACAGAAGTTTTGAACTCCACCGTTCCGGTTCTTGTAGATTTTTGGGCGGAATGGTGTGGTCCCTGTCGCGCCGTGTCGCCCATTCTCGATCAAATCGCGGCCGAAAACCCCGACAAGATCCGCCTCGTTAAGGTGGATGTTGACTCCAATCCGCAGGTCGCGATGAAGTACCAAATCACGTCGATTCCCGCAATGAAGGTGTTTCAGGGCGGCGAGGTCGTGAAGTCAATCATTGGCGCCATGCCGAAGCCTGCTTTGGAAGCGCAGCTCGCTGACTTCTTGTAAGCGTTCTTCGTTGACCGAACGGCCTCACGCGGGATTGGGGCCTCTTTCGCGGTGGTGATGAGCATGCTCTAGGAGTAGTGCCTCGTAACGGCACCCACGCGGCACTCAGGGCGCGTGGCGATCCTTCTGAGGATGGTTTACCCAACTCCTGTGGGTTCTCCAGTATGCGTGCACGGCAGTGTGTGACGTCCATGTCGCCAGAAATCAAGTAATTATCAACTTAATCAACCCGAGTTTACTTCCACACTCTTGCCTCACCCTCGACTCTGGCGCACAAGGTCGAGGGGGCTCAGGTCAGGAATATCCTTCTTCGCCAAGCTCACCCAGAATCCGATTAAGATCAGCAATGCTCGCGAAGTCGATAGTGACCGTTCCCTTGTTGGCACCGAGAGCGATCTTGACGCGGGTGTTAAGCCTGTCACCGAGCCGATCCGCAATCTCACCGAGCTGCGCCTGCCTTTTGCCCTGAGTGGGTTTCGCGGAGCGCGCAGGCTTCTTCGACACCAATCCTGCGGCAGCCTCCGCCCCACGAACAGTGAGATCTTCGTTAATGATCTTGTCGGCGAGCTTCTCCATCGATGCATCGTCGCCCGCGGCCAAAACGGCCCGCGCGTGACCAGCGCTCAAAACACCTGAAGCTACTCGCCGCTGAACAGATGCAGGGAGTTTCAAAAGGCGGATCGTGTTTGTGATCTGGGGTCGTGAACGCCCGATGCGCGTCGCAAGCTGTTCTTGCGTGATGCCGAAGTCTGCAAGAAGCTGCTGGTACGCGGAAGCCTCCTCGAGCGGGTTGAGGTCGGCTCTGTGCAAGTTTTCCAAAAGCGCATCGCGCAGCATCTCATCGTCAGCGGTGTTCTTGATGACCGCCGGGATGGTGTCAAGCCCCAGTTGTTTGGTAGCTCGAAGTCGACGCTCGCCCATGATGAGCTCGAACTTCGCCGGGCCGGTGCCGCCGACGAGTGGGCGAACCACAATCGGCTGAAGCACCCCGACCTCTCGAATCGAGGCCACCAACTCATCCAGTTTTTCTTTATCGAACTCGGTGCGTGGCTGAACCGCGTTGGGAACGATCTGATTGGGGGAGAGGTTTGCGAGGCGCGCTCCCGGAACAGAGACCAACCCCCCTCCAGCGCTAGAACCGGACGGAAAGAACACGTCAACTGGTCGATCCGGAGAGCCATCATCGGTGGGGATGAGCGCGCCGATTCATCGACCAAGCCCTGTTCGCTTTGCTGCTGCCATTAGTGCCCTGCACCCCTCTGTGCGATCTCTGCCGCAGCCTCCCGGTACGAGATTGCACCGGGGGAGTTTGCATCGTAACTGATCACGCTTTGACCGTAGCTCGGTGCTTCAGAGATACGAACCGAGCGCGGAATGAGCGTGGTGAGAACCTCGTTAGGAAAGTGCTCGCGAACATCGTCGACAACCTGGTTGGCGAGATTCGTGCGTCCGTCGTACATCGTCATCAGAATCGTGGACACCGAAAGCTTAGGGTTCAAGTGCTTTTCGATCAGACGGATATTGGCGAGCAACTGGCTGAGGCCCTCGAGTGCGTAGTACTCACACTGGATGGGGATGAGCACTTCGTTGGCCGCGACAAAGGCGTTGATCGTCAGCAGGCCAAGCGAAGGCGGGCAATCGATGAAGACGTAGTGGAAGGGCTCAGATGACTCTTCGAGAAACTTCTCGAGAGCCGTGTGGAGTCGTTGTTCGCGGGCAACGAGTGAGACGAGTTCTATCTCGGCGCCCGCCAAGTGGATCGTTGCGGGCACGCAGTACAGAGTGCCGAACTCTGGGCTTTGCTGAATTACTTGCGCCATGGACTCGTCATTGATGATGACGTCATACACGCTCGGAGTCTCGGCGCGGTGCTCCACCCCGAGAGCGGTCGAAGCGTTTCCCTGTGGGTCAAGGTCAATCACCAAGACCCGAGCCCCCGAGTGGGCGAGGGCAGCGGCAAGGTTCACCGTAGTCGTGGTCTTACCCACCCCACCCTTTTGGTTTGCCACGGTGAAGACTCTGGGCGCAGAGGGCAGAGGCCAGCTGCTCCCGGTGAGCGCTTGCCGCCGCCGAGTAAGATCCGCCAGTTCTCGAGCAAGGGGAGTGGAGTCATCTGCGGCGGGCGCAGAGGTTGCTACCTTCGTCGCCTGGTCAGGATGTTTCACGTGAAACCTCGTTCAATTGAAGTGGGAATAAGTCTGGTGGGTGGCCCTTCGAACACCGTCAAGGGCTGCGCGCAATCAGTCAACTTTAGCCCGAAACACCCGTGTCGCCTCTGTGCCGTAATCTTCACCGAGAATCAGGATCTCCACCTCGGCGAGCCGGGCCTTCTTGATGGCCTTGACGGCGGCCTCTCGCTCGGCAGCCACCCCAGCGCCCTTGAGAAACAACAGCTCCCCTCCTGAGCGCACCAGCGGTACACAGATGGGAATGAGTTTCGACAGCGCACTCACCGCGCGCGCCGTCACTTGGTCGAACGGGCGCAGATCAGTTGCCTCTTCAGCCCTCGCCCTCTTCACCTCAACATTGCTCAACGCGAGTTCCACAACTTGCGACTTGAGCCAGTCGACACGACGCTCCATCGGCTCAAGGAGTATGAAGTCAACATCCGGACGAGCGATTGCGAGAACGAGACCTGGTAGCCCTGCCCCGCTCCCGATGTCCCCGACCCTGCCTGGTAACAGGAGCGGAGCGAGGAGTGCACAGTTTGCTATGTGCCTAGTCCACAACCGGGGGAGTTCGAGTGGACCAATGAGGCCTAGTTCTTCCCCCCGCTCTGCGAGGTTCTTCGTGAACTGTCGTGCCGTGTCGATCGTCGGGCCAAAGAGGCGTGCCGCGAATGCGGGCTCACTCTCGACCGGTTCGAGCCCCGCGGCTCCGGCAGAAGAAACGTCGTGTGACATAGACATCCATCAAGAATGTTTCACGTGAAACGCTCGATCGCAAAGGATTGATGTTTCACGTGAAACCTATGGGCGAGTGATCACGGTGTGGCGGTCGCGGCCTTCGCCTTCAGACTCTGACACCATTCCCTTTTCAGCGACGAGATCATGAACGAGCTTGCGTTCGTATGACGACATCGGGGGGAGGTCAACAGAGGAGGCGCCACCATCGATGCGCTCAGCGGCGCGATCCACGAGACGAGAGAGTTCAGCTTCGCGTGCTTCGCGCGAGCCGCCGACATCCAGGATCAGACGAGAGAACGACCCCGTCTTGGTCTGCACGGCAATGCGCGTCAGCTCCTGAAGAGCTGTCACGGTATCCGGCTTTGACAGCAGGCGCAGATTGGACTCCGTGTCAGAGTTTACCGAAACGTACGCGCGACCGTCGCGAGCATCGATGTCGATATCACCATCAAGGTCAGTGATGTCGAGGAGTTCCTCGATGTAGTCGGCAGCAATATCTCCCTCTGCTTCCAACTGTTCGACTGTGCGCTTCGAGTCACGATCATTGACCGACGAGTGCGCGCCATCTGCGCTGGCCTCGGTCAGTGGGGCTTCATCTACGTCGACGACGGGGGAGAGATCAGACACCGTTTACCTCTTCTTCTTGCGGTTCTTGGGGTTTACAGGCTGAGAGCGCTGCGTGGTCTTGGGTCCCTGTGGCTCTTCCTCTGCACCGTCTTCGACGATGGTGATTCCACGACGCTGGTTCTTTTTGGCGATGCGAGCCTCACGCGCGAGCGCTGCTTCACTTCCGGGCGTCGGCATGTTCCGGATGACGAGAAACTGCTGCACCATGGTCCAGATGTTCGACACGAGCCAATAGAACATAACGCCCAGGGGGAAGGTGAATCCAGAGAACAAGAAAACGAATGGCAGCACGTAAAGCAGCATGCGCTGCTGCTTGTACATTGGACTGGCCTTCATCTCTGGCGACTGGTTCTTCGACATGATCTGAAGCTGCGTAATGAACTGGGACGCCGTCATGAGCACAACCATGACCGAGGCGATAACGATGACCGCGACATTGCCATCCGCAGTGCTAATCGCAAGCTTGAGAGGAGCGCCAAAAAACACCGACTCACCAAATGACCGCGACAGCTTTTCCGTGAGAAGTCCGACCCCGACACCCTCGTGCTGAGCGTTTTGCAAGACCGAGAACAAACCGAAAAAGATCGGCATCTGCAGAAGCAACGGAAGACAAGAGCTCAGCGGGTTGGTGCCGGTCTTCTTGTACATCTCCATCGTCTCGCGCGACATTGCCTCGCGGGAGAACTGATCCTTCTTGCCTTTGTATTTGTCTTGGATCTTCTTCAACTGAGGCGCGACTTCAAGCATGCGTCGCTGACTCTTGATCTGCTTAACGAAGATGGGAATCAGCGCGGCACGCACGACGAGCACGAGCCCGACGATGGAGAGCACCCACGTCGTCCCGGCTGCCGGATCCAACTGAAGAACGGCGGTGAAG
>JBDSUT010000212.1:0-1846 GCA_039927595.1 Terrimesophilobacter sp.
ACAGGTTGCCTTCGGGGATATCGAAGCGATGGTTCTCGGCGAACGACGCGAACTCGTGGTCGCCACCCGACTCCTCGAGCGCGTCGGCGAACTCCTCCAGATAGACGTCACTGATGCGCTTGAAGAACATCAGCGGGAAGATGTATGCCTTGAAGTCGGCCTGGTCGATGCTCCCGCGAAGGATGTCTGCTGCTTTAGCTAGGTATTGCTCTAGCTCGGGCAGTGTGATGCGATCAGGGGTCACGTATTCGCTTTCTGGTCTGAATTGGATTTTAAACGCCTCGGACAAGGAGGGACGCAGCGGCGAGTAATCGAAATTGCTGCTTTGCGGCAGCAGCGCCCCGTTGCTTGTCTCCCTCGGCAAGGTGATTAGTTATCCACTATTCCTCATCGCTCCACTCTGGATCAGCGTATCGTCAGTGGATTTTTGGTTCTCGCCCCCACACGGACCAAACCGTCCTCCACGCTTCAACCAACTGCGTTCGGCAACAGCCTTTCAGCCAAATGTCAGTGGTATGCGGGCAAGATAAGGCATGCTCAAAATGGTTGGCAGTGGCGTCGCGATGTTTGGCGCGCTGTTGATTTCAGGTTTACTAATGCAGGTCTTTGGCGCGCCGATACTTGCATCGGTTCCATCAGGAACATGGGGGCTGGACTGGCTTGCTGCAACCGTGACGTGGCTCGGTACTGCTGATGCCCTGTTTTGGTGGCTGGCAGCTGCCACCCTGCTGCTCGCAGTCGTGGCGTGGCGAAGTTCATGGTTGACGCGAACTGCATCCGTGGTTTCGACGATTACACTCACAACCGGAGTCGCAGCAGGAGTTGCCTACCGGATAACGCACGTTGAGGCTTTGGCATCAAGTCTCGTTTCTGACCCGGCGTTCTGGTTTCTCGTAAGCGGCGGGCTCGCACCGTTTGCGCTTTGGGCTTTGAGGGCTCCAACTCTTGTGGCTATCGAAGCGATTTTCGACGGTCTTGAGAAGCAACATGAACAGAGGGCTCAAAAGCAACTGGCCGCACCCACCCTCACGAAGCGGCCACCCGATTCAGCTACTCCCCCAGCAAACGCGTAACTGGCACCCAGAAACTCTCCGGCGCCCTGAACCGCGGAAAACCATGTAACGTATTGCGTTATTAACGAGGCGCGTTATATGATGAAATCATGATCAGGTCGTTCGGAGACCACGATACCGAACGGTTGTGGCGGCGCGAGCCGGTGCGGTCGTACGATTCGCGAATCCTCCGGACGGCGCTAAGAAAACTCGCAATCCTCGACGCGGTCGTGGTGCTCGACGAGCTCCGCGTTCCGCCCGGGAATCGGCTCGAAGCACTCAAAGGCAACCGTGCCGGGCAACACAGCATCCGGATCTACGACCAGTCGCGCATCTGCTTCACCTGGACGCCAAACGGACCAGCGAACGTGACGATCGTGGACTAACACCAGGAAGGTGAAGAAAATGGAGAAGCTCGCCCCGATCCACCCCGGTGAGGTATTGATGGAAGACTTCATCAACGCGCTCGGGATCACACAGAACCGACTCGCGGTCGCCATTGGCGTGCCGCCGCGTCGCATCAACGAGATCGTGCACGGCAAGCGCCGCATCACCGCAGACACTGCGCTGCGGCTCGGGCGCTACTTCGGCACGACCGCACAGTTCTGGATCAACCTGCAGAGTCACCACGATCTCGAGATCGAAGCTGACGCGCTCGGGAGTGCCCTCGACGACATCCGGCCGCTTCAGACTGCTTGACGCACGGCTGGTTTCGGCTTAGGTCACCCGGGTGCCCCTTCGAGACAGGAGCTTCGCTCCTTCCTCAGGGAGCGGGCCTCCTCGCGACGCCCGCC
>JBDSUT010000213.1:0-12043 GCA_039927595.1 Terrimesophilobacter sp.
CCTGACCGGAGTTGTCACTAATTGGCACGACGATCGTGGGTTCGGGTTCATCAAGGCGGATGACGGTGGCCCCGACCTTTTTCTGCACGCACGGTCTTTCAACAACGGCCTCGAACGCCCCCACGACGGCATGTTGGTCACGTACGAGTCCCGCACCAATAGTGATGGACGCCTGCGCGCGGCTCAGGTCGTTGCGGCCGGCGAGAAGTGGTCAAATGCCCCGGCCGCACGCAAAGCCAGCGCACTCATTCTCGGATACGTTGCCATCGCCGGCTTTGCGGCGATCGTGGCCGTCGAGATTATTTTTTGGAACATGCCCCTCTGGGTCCTCGCCGTCTACGGCGGCGTGAGCATCATCTCAATCTTGTTTTATTGGCAAGACAAAATGGCGGCGATTAAGGGCACCTGGCGAATCCCGGAAGAGCAATTGCACCTTCTCGGCATTGTCGGTGGGTGGCCGGGTGGCATCATCGCCCAACACATTTTTCGACACAAAACACAGAAGGAACGATTTGCCAGGTACTTCTGGTTCACGGTCCTTCTCAACGTTCTCATCTTCGTTGCGATCGGTGCCGCCATCCACTTTCAGTGGTTCGAACAGCTCGCAGCGATGCAGTAATTCGGGGAGTCACCCCGCGGGCGTGCCGACCGCACTTGCCGTTTCGACATCCGGTAGCTCGCGTAGGGTCCAAAACGGGCCGATCACGACGAACAGCACCGACAGCAGTTGCCCGATTGCCGCGATCCACAGCGTCGATACAACGCCGAGCCACGTGCCGAGAAATCCGGCGGCAAGCGCGCCGATCGGCATGACTCCCCACACGCAGAAGCGGATGGAGGCGTTCATGCGACCGAGCAGGCGCGGAGGGGTGATGCGCTGCCGGAAGGTGACCTGCGTGATGTTGTAGAGCAGCACGGCGAAGCTCGCGAAGAAGCCCTGCACGACGAGCAGCGGGAACGCGAACGCGGGGATCATGGCGGCGATGGGGATGAAGAGCGCGATGACGCTGAATCCGATCGAGCCCACCGGGATGGCGCGTGCTTCCCCGATGCGCTCCACAATGTGCGGTGTTGCTGCGGCACCGGCGAGCCCACCGACCGCGGCGAGGGAGAAGATGAGGCCCATTAATGCGGGGCTCAGCCCGAGGTCGCGCAGGATGAAGAGCGGCAACAGCGTGAAACTGATCGTGCTGAAGAGGTTCGAGACGCCCGTGGTCGCGACGATTCTGCGCAGCAGAGAATTGCCGAACACCCAACGCAGTCCTTCGCCAATCTCCTGATGCAACGGCCGACGGTCTGACTTCTCGTGTGGCGCTTCATTGTCGTGCGTGAGCATCAAGGCGATGGCGGAGAACACGTAGGTTCCCACCGTCGTGAGGATGGCGAGCGGCGCGGTGATGAGGGAGATGAGCCCGCCACCAACGGCAGGCCCGGCCAAGTGCGCGAGTTGCTGGGTTGACTCCAACTTGCCATTAGCTTCCGCGATTTGCTTGGGTTTCACCAGCGACGGGATGAGGCTCTGATACGAAACGTCAAAGAAGACAGTGGCCACCCCGATAATGAGCGCGACAACATAGAGCTGCCACATCTGCAGCACGGTGAGCATCCAGAGCGCCGGCACTGCGGCGAGCGCGATGGCACGCACAACGTCAGACCAGATCATGACGCGGCGCTTGCTCATCCGATCGATCCAGGCACCGGCGGGAAGCCCGACGATCAGAAACGCGGCGACACCGGCTGCGTTGAGAAACCCCATTTGCAGTTCGTTCGCCTGCAACAAAAGTACGGCCAACACCGGCACAGCGAGCGAGGTGATTTGGGAACCAAACTGGCTCAGTGCTTGCCCACTCCACAGGGTCAAAAAATTGCGGTCGCGCCACAGAGAACCCGTAGCTTCTGCAGTGAAGGGCTCGACTGATGGAGTCATATCTCACAGTCTCGCACGCATTTTTCCTGCGCCTACAGTGATCGCTTCACAGTCGTTTAGGGCAGACTTGAGGCATGGCCATTAGCTTCGACTGGAAAGACCCGCTGCACCTTGACGAGCAGCTCAGCGACGACGAGCGGATGATCCGGGATGCGGCCGCTAAGTACGCCCAGAGCAAGCTCGCGCCCCGCGTGCTCGAGGCGTTTCGCACCGAATACACCGATCCGGCGATATTCCGCGAGATGGGTGAGATCGGGCTTCTTGGCGCGACCATTCCCGAAGAGTACGGCGGAAGTGGCCTCAACTACGTGAGCTACGGCTTGATCGCGCGCGAGGTTGAGCGTGTCGACTCCGGCTACCGCTCCATGATGAGCGTGCAATCCTCCCTTGTGATGGTGCCCATCCTCGAATTCGGCAACGAAGAAACGAAACAGAAATACTTACCGAAGCTTGCCAGCGGCGAACTCATCGGATGCTTCGGCCTCACCGAACCCGACCACGGCTCCGACCCCGGCGGCATGATCTCGCGCGCTCGCAATGTCGATGGCGGCTACAAGCTCAGCGGCGCAAAAACCTGGATCACCAACAGCCCCATCGCCGACGTATTTGTCGTGTGGGCGAAGGATGACGAGGGCGACATCCGAGGCTTCGTTCTCGAAAAGGGTTGGGAGGGGCTGAGTGCCCCCGCCATTCACGGCAAGGTCGGCCTGCGCGCGTCCATCACCGGCGAAATAGTCATGGATGACGTGTTCTGCCCCGAGGAGAACGCCTTCCCCGACATCCGTGGCCTCAAAGGCCCGTTCACGTGCCTCAACTCGGCCCGCTACGGCATTAGCTGGGGCGCTCTCGGCGCCGCAGAAGATTGCTGGCACACCGCCAGGCAGTACGTGCTCGACCGTCAGCAGTTTGGTCGTCCGCTGGCCGCCAACCAGCTCATCCAGAAGAAGCTCGCCGACATGCAGACCGAGATCACTCTTGGCCTTCAGGGCAGCCTGCGGCTCGGCCGCATGAAAGATGAGGGCACGGCAGCCCCCGAAATCACCTCGATGATGAAGCGCAACAACGCCGGAAAGTCCCTAGACATTGCCCGGCTGGCACGCGACATGCTCGGCGGCAACGGTATCAGCGACGAGTTCTCGATCGCCAGGCACCTCGTGAACCTCGAAGTCGTCAACACCTATGAGGGCACGCACGACGTTCACGCGCTCATCCTGGGGCGCGCTCAGACGGGTATTGCGGCGTTCTCCTAGTTAGCCACTACGCGGATGTAGTCCACGGCCGTGTCGAGCGCGCCTCGCACGTACCCGCCAGGGCTGGCGGCGACCGTGCGTAAGAAATCAACGACCTCAATGGTGATCGCCTCACCGGGCATCACGTTGGGGATTCCGGGCGGGTAGGCGGCGAGGGAATCCGCAGAAACGCGGCCCACCGCCTCATAAGCGGGCACCTTCACGGCAGGGGCAAACCAGGCATCCCGCGGCCGCATGCTGAGCTCGCCGAAGTGCGGCAGCGGCAGTGTGACCGTGTCGGCGTAAGCCAAGGTGCCGGCAGGTTGAAGCCGATGGAGTGCATCCACGAACCGGCTTACGTCAGGGGCAAATCCGGGCCCGAGGAACGCAACTATGCACGAATCTGTGGAGATCTCGGTATAGATCCCATACGAACGGATCAGTTCATCCCGCACGGCGTTGCCGTTCAAACCAGCGACGCGAACATCGACGGAGATCCGAAGTGGATCTGAGTCCACCACCTCGTCAAAGTCCCACGAGTCGCTCACAATTTTGAATCGCCCACGCCGCCTGATCTCTGCCCGCATGCGTTCTGCGGCCGCAATCGCCTCACCCATCTGCGTCTGCCCGACCTCGAGGGCGTGACGGGCGATATCCAAAGATGCCAACAACAGCGCACTTTGACTCGTCGACATCGTCATCATGTACGCGCGTTGCACGAGTGGCCCCAGCTCGTCGGCGAACGGGCCGTCACCGAGATGCATCATCGCCGACTGGGTGAGGCTCCCACCGAGTTTGTGGGTGCTAGAGACCACAAGGTCAGCCCCGAGCGAGAGCGAATTGTGCGGGAGCTCAGGATGGAACCCAAAGTGCGCTCCCCACGCCTCGTCAACCATGAGGGGAACGCCGGCGGCGTGGGCGATCTCGGCCATGGCCGCAACATCCGCGACCGCACCAAAGTAACTTGGCGTGACAACGTAAACCCCTTTGGGTTCTTCCGTCTCGGCGAGCATGCGCTCAAGTTCTGCCGGCGAAACACCGTGCGCAATTCCATAACGATCATCGATGAGCGGCTGCATAAACACCGGGGTAAGGCCGGCAAGAATGATGCCGTCGATAAAACTCGAATGGGCACTGCGTTGCACGAGAATGGGTTGTTCTGGCCGCCCAAATGCTCCAAAAGTGAGTGCACCCATGCGGTTCGCTTGAGAGGCGCCGTTGGTCAGAAACCAGGTCTGGCGCGCGCCCCACGCCTCCGCTGCGAGCGCAAGCGCCTCGTCGTACGGGCTTTCAGAACCCAGATCCACGCCTTCGAGCAAGGGGCTGATGTCTTTCTTCAGCACGCCAAGCCCAAAGAAGCTCGTGAGTTCTGGTGCCGCGCTGTCATCTCCGCTGTGCCCAGGAACGTTCAAGCGAAGAAGGTCACCTGCCGCATTGGCAGCCACAGCGTCAGCGTAAGGGGTTCCCTTGTCGAGGGGCGTTTCCACCCCTAACCGCCAGCGAACGGTGGAAGCACGTCAACGCGGGTGTTGATGGGGATGTCGTCGCCTCGGCGAACCACACCGTCAAGCAAGAAGGAACCGGACTCGACGACACGACACATGAGGTCGCCGTAGCGCTCACTGAGCAGCATTTTGAGCGAGCCCAGGGTCGCGCCTTTTGGCAACGAGAGCACTTCTTCTTCGCAGCCAGCAGCATCCGCGGCCGCCGCGAAGTATCGCACCGTCACCGACATCTCTGTACCTGTTTTAGCCGCCAATGTACGACATCTCGATTCTCTTCGCTCCAGGCTTGCGCGGTTCAGTGTTGCTGGCCCGCTCTTCGGAGTAACGATCAGTTCTCTCACGCCAAATGTTGGCCATGACGGTGGACAACTCCTCGTCAGAAGAACCGCCCCGCAGCAGCGTGCGCAAGTCGTGGCCCTCACTCGCGAACAGGCAGGTGTAGAGCTTGCCATCTACCGAAATACGTGCGCGCGAGCAGGAGTGGCAGAACGACTGCGTGACACTGGAAATCAGTCCGATCTCGCCACCGCCGTCTTTGTAGCGCCACCGTTTGGAGGTTTCTCCGCGGTAGTTCGGCTCCACCTCTTCGAGCGGCATCTCGGCGTTGATGAGTCTGACCACCTCGGCGGAGGGCACGACTTCGCCGAGCTGCCAACCGTTCGTGGTTCCAACATCCATGTATTCGATGAACCGCAGAATGTACGGGCTGTCCTTGAAGTGCCGCGCCATCGACACAATGTCCTGGTCGTTTTGGCCCTTCTTCACAACCATGTTCACTTTGATGGGCCCCAAACCCACCTCGTGCGCAACCTCGAGCCCCTGCAAAACCTTCTGCACCGGAAAGCGGATGTCGTTCATTTTCTGGAATGTGGCGTCATCCAGGGAATCCAGCGACACGGTCACGCGTCGAAGGCCCGCCTCTTTGAGCGCGGGGGCCAGGTGCGCGAGCGCTGAGCCATTCGTGGTGACAGCAATGTCGAGCGCTTTGCCCGCGGGGGTGCGCAGCTCACTGAGCATCTCGATGAGTTCTGGGAGCCCCTTTCGCAGCAGCGGCTCCCCACCCGTGAGACGAATCTTCTCGACGCCGTGAAGGGAGGCAATGCGGGCAAGCCTGGTGATCTCCTCAAAACTCAGCAGTTCGTCGCGCGGCATAAACGCATAGTCGCGACCGAAAATCTCTTTCGGCATGCAGTAGACGCAGCGAAAATTGCAACGATCGGTGACCGAAAAGCGGATGTCGTGAAGGGGGCGACCTCGCGTGTCAACGAGAGGAGTTTCCTCTACGGAGGAAGACTCTGCCGAATCCTTCATACCTTCGAGCGTAGCCCTGCATCCGAACCCGTGCGTCGCACAGAGACCGTGACAAGCCCCCAATCGGAGAATCGGAGCGCACTGCGGTGAAAGTTCAGGTCGCTTCCATTAGAAATTGGCAAAGAAGAGACCCACGAACACGCTCACGAACAGCAGCAAGAGGAGTGCCCAGAATCCCCACAGCAGTGCCCCGCGCCTGCGCGCCGGCCACACCATCCACGCAAAAATAGTGAGCGAAACAAGCAGAATCGCACTGCCAATGTTCACCCAGAGCGGCTCAGCGGTGAGTGAGCCCAGCACCACGCCAGCGTTCCCGATATTGAATAACAGCAACTCCGCGAACAGAACGGCCACGGTGAGGGGTTTCGTGGCCAATCTCCCCTGCCCAAGGCCAAGACCCACCTGGGCGACACCGACGACCAAAACGAGATACGCGACGAACCACGCCGAGTGATACGAGGCGAGTCGTGCGGTCGCCGCAGAGAAGAGCCCACCCAAAATAATCGCCGATACTCCCACCGCGAGAAACGGGAAAGCCGCATCGCGGCCCGTGATCGGATCACTCTCGTGCGTAGGCTCCATGGTTTCGAGTCTAGGTCGATAGCCTCCCCCGCACAGGGGGCGCAAGAGTGTTAACCTGAAAATGAGTTCGCTTATGAACGGTGTCCGAACCCGCATTCGCTAGAACACACCGTTAGAGATGTCAGGTTCACTGTGCCTCTTCCCATCATTAGGCTGCTGGAGAAAATCGACGAAGCCGACGGAGTGATGTCCTTCCGGTTTGAAAAACCTGCAGGCTTCGACTACGTGGCCGGTCAGTTCGCTGACTACACACTGCCCGACCCGCCTGAGACGGATGCCGAGGGCAACATCCGCGGGTTCACTCTCTCCAGTGCCCCCTACGAGCCCTTCCTCATGGCGACCACTCGCATGCGCGACACCGCGTTTAAGCGCGTGTGGCGGGGTGCCCCGATCGGCACGGAGGTGGAGTTGGATGCGCCCTACGGGTCGTTCACTTTGCACAACAACGTGAAGCGCCCCGCCGTTTTTCTCACCGGCGGCATCGGAATTACGCCCGCCCGCAGCATCGCGCTGCAGAGCGTGCACGACGCGAGCGGCCACCGCATCGTCGTAATGTGTTCCAGTAAATCTGCTGACGGCATCCCGTTCATGGACGAGTTTTTGCAACTCGACTCTTCTCACGAGAGCTTCACGTTCGTGCCGACGATCACGCGGCCTGACGACGCCCCGGAGTCGCGTGCCGCCGATCCGTGGACGGGCGAGACCGGCCACATCGATGCGGCCATGCTGGCGCGCTACGTGGACGACCTGTCTGCGCCGATCTACTACCTGAGTGGTCCTGGCCCGATGGTGAAGGCAATGCGAACCCTGCTGGATGGCGCTGGTGTCGACAGTGATGACATCCGCGCGGAGGAGTTCACCGGGTATTGATCTGCGTCAAGGCACGCGGGTAGCCGATGAGAGCTAATGGATGCACCGGGCTCTGTCGCCCGGTTACTGAGAGGTCAGATCATGAGCACCGTTATTCGCACCGCGAAGTTTGAAACCGAACCGTTCACCTGCCCATCGTGCGTGAGCAAGATTGAATCCGTGGTGGGCAAGCAGCCCGGCGTGGAATCCGCGCAGGTCATGTTCAACTCCAACAAGGTCAAGGTGTCCTTCGATGAGTCGAAGGTCACGGCCGACGAGATTGCCGAATCGATCACAAAACTCGGCTACCCGGTTCTCGGCCAGAAGGTGACCTGATTCACTAGAGGAATGAACCACCACCACGAGCATGACGAAAGTGGCGCTGAGGCGCACGGCGAACTTGCGTCGCTCGTGGCACGCGTGCCAATTTTTGCGGGCCTGAATCCGGAGCAGATCAGTGAGATCGCTAGCCGGGTCAGGCCCAGAATCGTGCCGCGACATGAGCAGTTGTATGGCGCGGGCGAGCTAAACCCTTACCTGCGCATCATCCATACCGGCTCGGTGAAGGTGTACCGCATCACCGAGTCCGGTCACGAGCAGGTCATTCGCGTTCTCGGTCCCGGCGACTTTCTCGGCGAGAAGGCGCTCATTTCGCCGAGCGCCTCCGACCATTTCGCGGTCACGCTCACGAAGTCGGAGATCTGCTCGCTCGACCATCAGGACATCCGGGACTATCTTCTGCGGTACCCCTCTGTTGCTTTCACGATGTTGGAAACGCTGAGCGCTCGGCTCGACAGCACCGAAGATCAGGTCAGCTCGATGGTGGGTGAGGATGCCGGCAGCCGAGTGGCCGCCTACCTCGTTGGGCTCTCGGACGAGATCCAGCGCAGCAGCATCGAGTTGCCGATCACCAAGAAGGATGTCGCCTCCTACCTCGGCGTGACGCCAGAGACGCTGAGCCGCAAGCTCGCCCTGTTCGAAGACAACGGCTGGATTCACCAGCACGGGCACCGAAGCATCGACTTTCTCGACATCGAGGCGCTGCGCCTGGTCTGAGCCCCGCGATCTCTCTGAGCGCTTAGCCCGGCTTGACCGGGGTCAAGGCGCGGCCGCGAGCAAGGGCGTGTACTGGGTTTGTGCCCACGATTCTGGGCATCGAGCGTTGGGAGAGAACGTTGACTGGTCGCACTAAGTTCTGGATCACCATGGCATCCGGTGCCCTCTTGTTGGTCGCCCTCGGAGAGCACTTTCTCGACCTGATCGCAGCGCGCGACGTCGCGCTGTTTGCCGCCGCGATTGTCGCCGGAGTTCCGACCGCAATCCGCTCGTTCCAAGCGCTGCGGGCAAAGGCGTTCAGCATTGACCTCCTCGTGACGATCGCCGTGGTCGGGGCGCTCATTATCGGTGAGTATGTCGAAGCAGCCGTCGTGGCATTTCTCTTCATTTTTGGTGCGTGGCTCGAGGCTCGCACGCTGGAAAAGACCAGGCGCTCACTTCGTGACCTCATCAACCTCGCCCCCCAGCAGGCGCAGGTGCTTCGAGATGGTGAGGCGATCACGGTCGCGGTCGACGAGATTGTGCCAGGGGATCGCGTTCTCGTGCACTCCGGCGGCACGATCGCCGTCGACGGTACCATCGCGTTCGGGCAGGCACACGTGAATCAGGCGACCATCACCGGCGAGCCGATTGCCGTATCGCGCGCGGTGGGCGACTCCGTGTTCAGTGGCACCATTCTCGACAGCGGGTACCTCGAAATTGTCGCAGACAAGGTGGGAGAAGAAACCACATTCTCGCGCATCATCGAGCTCGTGGAGGAAGCACAGGAAACGAAAACGAAGACGCAAAGGTTCCTTGACCGCTTCGCCAACATCTACACTCCCGCGATCGTCGTGCTCGCGGTCGGCGTGTTTATTTTAACGCGCGACGTGGAGTTCGCGCTCACCTTCCTCGTCATCGCCTGCCCTGGCGCCCTCGTCATTTCCACCCCCGTGTCGATGGTTGCCGGGCTCGGCAACGGTGCACGACACGGTGTGCTGATGAAGGGTGGCGACGCACTCGAGCGCCTCTCCAAGATCGACACCATCGTGTTTGACAAGACCGGAACTCTCACCCGAGGCACCCCCGAGGTCACCGAAGTTGCGGCCCTCACCGGTAACGAAGAGCGGATGCTGCAGCTGGCAGCTGGCCTTGAGGTCGCCTCCGAGCATCCGCTCGGCCGCACGATCGTGGCTGAAGCAACGCAACGCGGCCTCGCCGCCACCGAGTCACCCGAGGATGTCGTGGTAATCAAGGGCGGCGGTCTTCGCGGCGTCGTCGACGGCGAACTCGTCGCGATCGGTTCACGCCGCGTGCTCACCGACGAGGGCGTTCAGTTGTCTGAGGACACAGCCGCCTACGCCGAGGATCGCGAGCGCGCCGGCAACACCGTCGTGTTCGTGGCGATCAACGGGGAGCTTGCCGGGATCATCTCCATTGCTGACCAGGTCAGGCCCGAAGCCGCGGCAGCCATCGCCGCACTGCGCACCGCAGGGGTGAAGCGGTTCGTCATGCTCACGGGCGACAACAAGCACACCGCAGAGCTCGTGGCGAAGGAGCTCGGCATCGACGAAGTGAGGTCAGAACTCTTGCCTCACGACAAGGTCGAGGCGGTCAAGGAGCTGAAGGCCGCCAAGCACCGCGTCGCCATGATCGGCGACGGCATCAATGATGCCCCGGCCATTGCGACAGCGGATGTCGGAATCGCGATGGGCGCTGGCACGGATGTCTCCATCGACACCGCGGATGTCATCCTCATGGCAAACCGGTTCGATCAGCTTCTGCACGCGTACTCTCTCGCAAAAGCGACCGTGCGCAACATGAAGCAAAACACCACCATCGCTCTCGGCACAGTTCTGGTGTTACTCATCGGGGTTCTTGCGCAGCAAGTATTTATGGCAACGGGCATGCTCATTCACGAGATCAGTGTGATCATCGTCATCCTGAACGCCGTCAGGCTGGTGCGGTACCGGAGTCGCTCTGCGCGCCTAGCCCCTGTGAGGCCAGGTGCGAGGCCACCAGCTCCGCCAACTGGGGCTTCGTCCATCCGGCCCGAAGAGCATTCTTCTGTGCAGTCTTCACCGCGCGTTCGTTGAACTTCTCCACAACGCGCTCGACGCGCGCATCGCGGGCATCAAAATCTGTGCCGTGGATGCCCACGACGCGAGTGCGTTGCTTGGCCCGCACTCCCGCCCAAAATACGTCATCGAGCGCGAGTTTCAGCACTCGCGCGGTCTCTTCTTTGTCCGTCGTCATCGCTGGTTACTTTGCGGTCCACCAGAACTCGAGTTGAATATTGTCTGGGTCTCTGAATACAAGAGCCGCACCCGAGCCTGACGGACTGTTTTGCACTGGTGAATGCTCCACCCCGATCGCGGCCAACTTCACCTGCCACTCATCCAAATCGGCGCGCTCCGAGACACCAAAACCCACATGATCGAGCCCCGGGCGGTGCTCATCGAATCGATCGTTGACAGTTTTGTGGTGCTGGAGGAGTCCCAGGACAAGCCCCGTCGCCTCGTGTTCGAGCACGATCATGATGCGGTTGTCGAGATCCGCTCGTCTGACGCGACGCAACCCCAACACGTCGCAATACCACGCGGCGCTCTTCTCCGCGTCGGTCACAGTGAGGTCCAAATGAGAAATGTTAGTGAACTCAGGCATGTATTCCATTGTGCTCCTGTCGACCAGAACTCGCCCACACGATGAGTGGTTGGCAATCGTGATCGAGATAGCGTTGAATGGGGTCATGGCAACCCGCCACCTACCTGATTACCGCACGCTGGCCTCGCTCAGCAGAATCAACCTGCTGCACGAGTTGCAACAGCATGGGTCGAAGACAATCACGGAATTGGCGGATGCGACGGGGTTACATCACAACACGGCGCGAGAACACCTTCATCGACTGATTGATGCTGGGTTCGTCGATTCTGAGCCGGTGCCCAGCGTGACTAAGGGTCGCCCGAAACTCCGTTACCGCGCAGCACGCGGAAGCGACAACCCAGCAAAACGCGCGAGGCAAGAATCCGCGGAGCGTCGCACAGATTTGTTGCGGCGGATCCTGCCCCTCTCAGACGTCAATGAAACACGGACGGCAAAGTCGCGCCAGCTCGACGCTCTCGACGACCACCTGGATCAGTGCGGCTTCGATGGAGAGATCCACGACGACAACACCCGCGTGACGATGCACGATTGCCCGTTCTCGGATCTGGCGAAACAGAACCCGCAGGTGTGCCAGGTGCACTTCGCCCTTGTTCAGGATGCGCTCGACATCGGCGAGGGCCCGCTTCGCGCGAAAGAACTGCACCCTTTCTCTGCACCGTTAAAATGCGTCGTCGATCTCGATGATCGCGGTCCAGACTCAGAATGATCTGGCGGGCCGTGATTTATCACGGCCTTTTCACGTTGCCGTCTTCACCCTTCTGATGAAGACTCAAACGAAGGACGCGACCGCGACCGCGGGGCGTCCCGAGTATTACAGGAGCCGCCGTGAGCACTCGCAAGGACGTCACCCCCTCGACCGCCGGAACCGATGGCCTGCTGGCCGATTCTCTGCTGAATCTCGGCAGGTTCTTACGTCGCGGAGAAGTCTCCGAGGATCTCCG
>JBDSUT010000214.1:0-5977 GCA_039927595.1 Terrimesophilobacter sp.
TTCGAGCGAAACGATGTCGCGACGTAAGAAGAAGTTGAAGAACCAGTTTCCGAAAACCCGAATCTTGCGCTCCCACATCGGAACCGCGAGGCCATGATACCCGCGGTGCATGAACCACGCCATCACACCCTTGACCGCAACGCGGCCGGACTGGAACACGCCGTGGCCGATGCCGAGCCCCGCAACCGCGCCAGCGTTCTTGTGGAAGTACTCGGCCGGGGCATCCCCGCGCAGCGAACCAACAACGTTCTTCGCCATGAGTTTGCCTTGACGCACAGCGTGCTGGGCGTTGGGAACGCAGAAGCCACCTACGCCACCACCGGTGAGGTCGGGAACCGCTGAGACATCGCCCGCAGCCCACGCGCCTTCAACAAGGTCGCCACTTTCCGTGATGACGCGCAAGTCCGCTCCGACCCGAAGTCGACCGCGCTCGTCCAGCGGAAGGTCGGTATTTTTGACCATCGGGTTTGCCATCACGCCGGCAGTCCACACGATCACGTCAGATTCAAACGATTCGCCATTGGACATCTCCACCGTGCCGCCGGCGGCAGAAGTGAGTTGGGTGTCGAGGTGGATTTCAGCGCCGCGCTCTGCGAGGTGCTTGATGACCCACAAACTGGTCTTGAGCGACACCTCCGGCATGATGCGACCCATCGCCTCAATGAGATGGAAGTGGGTGTCTTCGAAACTAATTTCTGGGTAGTAGCGAAGCAGTCCAGTGACGAGACTGCGCAATTCACCAAACACCTCGATGCCCGCAAATCCGCCGCCCACGACACAGAAGGTGAGAAGCCGGTCGCGTTCAGGGCCAGGAGAAAGTTGAGCAGCTTTGTCAAAGTTGGTGAGAACCAGATCGCGCACGGCGACAGCCTCTTCAATGGTCTTCATGCCAATCGCCTGGTCCGCGACACCGGGGATCGGGAAAGTGCGCGAGACTGCGCCCGCCGTCATGACAACGATGTCGTAGGAGAGCTCGTACGAGTCCCCGAATTCCGGCGTGATCGTGGCGGTCTTGTTCGCGTGGTCAACCTTCGTGACACTCGCAGTGATGATCTCCGTGTTGCGGAGGTGCCTACGGTGGCTGACCACCGCGTGACGAGGCTCGATGGAGCCTGCCGCCACCTCGGGGAGGAAGGGCTGATACGTCATGTAGGGACGCGGATCGATCATCGTCACGTCCGCTTCGCCTGAACGAAGCCACTTCTCTAGTTTGAGGGCAGTATAAAAACCGGCGTAACCGCCGCCGACAATGAGGATTCTTGGCACGAGACCAATCTACTACGTGCGCCGGGGGGCCCTGACACGGCGAACGAACGTGATAATCCACACGATAAGAAGTAGGAGGAAGGCCGAGAAGACGAGCAACGGGATGCCAACATCGCGAAGTTGCGCATTCGTCGGCAAGACGGTTCCCAACGGGTTGATTGCATCGGCGTGCGGAGCCTGCACCGGCGTCGGGGAGACGGTTGGTGTACCGGTTGGCCCAGGTGTCTGCCCTGATGGCGCACGTCGATGGATGTGGATCCAATCCTTCAGCTCCTGGGCTGGGCTGCCCGAGACGGCGGCAACATTCGCGTTGACGGCCGCGTTGGCATCCAAGAGCCCGTAACCGTAGATAGGGCTCGGTAAGGCAACCCCTGGATTGGTCGCCGTTGCAGTGATGCGGTTGATCACGTTGGCCGCATCGAGGTCAGGATGCGCGGCCCGCACCAAGGCGACGACGCCGGCAACAATGGGTGCCGCGCCACTCGTGCCTGCCCAGGTGTAATACCCGCCGCCGGGGGCGGCCCCCACGAGCTCTTCGCTGGGGGCCGAAACCGCAATAGTGACACCCTGCGACGAAGCATCGAAGCTCGCGGAACCGCCACGGTCAACTCCCCCAACAACAAGAACTCCGGGAATGGTGGCGGGTGCACCCACCTCGGTCGTTCCACTACCGCGGTTGCCTGCCGCCGCGATAATGACCACATCGTGTTCGAAGGCGTACAGGAAGGCGTCATCCCAACTTTCTGGCCACTCAAGACTGTTGCGCGTGAGGGACATGTTGATGACGTTTGCCCCGTGATCGACCGCCCACCTCACCGCTTCAGCAATCTGGTCATCGGAGTTTCTGGCACCAGAACCGAAAGCAATCGAAATTGCCAAAATCTTGGCATCCGGGGCGGAGCCGATGATGCCCTCCGCGTTACCGTCACCGTGACCTCTCCCCACTGCAAGCGAGGCGACCATTGTTCCGTGTTCGTTGTTGATCCCGACGGGTGTCTGGCCGTTCGAGGAGCCGAGACCCGAAACATCCGTACCACCGGCGACACTCCCCTGAAGGTCGACGTGTGAGCCATCAACCCCGGTGTCAATAATTGCTATCGTGACACCTTTGCCTTTTGTGGTGTTCCACGCGGCGGTGATCCCGTACTCGGTGAGCCAATACTCGCGATCACGGATCTGGTCGGCCGCAGCAGAGCCCACACCAGCGAACAGAAGAGAAGCGGCAAGACCGACAACCGCGATCGCAGAAGTTAGGCGTTTCATTGCGTTGCTTCATCACGAGGCGAGCCATCTGGCGTGGGGGCCGACAGGGAGGCCGATGACGCGTGGTGCACCGAATCGGATGCGCACTCGCACACCTCGGGGGACCACGTGCAGCGCGCCAACGCGAGGTCGCCCACGGGGTTCACCCCTGGCCCCGCGGCAAGCGCATGACCGGCAAGAGAGTGGAGGCACTTGACTCGGTTGGGCATTCCTCCGGCAGAAATCCCGTCGATCTCTGGCACCGTGTCAACGGTTTCGCGGTCAGCGATGTAGCTCTCGTGCGCGCGCTGATACTGTGCGCGAAGCTCAGGATCGGCGGCGAGGAGCTCCGAGAACTCGACCATCACCCCGGTCGCTTCCAGCGTGGAGATCGCCGCCGTCGCTGCTGGGTGGCTCAAGTAATACAGCGTCGGAAACGGCGTTCCGTCATCGAGCCGCGGCGCCGTGGCCACCACGGTGGGGGTGCCGCACACGCAGCGTGCCGCAATACCAATAACACCACGCGCGGGGCGACCGAGTTGGCGGGATACCGCGCGGATGTCCTCATCACTCGGCGCGACAAACGTGGGTCGCGTGAACGGTGCCCGGGTCATCCGCCTGCCCCTTCGGTGTTGCGGGGGATGACGGGTGCCACGATCTGCCCCGGTTTGTCGTCGGTGAGCCCCGCCGTGAGCACAGAGGAGAGCAGGGTGCGCACCCAGTCGACCTGCGTCGTTTGCACTTGCGCGCTAATCGGTTGGCCGTCATCCGTGGCCACTGTTTGGCCGTCGTCTATCACCAAGAAGCTCGTCTCACCCGGGTAAACATAATTGAGTCGCTCTCTGGCCTGCGCCTCAATGTAGCTTGGGTCGTCCCACCGGGCCCGCTCACCCTCCAGATCTTTCACACCGTCTTTCTGCGCCTGCAGCTGCGCACGAAGCTGGGCGATTTGCTGCTGTTGCTGCACGAAGATGCGCAGCGAGGGCGCAAGAACGACGACGGTGAGCACGAGCACGGTGAGCGTGACGATCGTGAACCAGGAGAACCGAATGCTACGCATCCACCCCGCGCGAGCACTCTGCTCTGGCAGGCGTACGGCAACGCGCTCAGGTTTTTGCCTCCGGTTCATGCAACGAGCTTAAGCGGGTCAACCTGCGAATCGCGGGAAGGCGCTGCGACCGGCGTAAACGGCGGCCCCGGCGAGCTCTTCTTCGATGCGCAAAAGCTGGTTGTACTTGGCGACTCGCTCACTTCGAGCGGGGGCACCGGTTTTGATCTGGCCGCAATCGGTGGCCACCGCAAGATCAGCGATGGTGGTGTCTTCGGTTTCACCGGAGCGGTGTGACATGACAGCGGTGTAGCCGCTGCGGTGGGCGAGGGCGACAGCATCCAGAGTCTCGGTGAGAGTGCCGATCTGGTTCACCTTGACGAGGATCGAGTTTGCTGCCTTCGTCTCGATTCCCTTGGCGAGGCGCTTCGGGTTCGTCACGAACAGGTCGTCACCCACGATCTGCACCTTGTCGCCGAGTTCTGCGGTGAGCTGAGACCAGCCCTTCCAGTCATCCTCGTCGAGCGGATCTTCGATCGTGACGAGGGGGTAATCCTTAACCAAACCTGCGTAGTACTCGAGCAGGTACTTGGCGGTGACGCTCTTGCCTTCGAACTTATACTTTCCGCCGGAGAAGAACTCTGAGGCTGCGACATCCAGACCGAGAGCCATGTCCTTGCCCGGCGTGAAACCCGCAGACTTGATGGCTTCCATCAGCAGGTCGAGCGCGGCGCGGTTGCTCTTGAGGTCTGGCGCAAAGCCGCCCTCATCGCCGAGACCGGTGCTGAGCTTCTTTGAGTGCAGGATGCCCTTGAGCGCGTGATAGGTCTCGGTGCCCCACTGCAGCGCCTCGGCGAAGCTGCTCGCGCCGATGGGCAAAATCATAAATTCTTGAATGTCGACGTTCGTGTCAGCGTGCGATCCGCCGTTGATGACGTTGAGCATGGGCACCGGCATGGTGTGTGCATTCGGGCCGCCAAGGTAGCGGAACAGTGGCAGGTCGGCCGAGTCTGCTGCGGCCTTCGCCACGGCGAGAGAGACCCCCAAGATCGAGTTCGCGCCCAGCTTCTTCTTGTTGTCGGTGCCATCGAGTTCGATCATCATGGCGTCGATCATGCGCTGATCGGTGGCGTCGAAGCCTTCGAGGGCGGGACCAATGACGTCCGTGACCGCGCGAACAGCTTCGAGCACACCCTTGCCGCCGTAGCGCTTCTTGTCTCCGTCACGAAGCTCGTACGCCTCAAACGCGCCCGTGGAGGCGCCAGAGGGAACGGCCGCGCGCGAGACGGTGTCGTCATCCAACAGCACCTCAACCTCGATGGTTGGGTTTCCACGGGAGTCAAGAATTTCGCGAGCGCCGATTGCCTCGATCAAAGCCACGGGGGTTCTCCTTCGCTGGGGGTTATCAACTGGGGTTATGGTGCAGAAAAATTGAGGGGAATCTTCTTGTGCGGGCAGACCTCTGAGCTCATTCTACGCAAGGCGCTGGGAGCCTTCTAGGAGAGTGCACGCAGTTCGAGGTCGGCGGCAGTCGCCGCGTCGCCTACGCGCGCGAACTGCGCGAACCCGGATGCCGCCAATGCGTCGAGCAGTCGCTTCAGGTTGCGCGGTTCCCGCTCTAGCCGCACCCGCAGCCCCCGCCCGATCAGTTCGGACTTGATGGCGAGGAGTCGCGCGGGGTCCGCGTCGGCGTCGTGCAGCAGCACCACGGCATCCGCTGCGGCGCTGTCGGTGAGACCAACGAGGTCGACGATGCGCTCGAAACCGATGGAGAATCCGGTGGCGGGAACATCTTTGCCCAAGAAACGGCCGATCATGCCGTCGTAGCGGCCTCCCCCGCCGAGCGAATAGCCGAGGTCTGGGTGCATCGCTTCGAAGATCATGCCCGTGTAGTAGCCCATGCCGCGCACGAGGAACGGGTCGAAAACCAGTGGTGAGTCTGCTTCGAGATCCGCGGCCGTGCGGGCACCGCTGGGCTGCAGCGTTCCGGCCACGGCGGCACCCAGGGCGATGAGGTCGGCAACTGCGGGTGAGTTGAAGCCTTCGGGCAGTGCCGCGCGAATCTGTCGCTCGCCGTAAGCGTTGTACTCCCTCGTTTGAGGTCGCGTGAGGTAGGCGCGCAGGGCTTCCACGGCGCCCGGGGTCGCCTCGTTGCGCGTGAGTTCGTCGATGACACCGTCAGCAGTGATCTTGTCGAGCTTGTCGAGAGTGATGAGTACCGAGGCGTGCTCGTTCTCGGCGAACCCAAAGTGATCGAGCATGCCGGTGAGAATGCGGCGGTCGTTGACGCGCATCGTGACGCCCTCAATGCCCAGTGCAGCGAACGTCGCAAGTGAAGCTGTGACAAGTTCGGCCTCGGCCAGCGCTGTCTCATCACCAATCACGTCAATGTCGCACTGCACGAACTGCCGGTAGCGACCC
>JBDSUT010000215.1:0-8764 GCA_039927595.1 Terrimesophilobacter sp.
GCGGGGCTGCCATGCAGAGTCTGCGGAACCAATATCGTGATGGAGATCGCGGCAGCGAGAAAGCTGTACTGGTGCCCGCGGTGCCAAGCATAATCCCGTGGCAAGCTTGATCCCATGCGCCGCACCCCTCACTATGTGACCACCGATACCGAGGAAGTCCGCAAACTCATCCGAGAGAACCCGTGGGCGACGATCGTCGCCAACACGGCAAAAGGGATGGTTGCGAGCCACTACCCGGTGATGCTCGAACCGGGCGGCGACGAGATCAGCATCGTGAGTCATGTTGGCAAACCGGATGACCGCTCGCTCGAGCTCGGAAGTGCTGAAGTTCTCGTCATCATCCAGGGCGCCCACGGGTACATTTCGCCCGGTTGGTATGGCGACATTCAGGCTGTGCCTACGTGGGATCACTCCACCGTGCACCTGTACGGCGTGCCGGAGATTCTGAGTGACGAAGAGAATTGGCGCGTGCTTGACGAGCTCGTGCAGCATTTCGAGGGGGAGATGCCGCATCCGAAACTCCTCAAAGACAACGAGGAGTACGGTCGCAGCATTTTTGACGGAACCGTCGGGTTTCGCATCGTCGCAACCCGGTTTGAGGCGCGACTGAAACTCAGCCAAGACAAGCCGGATCACATCAAAAATTCCGTGGCCGATGAGCTCGCTCACGGTGCCCATTACGCCCACCCTCAACTGTCGGCCGACTTGCGCCGCGTGAATGGAATGACACAGTGAAAACTCTTACCAACGCCCGACTTGGCGACTCGGTCGTGAACATCGCTGTTGAGGGCGGCGTCATCACCTCGATTGTGCCCGCCGATACGGCACCAGAAAACACCGCTGCTGAGACGATCGACGTCGGTGGGCGCTGGGTTCTCCCTGGCCTTTGGGATCACCACGTTCACTTCAATCAGCACGCACTCGCCGTGCGCCGTATCGATGTTTCTGGCGCGGAGTCAGCGGCAGAGGCAGCCAAAATTGTGGCGGATCAAGCGTCGCGAGTTCGGCTGCAGGCGGGACAACCACTCATCGGTCATGGCTTTCGTGATGGCTTGTGGCCAGACACCCCGACCGCGGAGATGCTTGATGCGGTTGTGGGTGGTGTACCTGCTTTGCTGATCAGCGGTGACCTGCATTGCGCCTGGCTTAACACGGCCGCACTCGCAATGTTCGGGCATGCCGGGCACCCGACTGGTGTTCTGCGGGAGGACCCTTGCTTCGCTCTCATGGCGCGCCTTCAAGATATTTCGGATGCCACGCTCGATGAGTGGGTCGCCGATGCCTCGACCGCGGCAGCGGCCCGCGGAGTCGTTGGCGTGGTCGATATGGAGATGGGCCCCAATGTCGCGTCGTGGCAGCGCCGCGCGGCACACGGTTTCGCGACCATGCGCGTTCAGGCGGGCATCTACACGGCGTACCTCGATGAAGCGATCAGCGCTGGGTTCAGCAGGGGAACGTCTCTGGGTGGCTCATCACTCATCACCTCAGGCCCGTTCAAGATTCTCACCGATGGCTCACTGAACACCCGCACGGCGTACTGCGTCGATGAGTACCACGGCACGCACGACCACGGGCTCCTCACCGTCTCAACCGAAGAACTGGTTCCGCTCATGATGAAAGCCAGCGCGGCCGGAATCGAACCAGCAGTGCACGCCATCGGGGACGAAGCTAACCGGCTCGTGCTGAACGCCTTTGAACGCGTTGGATGTCGCGGACGCATCGAACACGCTCAACTGCTGCGCGTCGAGGACATCCCGCGCTTTGCCGCCCTCGGCGTGGCCGCGAGCGTGCAACCCGAGCACGCCATGGATGACCGGGACATCGCCGAACACCACTGGGCTGGCCGCACGGACCGCGCTTTTGTGCTCCGCAGTCTGCTCGACGCAGGAGCAGAATTGCTCCTCGGTTCCGATGCTCCGGTTGCGCCCCTTGATCCGTGGGTCACCCTGAGTGCTGCAGTGTTCAGGTCACGCGGCGGGCGTGCGCCTTGGCATCCGGAGCAGTCGATCACTGTGGCCGAGGCCCTCGCGGCCTCTACCCATAACGCGGTAAAGGTCGGCCACGCTGCCGACCTCATCGCTGTCGATCGTGACCCCTTCACGGCGACGGGCGATCAATTGCGCACCATGCCGGTGTCGCTCACTCTGGTGGCAGGATCAGTCACGCACAGCGCGTCGTAGATCCGGAGACTGACTTTCCCTTTGGCTAAGAAGCCATCCGTTCGTGGATGCCCAAGGACTGTGTTGTGTATCCGCCAGCGGGCTGGATCTCTGGACGCGGGTTCTCGAGTTGGTCAGTCCACTCGGTTCCCGTCCACCACCTCAGCATGGGCAGTCCGGTCGGGTCGGGGTACCAGCCAAACGGGGGGAGTGACTGTTGGGTCATAACAGACATGATGATTCCTGCAGTTGCCCGCCGCTGGGCGCTTCGGGGTGCGGCTGTGGCCTACCAAGGCCCGGGGGTTTGAACGGTATCCCTCATGATAGGGGTGTCGATCGAGCCTGACATCCCCCCCATTCGGGGGAGGTAACCTATCGCAGTTCAGCGAATTTCATCACCATTTTCTTCATGTCGCGAATTCGCTGCTCATAACGGATAGCGCCCGCGATGAGTGCGACACCGCCAAGGCCAAGCCACAACCACCACGGCACGAATTCGTACGCCGCACGCAATTGTGGAAGGAATGTGGCGACGCCGTGGATCAGTGCGACGGTGGCTCCAAAAACGAAGGGTGATTGCAGCTTGTGAAGGATGCCGACCACGAGCACGGCGACGGCCACCACGCCGAGCCCAACAATGCGCCACAATTCCGGTTCTTGAAGGTTTTGGATGAGTGTGGGCAGCAACAGAACGACCAGACCGGGGGCAAGCCACGGCCAGCTACCCGAGGTGGCAACCTTTGTTAGGCGCACGGCTCCGGTGGTGAGCAATACCACGGCGATCGGTACTGTGGCGAACTCAGGGGTCTCGATGGCCCCCACGTTTATCCCCACGCCACCCGCGATAGCTGCGAAGGCAATCGCGATCCAGCCCACCAACGGCGAGAACGGTGCCCTCTGAAGCCAGAGCGCAATGACGTGTACTGCGGCAAAGAAGCCGACGAGACCCAGTGCCCGAATCTGGCCGGCCGGGGAGTCCAGGAACCCGGGAACTTCTAGGGCGAGCGCCGCGGCCATGGCGACGAGGCCGAAGGCTTGGCTCGCGAGGCTGCGAGCCCGGTCACTCGCCACGTTTCGTGGAAGTGCTTGGCCGAACGCGGCGGCAAGGAGAAGCGCAAATCCTCCGAGAACCCAGGCGTCTCGGGTCCCATCCGCGATCGGAAGGTGAATGGCGCGACCGATCATCAGCACGATAACCCCGATGCCACCGGCAATGGCGGCAGAATCCCACCAGCGTTGGACCAAGGGGCTGCTGATCACGAAGCTACCGGCCAACAACAGCGCCGCGCAGACCGCACCGATGATGATCGCGTGACCCTGATCGCCGTTTGCCACGTTAACGGAGAGTGGCAGAATCGCGACAAGCAATCCGCCAAGACCAATGAAGGGTGCAACGCTTGCGCTCGACGGATCTTCGGCGTTCTTTTGCCTCGCCCTCTCGAGGAGGAGGGCGATGGTGATAAGTGTCCCTGCCACGGGCAGCACATATGGCTCGAGCTCCGTCACATTGTCACCGAAAAGCCTCCACCACAGTCCCGCCGTGGCGAGTGCAAGTGACACCCAGCCCAGCTGTCGCCGCCCGGAGGTTGAGGAGAAAAGCCCGTCCTTGTCGATGGCGAGAAGGAGGATCACAACGGCCGACAAGAGGAGTACCAACCAGATCTGCGGTGAGCTCAGAGCGACCGAGAGGAACACTGAGAATGCGACGACAAGAATGATTCCGAGATCGCGCATCCATCGCGGAGTCACCACCGATCTGGTCATGGCCACCGCGAGGGTGATTGCCGCGACGAGAAGTGCGGAGACGACGGGAGCAAGCATGAGAAGTGGATCACGCGGGAAGGTCTTCACAATCGCGATTGTGGCAATTGCCCAGTACGCCGTGGAGACCAGGCCAACGGTGCGACCGAAGGGTGCGCGGTTAATGCTGAAACACAGAGTGGTCACGGTGGCGAAGAGTACAACGAGTCCGAGTGCTCGGTAGTTGTCCAGCAGGGGAGTAGCGAGCCTACCGACCTCGATGACGATCACTGCTGACAACGCGATGATGGCAAGGGCTTGGCTGCTCGCGGCGCGCAAGCCTCCCGTGCGTGCACGGGCACCGCTCATCTGACCAATTCCTGCACCGATCAGCACGATGAGAGCTGCGGCCAGCCAGACGTCACCACTCCATTCGACGCTTTTCGAGACGGCGCCACGCCCGATGGCGGTGACTATTAATCCCAGCGCGCCAGCGAGCACGGCAGTGTCGAGCCACGGTTGCCAGTGGAAGCCGGCGTCAGCGCTTGCCGCACTGTCAGCGTCGAGGTCAGCCTGGGGGCCAAGTTTGCGGCCCGTCACTACGAAACTGCCGAGCAGCAGCAATGCGGCAGAAATGGATGCCACCACGATGGCGCGGGTAAGGGAGCCGGTGATCGCATTGAGCCCCAGCGGAAGGAGGGAGACAAGGAGGCCGCCGAGGGCGACAAGTGGGCCAGCCGAACGTGAAGGAGTAACGCGCGCGGCGGTGGCGAGTAAGACTCCCGTCAGCGGAAGAACATAAGGCTCGAGCGCCCCCACCTGGCTACTGCCAAGTCGCCACCACAACCCAGAAATGGCGAGGGCGATGGCAAGCCAACCCAAGTGTTTGCGTGGCGATTTTGAGGCGAACAGCCCATCGCGGCCTATGGCGAGAAAGAGCGTTGTGACTGCTGCGAGCACGAGAACAAACCACGCGAAGCGTTGGTCGCCGACGATCGCGAAAAGCACCGAAGGCAGTGCGACGAGAACCACGCCGGTATCCAGCGCCCAACGTGGTGTTGAGGTTGGTTTGAAAATACTGAGAATGAGCGCAGCGGCGGCAACGATGAGAGCGGCAGCAATGGGCGCGATGGTGAGAACAAACTCTGGGAGCGTCGCGACCTTCGTCGCAACAATAATAGCCAGGTAGGTTGCGGGCGCGGTCACCATGGATGCCGCAATCCGCTCGACACTCAGTTTGCTTGTGGTTGGCGCAGCGATCCACACGACGAGAGCGGCCACACAGCCAAGGTGAACAATCAGGCTGGTGGAATACTCCGGAAGTAGGAGTTGTAGACGACCTGCTTCGCTCATGTTGCTCAGCGCGGTTGAAACGACCCAATGCGAGATGGCGAACGTAGCGCCGGTAAGCCAGAACATGACGCGACGATCGGTGGTGGTTACCGTTCGACCCCGTGGCATGGCAAAGAGCGCAAACAGGGCTAGTGCCGCGATGCTCGCGAATCTGAATCCGTTGGCGAGGTCGAGATTCGTCATCAGGTTCACGCCGGAGTCATAGGTGAGGTGCAGTGCGGCGGCGTTGCTTCCCACCAGCGCCACGATCGTGGCACCCGCGAGCATGGCGGCCTTCGCCGCGGATCGTGCCACGACTCGACGGGATGCGAGGAGCAATCCGATGACGACGATGGTGGCAACCCACCAGGTCGAGAGGCTGGCCCAGCTGATCGCGTACGCAAAGAGTCCGCTCACGGTGGCCGTGGTTCCCAACACAATGCGATAGCCACGTGAGAGTGCGCGCACTTTCGAAACGTTGAGCATCGCTATGGCGGCCACGGCGATGGCCAACCAGCCTGCAACAGTGACCCACAGAATGGAGGGCAAGGTGGCTGCGGTGATCGCAATGCACGCACCGAGTACCGCAAGAATCAGTCCCCGCGTGCGGATCACTTTCGAGAGCGTCCAGGACACCGCCACCACGATTCCAACGATCGTGAGCCCAAGGATGGCCCACCCAGGATTCTCCACAGCTACCGAAGCATCCGAGGTTGCGTCAAGATTCCACCTTTGGCTTAAGCCGATGCTCGGAAGAAGTACTGTCCATCGGACGGCAATAAAGATGGGCAACACGAGGGTGAGTGCAAAAACGCCAGCGGCGCACCACGCACCGACCCGAGCTAGCGTTCTCCACGGTTCGGGCCCGAGCAGAGACACCGCGTCGAAGACTAGTGCCACGATGACCGCAGTAATCACCGGAAGGAGAACCCAGAACATCACCGTGTCGATGCGCAGGGCCGCGAAGCTGAAAGCGGATGCAGCGAAAATGGCGACCATAGCGCTGAAAGTGAAGGCGAAGGGCCGGGTGAGCTTTATCACCTTGCGTGGTTCAAGTGCCCACAGATGCACGGAAGCTACCACCGCGATCGCTAGAGTCGCGAGAGTGCCGGCCCAGTCTGAGGTCGGTGCGACGGTGAGCGCGCTGCCAAAGCTCCAGACCAGAGCAAGTGCTGACGTACTGAGGGTGGCAATTCGTTCAATACCGCGCCCACTGGACTCGGAGTGCGCGTCGCTGGTGGTCGTCAGCGCCCACCGATGGATGAGCCCCGCCACGGCAATGGAGGCGGCGGTCAAGAACATGTGGGTGCCCGGTTCACTGTCTCGTGAAATCCCTGCCACAAGTACGCCAACACCTGGTGCAAACGAGGCGAAACCGGCGATGCTCGGGGTGCGCAGGGACGACAGTCTGCTCCACCCCTTAAACGCCACGGCGATCAACAGAATTGCTGCGCCCCAGTACACGAAGCCTTCCACGTCCTCTGTATTGAAGAGGTTATTGGCGCGGATCGCGTACGCATCGAGATAGACGAGCGCCACACCGGCGGCCGCGATCGCTTCGGCGGAGGCCGGCAATCTTCGACGCCGCAGCAGGGTCGCGGCTGCGATAAGTGCCACGGTAATTCCCGCAATAATGACGCTTTGCCAAATTATTCCGAAGGTAATGTACGCGAAGATGAGAAAGTAAATCGCTGCAGCGACGAGCAGAGACACCCCCACGACGAGCATGGTTATCTGGACAGTCGAGTACTTGCGCACTTTTAATGGCGCTTCCAGTGGCGCTATGCCCGACGGCATTCTAGGTTCAGGGGGCGCAGGAATGGCGCTAGGTATCATCGAAGCCGCGGCTGCGGCTTGGTACTCTTGAGCCCGATCCTTGACGACCTGATCGAGAGCGGCATCTGCGCGTGCGTTTCGTTCGTCAAGCTCCCGCCGCACCGCTTCGCGTTCCTTCGCAATCGACTCGGCTGTTTCTTTTGTTTCGTAGCGAATTTTGCCAATGATCGCGAGTCGTTTCTCGAGTGCTGCGGCAGCTGCGAGCGATGTGGCGTGAAGGTCTGAGGCGGCCGGTGTTCCCACATCGAGCCCGCACGCACTGCAGACAGTGCTGGTGAGTTCGGTGAAACACGCTGGGCAGCGGCTCGTGCTCGTGAGGTCGGAAGGGTCGCGCGGAAACGATATTTTTCCGGCGTACACGCTGAAATCGATGTCGTCTGCCATGGCCCCCTCGATCATGATCGGTCTTAGGCTATCGGTACCCAGAAGTCGCTCAGAGTTTCCTTGTGGATAAACGTCGTTCGCGACCACCCGTTACCGGGTGTCATCGCTGTGAGGAGAATCGGGAGGGAACCGATTAGGCGAGGGAGAGGAACAGTTTCTCAAGCTCGTCTTCCTGCCCGGAGCCAGCCGTTGCAGGGTCAGCCATGCATTCGCGGAGTGCGGTCGAGATGACGAGGTATCCGGCGCGGTCGAGCGCCTTAGAGACCGCGGAGAGCTGCTGCACGACGTCGCGACAAGGGGCATCCGTTTCGACCGCGTTGATGACGGCGGCAAGTTGGCCGTGCGCGCGACGCAAGCGGTTGATAATTTTTCGTTGCACTTCTGGATCGTGGGGCACCGCGGAGGTGATCGTTGCGTTATTCGTAGTGCCTGCGCTTTTCGGTGTGGCTGTCATCTTGGTGTTTTTTGTGCGAGTACCCATGCATTGAGGATACCCCTAGGTGTATAGTATTTCAGATACCTTCTCGGGTATCCGTTCGGGTGAATACGATCGTGGTCGAAAGGCGCTATGTGCAGTGCAGCGAGGTGTCGGGTCTGTGGCAAAACGACGTGGTCTGGTTGTGGTCAGCACGTGCAAGAGGTGAAGCGCTCGGTGCAGGCATCGAATTGGTGCGGCGGAAAGCACACTCAGGCGCAAATTGATGAGGCGAAGGCCAGCTCGACGGGATTCTTCAGTCGGCTATTCTCGCGCGGTTAACGCGCTGACCGACCGCCTTGATCTGTGTCGTGGCGGCCGATCGCTTGGTGTGCGTAGCTCAGCAGCAGGCACCTGAACTGCAGCATTCCTGCGCGCAGTTGTCGCGATTGCATACGCCAGTGGCGCAACATTCCTTATCCATCGAACACCTCCTTCATCGATCATTGTCGATGCATCAATTGTGCCTGGATACATCGATGGTTGTCAATCTATGTGACAGGATTTGAGTATGTCCGCATCTGAGTTGCTACCCATCCGTGATCTACAGTCGTGCTGCGCACCCATCACCCGCGAGCCACTGTCGTCGCAGAACGCAGCCAGCCTCGCGGTCTCGCTCAAAGCGCTCGCAGACCCTGCTCGCCTTCGCATCCTCTCGATGGTTGCCGCCCACGAGGATGCCGAAGCGTGCGTGTGTGACATCACCGACCGCCTCGGCCTCGCGCAGCCCACGGTCTCCCACCACCTGAAAGTGCTCGTGGATGCCGGATACCTCGACCGCACCAAGCGAGGCACCTGGGCATACTTTCGCATTGTTCCCGGTGCGCTCGACGCGGTG
>JBDSUT010000216.1:0-11091 GCA_039927595.1 Terrimesophilobacter sp.
GCGTGGTGCTTCGCCGACCACTACGGTCCGGATGACGTGGCAACGACCGGCGGAATGGTCGTGCCGCCGCACCCCCACACCGGTCTTCAGACCGTGAGTTGGCTGTTCGCAGGAGAAATCGAACACAGGGACTCAACGGGTGCTCACGCAATGGTGCGGCCTGGTGAGTTGAACCTCATGACCGCGGGCCGCGGCATCCAGCACTCCGAAGTCTCCACGGCGACGACGACAGTCCTGCACGGCGTTCAATTGTGGACGGCACTGCCAGAGAAGCATCGTCGCCGGGAACCGCTGTTCGAGTCATTCGTTCCGGAGGTTTTCAACCACGAGGGTGCTGTGGTGAGCGTATTTCTCGGCAACTTGCTTGGGCACAGCTCGACCGCAAGCACCTTCACCCCCATCGTTGGCGCTCAAATCGACATGCCGGCACAGACGAGAATTGTTGTACCGGTGAGCACGACCTTCGAACACGGCGTGCTTGTGGATACCGGAACTGTCACCGTCGAAGACTGCGACGTACCCCCTGCGCACATCGGCTACCTCGCGCCGGGCGCAACTCAGCTCACTCTCTCGAGCGGAGCGGAACCCTGCCGACTTCTGCTGCTGGGCGGTGCGCCATTCGGAGAGTCCATCATCATGTGGTGGAACTTTATTGGTCGCAGCCACGACGAGATTGTGGAGTCGCGCAGCACGTGGATGTCCGACGTGATTGACAATGCTGATCGTGATGGACTTTTCGGCACCGTCGACGGGTATGACGGGCAGCCGCTGCGTGCCCCCGAAATGCCGCGGGGACAGCTTCGCCCTCGCGCCTGAATTCTCATAAGAGCAAAAAAGAAACTGGCCCCGACCCTCGCGCTTCCGCGCGGAGTGGGGCCAGTTTCTCTTTCTCTAGATGATGATGACCAGGAACCTGTATCCGCTGGTCGACCCCGTCATCGTCGCAGGGGTGGCCGGCACGAACTCCGCCTTCACGAGGTAGATTCCGCTGTACAGCTTCGGCAGGGTGACAGTCACTGATCCGTTGTCGGCCGCGGTTACCGACACCGTTTTCACTGCGCTACCGTTCACCATGATCACGACGGTGCCCGTCGGCGCGGTGCTCGCCTCCGTGGCGATCGTCACCGTTGCCGTTATTGTCTGCCACGAGAACCCGAGCGTGCGATTCAGTTTCAGACTCGTTGTCGAGTCGTAGATCGTCGGCACCTCAACGGTGAACGGTACTCTCACCACTGTTCCGGATGGCGCTGCCGTCATCACGAGGGTGCGCGACCCGCTCGCCGCATCCGCAGGAACCGTGAACGTGACGCTGGCGGCGCCCGCCGTGACCGGTACCGTTCCCAGTACCGCTGAGCTGCCCTGCCACGTGAGCGTGAGCTCCGTGTTCGCGGGGCTACCCAGTGACGTGAGGTCGAGCTTCGACACGGTGAGCGACACAGACTGGCCTGGCGTGACCGGCCCGGCCGTGACATCCGTCACCTGCGCGGAGTGACGCGCGAAGTTCGGCGACAACGGGCTGTTTGCCGTGATGTAGTCGATCCAGGCATCCCGGTCGACAAGACCAGAGTCGGTCGTGTTTGTGCCGTTCTTGAACTCCCAGAAGTTGTCACCACCCTCCAGAAGAAAGCTGAAGGAACCGATGCGGTAGTTCTTTGCCATGTCGATCGGTACACCGTCAATATAGATGGCGGTGACGTGATCATCCATGGCCCGCGTCTCGTCATAGGTGTAACTGACGTTGTCGCTGAGCCCGAGGTTCAGGAACGGGCGCGTCGTGATCGGCACGCCGTTCTTGTCGCGCTGCCACTGCTGCTCGAGCACCGTCTTGAACTGTGCACCCGTGAGAGTTTGCGTCCACAGGTTGTTCAGGAACGGCAGCACCGAGTTCGCTTCCGCGTATGTGATGACACCATCTGGTGCGTAGAGCAGGTCGGTGCGAAGCCCACCGGGGTTCACGATTCCGATCTCTGCGCCACCGCGGTCGGGGCTTCCGAGGGATGCCACGAGCGAGTTGGCCACCAGGTTTCCGATGGTCGACTCTGAGCCGCGATCTTCAGACCCTGCCTTGAACGCGCGGCTGATGTCTGCCGTGACAGAGCCCACAGGCGCGTTACCGATGACCGCGGCAGCGGCGATGGCATCATCCACAATGCCCTTGACTGTTGCCACTCGCGGGTAGGCGGCGACCAACGTTGCATCGTCCACCGTGGTGCGGGGAACGTTGCGTTGCGTGTAGCTGACTACGGCATCCGTTGCCTTGTCGAAGGTGAGTACAACCTGGCCGACATTCGCACCGTAGCTGCCGGTCTGAAGCACCGGACGGGTGTGGGTCGGGTCACCGGGGATGGGAGCATCCCACGCGTAGGCCTGGTGCGTGTGACCCGTGAAGATCACGTCGACATCAGCGGAGGTACCGTTCACGATCTCCGCGAACGGCCCGGCAAGTGCCACCTGATTCTCTAGGGTTCCACCACCCGCAGTTCCTACCGCAGCACCCTCGTGGTACTCGGCAACAATGACGTCCGCTTCACCGTTGGAGAGGTCCCCATCAGAGAGCTGCGCGGCCACTCGGTTGACGGCCGTCACCGGGTCACCGAAGTCGAGCATCGAAATTCCGCTCGGCGAGACAAGGCTTGGGGTGTCGGCCGTCACTGCGCCAATCACGCCGACCTTCACTCCGTCGATGTCAACGATCACGTATTCCTGAAGTGCCGGATTCGTCGTGCCTTTGAAGTAAACGTTTGCTCCCAGGTAGTCCCAGTCGGTCCACGCGGCGATCTGCCCGGTGAGGTCTGCGTATCCGGTGTCGAACTCGTGGTTGCCCACCGACGACTCGAGCTTCAATGCGTTCAACACATCAATGGTCGGCTTGTCGCGCTGACTCGATGATGCGAACAGCGAGGCGCCGATGTTGTCACCGGCAGAACCGAGCAAGGTGTTGGTGTCGCCATACTCCGCCCGCAGCTGCTCGATCGTTCCCGCGAACTTGACGGTGTTCTTGTCAATGCGTCCGTGGAAGTCGTTGATGTTCAAGAGGTTGAGCTCGACCGTCGACTTAGGGGTCGGGTTGAACCCAACAATGAGCGGGTCGTGATCCGAGGCCCGATACATGTCTGGGCGGTAGAAGTTCAGCACGTTGTTGTTGTATCGGCTGTACTCCAAAGCCACAGACTCGCTCGAGTTGATGTTCCAAATGTCTACATCAGAAACGATCTGGTTGGCGGCGGGCGACGCAAACACGTGGTCGAGGGAACCAACAGCACCCCCGAAGGAGTACGTGTACTTTCCGGTCTTCGAACCTTGGTCTACATATCCCGCATCCGTCAGAACTGTGATCGGATCTTCTTTCGTGTACGAGTTGAAGTCACCCATCAGGAACACTTTGTCGGTGCCGGCGGCGGTCGCCATGCTGCTCGCAAATGCCACGAGGGCGGTCGACTGCGCGACGCGCGAGGCGTTGGACGCGCCTTGACCATCATTCATGTCGGCGTCAGCACCAGAACCAGAACCCTTCGACTTGAAGTGGTTCACGATGGCGATGAACTGATCGGCATCCGGCGCACCTTTGACCTTGAATGCCTGGGCGAGCGGCTCACGCGCGTTGGCGAAAGCGGGGGAGTCAATCAGAATTGCGGACTCACCAACCTGCGCAACAGTGGCGTTCTTGTAGATGAACGCGGTGCGGATGACATCCTCACCCGTGGGTAGCGTCGCTGGCGACAGCACTGCCGACCAGACGTTGCTGCCCGCCTTTGCGTTCAGCGCGGCCACGAGCGTCGTGAGTGATGCGTCGCGGTCGGCGCCACCGTTGGTGACCGAGGTGTTGGCCTCAATTTCTTCTAGCCCAACAATGTCAGCGTTCAACGCGGTGATGGCGTCCACAATCTTGTCTTGCTGGCGCTGCAGGTTCGCAGCATCCCAGGCACCACGTGGGCCGGAGGCGTCAGAGCACGACTTCGTCGTGATCGGGTTGCCAGCGCGGTCGTTGTACGAAACGCAACCGGGAACATCCGCTCCCAGTGTCGTGAAGTAGTTGAGCACGTTGAACGTGGACAGCTTCAGTTCACCGCCGACATCCTTCGGCGAGGTGGTGCGCGTGTTGGTGAATGTCACCGGTTGCACCGTGCTGGAGTTCGCGACCGTCAGCTGATGCGTCGGCTGGAACTTCCACTTGCTGTTACGGAAGTCGAAGATGATCGGAGACGTGAACGTCACCGCTTCGCCCACGCGCAGCGGGTTGTCGTTCGAGATGTACGGCACCGGGATGCTCTGGTTCGCAGCGCTGAAGAAGTTAATCGTCGCCGCGTCGTCCAAGGTCACCGAGTTGTTGACGTTGGCAGCGAGCGCAGCAGCGTATGCGGCAACGCCAGGGGCGGCAACCTCGGTGGGCTGCAGTAGCGGCGTCGTGCCGGAGGCCAACAAGATCTCGCCGTACTGGTTTGCGGCGTACGTGTCAGAAACCGTGAAGTTGCCTTGCGGGGCCAGGAGCATGCCTTCGAGGGTCTCGCGAGTGGCTTCGTTGGTCTGCCACGCGACGGTTGCGGGCACGATCGGTGCGACCGACTCGGTCATCACGACGACGCTGGCGGCGTTCGCGGGCGTGATTTGCGTCAGCCCGAAGTACTCGCTGATCGAACCGTAAACCGAAACGTAGTCACCGACATTGACGGCATCCACGGCGTTCGTGCCGGCCGAATAGACAAACAATCCGTCAGACGCGGTGTGCGTGCCGAAGTCGATCGTCCCGCCGGTGCCGGGCGTCTGGATGTAGAAACCGTTGAATCCGCCGGTCGGGTAGACCGCCGTCACGATGCCCTTAGTGGTCATGGTGTCTGGGCCGGTGAACGGGCTTGCCGCCCCCGCGCCTTGGATCTCTGCGATCGTCTTGAGGCCAAGATCGGCTGGTGGCGGTGGCGTGTAGCCCGAAGGTGTCGGGGTGGGTGCGACCTTCGTGAAGTCCGCCGAATTGTTGTCGGTGTCAATCCCGTTCGTGCGGTTGATCGAAAGAATCACGGATGCCGCGGTTGTCGCTGCCGTTTCGAAGCTGTTCGCGGTGCCGTACCCGACCATGTCGAGGATGCCAGCCCCGCCAACCTGGTTACCGACGCCCGGCGACAGGGCCGTCGTCTGGTTTGCGAGGAATACCGAACCACCACCGCCAGCAAAGTTTAGGGAGGTCTCCACCTGATCCGGTGTGGGAAGCGCTGCGCCGTTGGAGGCATTCGATCCGCCGCTCACCAGATAGGTTCCACCCGCGGGGATCACACCGGTGAGTGCCACCACCGAGGTCGGGTTAGCTGTGCCTGTTGCCGAGCGGTACTGCAGAGACATTCCGGTGAGCGGGATGTCGGCCGCTGTCGGATTGTACAGCTCCACGAATTTGTTGAGATAGGCCGCGCCGGAGCTTCCACCGTTCATGTACAGCTCGTTGATCACCACCCCCGTGCCTGATGTGTTCGCTTGCGCGGGAATCGCAGCCAGCGGGGCAGCGACGAGAACTAATCCGAGAAGTGACGCGAACGCGGACTTCAGACTTTTGCGAGGGAAGTGGGACATTGGTGCTCCTGAATCGACAGTCGACATTGACAGCGGTGTCGCCGACGCTACCCCGGATGGGGGTAGAACAACAGTCCTTAAGGCCGATATTCCGGTGAAAACGCTCATATGAGCGGCATTGTGCGCCTAATCGCGCATATGTGCACAGACTGGTCTGTGCAACTCCTCGCCTTTGGGGCGCACGAGCGAGAACAGAAGAGCTTACGCTGCAGGAGTCGTCGAGGCAGGAGGTGCAGGCGGAAGCCCCATTTTTGCGCGCTCCTCAGCCTCGATACGCGCGTACGCTCTGCGCTCCGTGCGGTCGGCACGAATGATCGAGCGCAACACCATCCAGAGGATGAGGCCGATGAGGATGGTCGGGGTCAACGAGAAGACCGCGTTCCACCAGTAGTCCTGAATCACACGATCAACGTTACCCTGTGGGGCCGAGTGTCGCCTGCGCGCGCCAGCGCGCAGCTATTTGACGAGCGGGAAGAGGATCATCTCGCGAATGCCGAGCCCCGTGATCGCCATCAGCAGGCGGTCGATTCCCATGCCCATGCCACCGCTCGGCGGCATCCCGTGTTCGAGTGCGGTCAAGAACTCCTCGTCGAGCGGCATCGCCTCATGGTCGCCTCGGGCGCTCAGGGCGGCCTGCGCGACAAAACGCTCGCGCTGAATGACGGGATCGACCAACTCGGAGTATCCGGTCGCCAACTCGAACCCGCGGATGTACAGATCCCACTTCTCCACGCGACCCGGCTTGGATCGGTGGTCGCGCACGAGAGGCGAAGTCTCCGCCGGGAAGTCGGCGACGAAGGTGGGCCGCTCAAGCTTCGACTTCACGAAGTGCTCCCACAGCTCCTCGACGAGCTTGCCGGAGGTCGCATGCTGCACGTCGATCTCCAGCTTGTCGGCCATGAGCTGCAGCTCTACTTTGGGCGTCTCCATCGTGATCTCGATGCCGCACGCCTCGCTCAGCGATTCGTACATGGAGAGCCAGTCCCACTCGCCACCGAGGTCGTACTCTGTGCCGTCCGCCCACGTGACAACGTGCGACCCGGCAACGGCGAGGGCCGCGTTCTGCACGAGCTCCTGCGTGAGCTCGGCCATCTGGTTGTAGTTGCCGTACGCCTGGTAGGCCTCCAGCATCGCAAACTCCGGGCTGTGCGTGGAGTCAGCGCCCTCGTTGCGGAAGTTGCGGTTGATCTCGAACACGCGCTCAAGCCCGCCCACCACGGCACGCTTCAGAAAGAGTTCGGGGGCGATGCGCAAAAACAGTTCGGTGTCGAACGCGTTGCTGTGCGTCACGAACGGGCGCGCCGAAGCACCACCGTGCATGGTCTGCAGCATGGGCGTTTCAACCTCGAGATACTCGTGATCGGTGAACGTCTTGCGCAGCGATGCGTTAACCGCAGCGCGGGCACGCACGTTCGCGCGCGCCGCCGGGCGGGCAATCAGGTCGAGGTAGCGCTGACGCACGCGGGTCTCTTCGCTCAGCTCACCGTGCAGGTTCGGCAGGGGTCGGATGGCCTTCGCGGCAATCTTCCACCCCTTCACCATGATCGAAAGTTCACCGCGTCGCGACGAAATCACTTCACCCGAGACGAACAAGTGATCGCCGAGGTCGACGAGGTCCTTCCACTCTGCGAGGTGCTCCTCCCCCACCTCCGCAAGCGACACCATCGCCTGAATGCGGGAACCATCCCCGCTCTGCAGCGACGCGAAACACAGTTTGCCCATGTTACGAAGGTGCACGACGCGGCCGGCGAGACCCACGGTGACGCCGGTGGTGGCATCCGCTTCGAGGTCGCCAAACTTTTCGCGCACCGCTGGGATTGTGTCGGTTATGGGAAGCTCCACCGGGTACGCCTCCGCACCGGACTCGATGAGGCGCTCGCGCTTGCCCAGCCGCACAGCCTTCTGTTCGCTCATTTCACAAGCGCTGACCTCGGCTTCGGTAAGTTCTGGCTCGATGGGCTGCTCAGGTGCTGCTGCGTTCTCAGTCATTGCGGGGGCTCCTCACGTCCCCGCAAGTTTACCGACAGTGGTGGACGGGCGGATGCCAGCGCGGTCAGTCGAAGACGACGCTGCGGTTGTCGATGAGGCGGGTGTCGCCCACGCGCGCGGCGACGATGGCGGTTGCCGAGCCACGAAAGTCGTGCGCGATGGGTTCGAAGGTCTGCGGGTCAACAATTTCGAGGTAGTCGAGGTCGATGCCTGGAACTTCGGCCATAACTTCTCGGGCAGCCTGCAGTGCGCGGGCTCCCTGTGGGCCCCCGGCAGGCGCTCCGCGCTCCCCCACGGTGGCGAGGGCACGCGAGAGGGCGAGCGCGGCGGTGTGCTCCTCGGGGCTCAAGAATCGGTTGCGGCTGGAGAGGGCGAGACCGCTCGGTTCGCGCACCGTCTCCACGACATCCACGATGACGGGCACGTTGAGGTCTCGCACCATGCGCCGCACCAGAAACACCTGTTGGGCATCCTTCTGGCCGAACACCACCACGTTCGGGGTGACAATGTTCAGCAGTTTCGCCACCACGGTGAGCATTCCGTCAAAGTGACCCGGTCGGCTGGCCCCCTCGAAACGGTTGCCCGCCTCCCCCGCCGTGACGCGAGTCTCGGATTCCCCGCCCGGGTAGAGCTCCTCGGCGGAGGGGGCAAAAACGAGCACGTCATCCGGCAGCTGAGCAAGATCACCGTCGAGAGTGCGCGGGTAGCGGTCGAGGTCTTCTGGCTCCCCGAACTGCAGCGGGTTCACAAATATGGAAACCACGACGGTTTCGGCCCCACCGGCCGCTCGCGTGACGAGGGCAAGATGGCCCTCATGCAGAGCGCCCATGGTGGGAACGAAGGCCACAGAGCCGGCCGTTTCGAGGCGCAGGCGCAGGGCCGCAATGGTTTCGAACACCTCTGGCATGGGGTTAGCTGTCTCCTTCTGGGAGTGGCACTTCTGGCAACGCATCGTCTGGCAGCAGTTCAATCGGATGAACCGTCGCATTCGACAGAGCATTGTCCACGGTCGATCGTACGAGAGAAGCGAGCACCGCGCCGGGCGACTCAACCCCAATGCCATTCAACAAGCCAATCGCTTGACCCACCACGGCGGCAGAAAACTTGGTGGCCGTGTCGATGGCTTCGCCGTACGCGGCACGGTCGGCCTCCGCAATGAGCACCGGTTCTGCACCGATCTCTACCGCGAGGGCTTGGCCGATCGGCTGCACCGGAGTGGGGGCCGTCACCGCACAATACGATTCGCGCAGGCGCACCAGATCGACGCTCGTACCCGTGAATGCGAGAGCAGGATGCAGCGCGAGCGGAATCACCCCGCACGCGATGGCCGGCGCGAGCACCCCAACGCCAAGGCCCGCGACCGTGTGCAGCACGAGTTGGCCGGCCTGCCACGCGCCCGCCTTCGCAAGGCCCTCCACGAGCGCGGCAAGCTCGGATTCTGGCACGGCAAGGATGACGAGTTCGCTGCGCTCCACGACATCCGTCACGTCCAGAATGGGCACTCCCGGCAGCAGTGCGTCGGCTCGGTCGCGGCTCTCTTGGGAGACGGCGGAGATTCCGACGATCGCGTGACCGGCGCCGGCGAGCGCGGCGCCCAGCACTGGCCCGACTTTGCCAGCACCGACAATGCCGACACCCAGTCGACCGGAACGCGAATTCATGGGCTCTCCTCGGTCACACCGGCTGGTCGGCTGCACGCCAGCGGTGGGTCGTGTCGGTCTGGTCGGCGGAGACGGCGGCGCGGGCGACATCCTCAAAGAACTGCACGGCGGCATCCCGATCGATCGCGCCGAGGTCGGCACTGATCGGGCCAGAGACGGTGTCGAGATGCACGTGCGCGAGGCCGAGCATGCGCAGCAGCGGACCCTGTTGCACCGTGACGCTCTGCAGCCTGGGCTGCGGAACGATGATCAATTGCCGCCAAATGGCGCCCTTGCGCAGCAGCAGTGACCCGAGGGTGATGGCGAAACCGTTCCGCCGCCAAGAGAACCAGCGCAACAGTGCCGCACGTCGCGGTGAATTGGTGAAGCCGTCGCCCGCCCGGCCCTTGGAGTAAAGGCCGGCGTCAAGCACGGCCCAGACGGCCTTCGCGTCACTGTCGTCGTGCGCCGTGGCCTCAGGGAGTTCTGTGTCCTCAGGGAGTTCTGTGGCCCCAGGGAGCACCGTGGCGGCAGAGAGCTCTGGCAGCATCAGCTCCAGAACTTTGCGTACGTCGCTGCGGCTACCGACGGGAAGAATGGTGGTGTTCGCTTCGCCCGCCGCACCCTTGGTGGAGGAGTGGCTCGCCCGGTTGACCTTGATCTCCCACCAGTCTGGTCCGCGCCACAGCAACGGCTGGCTGACCTGAATCGAGTGGATGCGCCCGGGCGGCAGTGTCTCATTGCTCGTGGAGAGCAGCCCAAAGCCGACCCGGATGCCATCCGGCGTGCCGGCGATGCTGTAGCGCAGTGACTTCGAGAAACGACTGACGTAGAAACCCCCGAATCCAAGAAACATCGGCAACACGATGAACACGATCACGGGTTCCTTGATGTTTGCGGCGACCACAACCGTCACCACGGTGGCAACGATGGCGATGATCGTGGTGGTGCTGAGCACGAGGGATCCGATCAGGCGCCCCAGGTGCAGCTTCACAATGGACTCTGCTGGCACGGCATTCGGGTCGAGCTCCGGTGCGAGGAACTCGTTCACGCGCCGCTCCACCACTGTCTCGCCTGCGCGCGCTGCCTGGGTCGGCGCTGCGGCCTGGTGCGTGCCGGAGGCGAGGCGCAGAATCTCGCGGCGCAGGTCATCCGCTGCGGCGGAAGCGAGGTAGGTGAGCTGCACGTTCGCGTCTTGGCCGGCCTGGTTGATCTCCAACTTCGCTGCACCGAAGAGGCGCGCAAAGACGGGCCGCACAATGTTGATGCCTTGGATGCGGTCGAGCCTGGCTTTGCGGTTCGTGCGGAACAGCACGCCGCTGCGCACCTCCACGACCTCGTTTGTGATGCGGAACGAGTGCAGGAGCCACGAGACGGAGAAGAGGGCGATCAGAACAATGATGAGCACCAGAATTGCCAGCAACAACCATCCGATGAAGCCGTTGTCGAGCACGTAGTCGAGGGGGTCGCCGGAGTAGTAGTGCGGGATGAACAAGTCAAAAATTCGTTCGCGCAGGTTCGCAAAAATGACACCGAAGATGACGATGAGGGTGACGCCACCCTTCAGCAGTGGGGTGGCCGGGTGCATGCGGTGCCACTCGCCGTCCGCAAGACGCCCGCCCGGGGATGCCGGCGGGGTCGCGATTGGTGGCGCGATTGGTGGCTCGATTGGTGGCTCCCCGGGGGTGTCGCTCACAGCCCGGCCCTGCGGGTTTCGGCGAGCGCGACGAGCTGGTCGCGCAGGGCATCCGCGTCTTCGGCGCGAAGCCCGGGGATGGTGACACCGGTGGAGGCGGCCGCGGTCACGAATTTCAGCTCGCTGAGACCAAGCATGCGCGTGAGTGGGCCGCGGTTGATGTCGACGAGCTGCATGCGACCGTACGGTATTGCCACGATGCGCTTGAAC
>JBDSUT010000217.1:0-1511 GCA_039927595.1 Terrimesophilobacter sp.
GGGCTACCGCGCGGTTGCTCGGTGGCGGCAATTGGGACATCGTGATAGCGCACGACCTCAAGACAGTGAATGCTTCGCTCGCGCTCGCACCTCACCATGGCGTTGTGCTCGACCTGCACGAGTACGCTCCTCGCCAGGAGGAACATTCGTACCTCTGGCGATTGCTGATTGCGCCTTACTTCCGCTGGATGTGTCGCACCAAGGTGCCACGGGCAGCTGCAGTCGTCACGGTCAGCCAGGGGATCGTGGAGGAGTACAAACGCCAATTTGGCTTTGATTCGACACTGATAGTCAATGCGACACCGTACAACGAGTTGGAGACCGGCTCAGTGGGCTCGCCCCTGCGTCTAGTGCACACCGGCGGCATCGCGGTGCAGCGTCGCCTCGACATCATGATTCAGGGTGTGCGCGAGTCCTCGGCCGATGTCACCCTCGATCTCTTTTTGATGGGTGGCGATACCCCACTGATGACGCAGCTTAAAGCCGTTGCCGGGAATGACCCCAGAATCCGTTTCCGGGAGCCCGTCGACTACGAGGATCTCGTTCCGACGCTGAACAATTACGATCTCGGGTTGAGTATCTTTCCACCGACGACGTTCAATCTTGCCTGGTGCTTGCCCAATAAATTCTTCGACTTTGTGCAAGCAAGACTCGGTGTGATTGTGGGCCCTTCACCGGAGATGTCGAGGCTCGTTGAGGAGCGTGGAATCGGATTGGTTCTTCAGGACTTCGAACCATCGTCACTCGCTGAGGCACTTGAGTCTCTGACCGTAGAGCAGGTCGCGAAGTGGAAGGCGGCCTCGGCGGCGAATGCCAACGCCCTCTCAAGTGAGTCTCAGTCCGTCGTCTGGGATGGGATCATCACCCGCGTCCTTGCGGGCGGCTCAGTGTCCAGCTGAGTTGTGGCCTACTGAAGTGGTGTCGGCGGAACGGTGATGGCTGTATCCGACCATGCAGGCGCAGCCTGCGGGCCTCACTTAGGATTAGTGAAATGAGAGCGAAGGAAGAGAGCCCGATGTCGACGGAGGCTCGACCGTACCAGCGGTGTGCACGCACCATCATGGATACGACAGATCCTGACATTTGGTTTGATGAGCAGGGTGTCTCGTCCCATGCACTTCGCTTTGACATCGATTTCGCGCCCGAGTTAGTGAGAGCACAAGCTGGAGAGCGGCTTAAGGAACTCGATGAGCTTGTCGCACAGATCAAAAAATCTGGCAAAGGCAATCCCTACGACTGCATCATTGGCATCTCTGGCGGAGTTGACAGCTCTTACGTCGCGCTTCAGGCGGTAAAGCTTGGCCTTCGCCCACTCGCTGTGCACTTTGACAGCGGTTGGAACAGCGAACTCGCGGTCGACAATATTCATAACCTCGTCACGAAGCTTGGCCTTGACCTCTATACCCATGTTGTTGATTGGCGCGAGATGAAGGATTTGCAGCTCTCGTTCTTCAAATCTTCGCTCGCCAATGCTTATACTCCTACCGACCATGCCTTTTCATGGGTGGCAT
>JBDSUT010000218.1:0-6113 GCA_039927595.1 Terrimesophilobacter sp.
CCTGCACACCGGAGTGTTCACCATGTCATCCTCGGCCATCCACCTCGACTCACTTCCCCTCGACCACGAGAAGGTGGTTTTGGTCACCGGGCAACGCAGTGGGCTTCCCATCATCGTCGCGGTCCACTCCACCGTGCTCGGCCAAGCCCTTGGCGGCGCCCGCATGTGGTCGTACCCGCACTGGACGGATGCCCTCGCTGACGCCCTTCGACTCTCCGAAGGCATGACCTTCAAGAACGCTGCCGCCGGGCTCGCCCGCGGTGGCGGAAAGTCCGTTGTGTGCGTTCCGCTCGGAACGACCCTCACCGAGGAGCAGAAGCACGACGCAATGCTCGACCTCGGTGACGCGGTTGAGAGCCTCGGGGGCTCCTACATGACGGCAGAAGACGTCGGAACCAGTGCCGAGCTCATGGCGGTTGTCGCCGAGCGCACCGAGCACGTGTGCGGCCTCCCGACCGATCAGGGCGGCGTCGGCGAGCCCGCGGATGCCACAAGCGAGGGCGTGCACTCCAGCATTCTCGCCACTCTCGAAGCACTCTTCGGCAGCAAAGATGTCACCGGTCGCAGCATTGTTATCTCTGGTCTCGGCCAGGTCGGTGGCCGTCTCGCCACCCGCCTCGCAGCAGAAGGCGCAAAGCTCACCGTCACCGACGTGAACCTCGCAAAGCAGAGCTTTGCAGAATCCCTTGGCGCAACCTGGATCGACGCGGATGACGCGCTCACGACCGAAGCAGATGTGTTCGTTCCCTGCGGCCTCGGCGGCGTTCTCACCTCCGACGCCATCGCGTCGCTCCGCGTGAAGGCCGTGTGTGGTGCGGCAAACAACCAGCTTGCGAATCACAACGGTGCCGCTGAGCTCGCCGCCCGTGGCATCCTGTGGGCTCCCGACTTCGTGGTCAACGGTGGCGGAGTGATTTTCCTCGACATGGCCACGCAGCCCGGCGCGGATGCGGCAGCGATCGCCGCCCGGGTGACTGAGATCGGTGACGTGGTAGCAACCATTTTCCGCGACTCGAAGGCTAAGGGAATCACGACGCTGGCCGCGGCGGAGCAGCTGGCCTCTGCGCGGCTTAACGCCTAAACCGCGGGTAAGAGCTCACCAAACCTCGACCACACAACCCGAGTTCGCGCGGCTCCCCCTCAGCTGATCACGCGAAACTATGCCTTCCGTTCTTGCTTTCGAAGCTTGAGGAGGCTGGCCACTGTGGCGACGACCATCGCCCCAACGATGACGGCCAGTGACGTCCACGTATTGATCTCTGGCGCCCACTCCACGGGCAGACCACCGTTGATGAAAAATACCTCATTCTCATGAAGCGCGTGGAGCATGAGTTTCACGCCGATGAAGCCGAGGATGAAAGCGATTCCGTAGTGGAGGTACACGAGGCGTTCAATGAGGTCGCCCAATAAGAAGTACAGCTGTCGTAAGCCCATGAGCGCGAAAACGTTGGCCGAAAAAACGAGGAACGGATCTTGAGTGATCCCGAAGATTGCCGGGATCGAGTCAAGAGCGAACACGAGGTCCGTTGCACCGAGAGCGATAATGACCACAAGCACGGGGGTGAACATGCGCTTGCCGTCAATGACCGTGCGCACCTTGCCCTCGTCGAACTGATCGGTAATGGCAACGTGATTACGAAGAAAACGAATGATGCGGCTCTCTTTCTCCGCGTCATCCTCGTACCCGGTGAAGGCTTGCTTCCACGCCGTGTAGAGCAGGAAGGCGCCGAAAATGTAGAAGATCCAGCTGAAGCTTTCGATGAGTTGCGCACCGATGAGGATGAAGCCCGCCCGCAGCACGAGGGCAATCAAAATTCCCACCATGAGGAGCTCCTGTTGGTACTTTCTCGGCACCTTGAACTGGGCCATGATCAGCAGAAAGACGAACAGATTATCGATGCTCAGGCTGTATTCGGTGAGCCAGCCGGCCACAAATTGACCAGACTGCTCGACATCGCCAAGCCAGACCAGCAGGCCAGCGAACACGAGGGCGAGGAACACGTAGAAGCCCACCCAGAGCGCGGACTCCCGCGAAGACGGAATGTGCGGGCGACGGTAGGCGAGCACCAGGTCTGCGACGATGATGAGCGTCAGAACAACGAGGGCACCGAGTTGGAACCAAGCGGGGATTGTGTTGAGCACAGGGTTTCCGATCGTGAAGGGTCGAGAGAGGTTCGAAAGTCTCTCCCGTGCCGACATGATCGACACCGCTGCATCCGGGTCAGCGTCATTGCTGGCCGTATTGACGGGTGCGGCGTTGTGGGATACTCCCCTTCGCTTCCGCAATATTAGCGGATGCGCGCCGTGACGTGCGCACTAGCGCGCAAGAATACAAAAGTGGTGACCCCAGCGGGATTCGAACCCGCGTTACCGCCGTGAGAGGGCGGCGTACTAGGCCACTATACGATGGGGCCGTAGTGGACGCGCTCATAGAGTATGCCACAGAGGTGCGGGTCAACAAAAACGGTACGCAGAAAATTCTTGACGGGTTCGGATGCGCGAGGCATCGCGGTTGGCTATTTCGGCGCAGGCGAGAGCACTTTGAGCGCACTCGGGCGCACCTCCACGGTGACCGGTAGCGCGCCAACACGCTCCCCGTCGGCGTAGGCGACAATGTTTTCCGCTTCCACCCGCACGTGACGGGCTCGGGTGATCGATACCCTCGAATCTGTCACGTGGGTGCCCTTGAATACGCGCGGGAAGATGCGCAGAAAGGCGATGCGCGAAAGTGGCTGCACAATGAACATGTCGAGCAGCCCATCGTCGAGCTGCGCGTCGGGGGTGACCTTCATGCCGCCCCCAAAAGAAATGTTGTTCGCCACGGCGACGAGCACCGCCTCGGTCTCACTCTCCACGCCGTCCACCGTGAGTCGGTAGCGCACGGGTTTCAACATTGCGAGCTCGCGTAGGAGCGCCAAGTTGTAACGCTGGCGTCCCTTCGGCCAGCGCATCCGGTTTCCCCGCTCATTCACGATCGCGTCGAACCCGGCAGAGAGGATGCCGGCGAACCACATTGTTGAGCCGTCGCCCCTCGTGATCACACCAGCATCAATGATGCGAGGCGGCACGTTCAATGCCCGCAAGAGATCCTCCGTTGCCAGCACTGTGTTACCGACCGGGATGCCCAAGCCCCTCGACATGTCGTTGCCGGTTCCGCAGGGCACAATTCCGAGCGGGATACCCGTCTCCGCCACCAGGTTGGCGCCGAGACTGACCATGCCGTCCCCGCCCACGACGATGAGGGCATCCGGCTTCGTGGCGAGCGCCGCCTCAGCGACAGTCATCAGTTGAGCGAAGTCTGACTCACTGAGGCTTGTGACCTCGTGCCCTGCCGCGCGAAGCGTGCGAACGACCTCAGGACCAACGTCTCGGCTCTTGCCAAAGGATGCCTGCGGGTTGATGGCCACAACGAGGCGCTTCGGAATCTGTGGCCGTGGCACAGGCGGCTTCGTCGTCGTCATTCCATGATTATGGCGGCAATCGGACGGCGTTCCGTGCCAAATGAAGGAGATCTCACGCTTGGTGCCCGCACTTGAGGGCGGATTTCGGCCCGCGCGCATGGAACGCCTTCATTTGGGACGAATAGTGTTCGTGCCGTGACTACTCGGCACCGTAGTTCTAGGCTGGCGAGATGAAGGTCACCAAGCAGGAACACTCGTGTCTGATCGTGGAGAGCGCCGGCAAGAATCTCATCATCGACCCAGGGTCGTTCACAACCCTTCTCGTCGGGATGAGCGATGTCGTCGCCATCGTCGTCACCCATGAGCATGCGGACCATTGGACGAGCGAGCAGCTTGAGCGCATTCTCGAACGCAATCCGGATGCGCGCATTTTTGGCCCGCCCGGAGTTGTTGCTGCGGCATCCGAATACACGATCGAACCCGTGGTTGACGGTGACGCGATCGAGGTGGGGCCGTTCGCTCTTCGTTTCTTCGGCAGCGAGCACGCGGTCATTCACACGTCGATTCCAATCGTGGATAACGTGGGTGTGCTCGTCAATGATGAGCTGTACTACGCCGGTGACTCCTACACTTTGCCGGAGGGCATCGCCGTTGGCACCTTGGCCGTGCCAGCCGGTGCACCGTGGCTGAAGATCGGCGAGGTCATAGATTACGTCGCAGCAATCGCTCCCCGGCGCAGCTTCGCCGTGCACGAGATGGTGCTCTCTGCGGCTGGCAAAGCAATGTCCAACGCTCGCATCAAGGCTGCGACTGAGCTTGGCGGTGGCGAATTCTTCGCACTTGACCCCGGGGAAACTCTCGAGCTCTAGCTCGACTCAGCCCGTGTCATCCGACAGACAATCGACGCCATGAGCGATATTCCCAACCTGCTGCCAACGCTGGTCGGCGTTTTCATTCTCGCCGCTATCGCCACCGAAATACTCACCACGTACGGTGTTCCGCACCGCTGGACCCCCATACTGGCAATCCTTCGCGGCACGCTTCAACTGGCCGTCATCAGCGTCATTCTTGCCGGTGTCATTTCGAGTGTCGTGTGGGTGGCCGTGGCATTAGCAGTCATGTTCAGCATCGCTGCGCTCACCGCCACTCGCCGGATCGGGTGGTCCTGGAACCATGCTGCGCTCGTCGGATCCGCCATGGCCATCGGCATTGCCGTAACCCTCAGCGTTGTCTTTCTCACCGGCGCCATTGAGTTCACTGCTCGCTACGTTCTCGCAATCGGCGGCATCGTTATTGGCAACGCGATGAGCATCGCGACACTCGCTGGGCGAAACGTCACGGATGCGGTAATTGACCACTGGGATGACGTTGAAGGGTGGATGGCTCTCGGCGCAAACCCTCGACAATCCACGATTGATCTGGCCAGAAGAGCCGTCTACAACGCACTCATCCCCTCCATCGATCAGACAAAAACGACGGGGCTCGTAACCCTGCCGGGCGCCTTCGTGGGTGCCATCTTCGGTGGGGTTTCGCCACTGGAGGCTGGCCGGTTTCAGGTCGTCGTGCTCGCATCGGTCATGGCCGCTGGGGCGATCACCGCCGTCATCGTGACCTCCGCGCTTGCGCCGGCACGATACAAACCTGTCGCCCTGAAATAGCCAAAGGGGGGAGGTGGCGCTACGCGGAAAAGTCAGCGCACATGCTGGGGTACCTGGACTCGAACCAAGAACAAAAGAATCAGAATCTTCCGTGTTGCCAATTACACCATACCCCAATGGTTCCGGCCGAAGCCGAACCAAGTGTCCACTTTAGCGTATCGAACACGGTGGTGAGAAAAGTGCGACCTTTAGAGCTTTTCTGCGAGCCTCGCAATGCGCTTGAGCGTCGACTCTTTGCCAAGCAACTCCATTGACTCAAACAGCGGCGGGCTGATCCTGCGGCCCGAAATGGCGGAACGCAGTGGGCCAAACGCAAGCCGCGGCTTGAGGCCAAGCTCATCGATGAGGGCACCGCGAAGGGCTGCCTCAATCGCGGGGACCGTCCATTCGTCCAGGTTGGTGAGCGCCTTCGTGGAGACCGCCAGCACGCTCGGGCCACCCTCGCCCGGTAACGCGTCGTCATCGAACGTGAGGCCGTCATCCGCGGTGAAGAGGAACGCGAGCAGGCCAGGCGCCTCCCCCAGCAGTTGCATGCGCTCCTGCACGAGGGGGGCCGCGCCGCGCAGCAACTCTCGGTGGGCAGCCGTCGTCACAAGGTCACCGAGGTACGGCAGCATCCGGTCGGCAAAGTCATTCACGTCAAGCAATCGGATGTGGTCGCCGTTAATCGACTCCGCCTTCTTCACGTCGAAGCGCGCCGGGTTCGGGTTCACGTCGACAACATCGAACGCCGCCACCATCTCGTCAATCGAAAACACGTCGCGGTCTGGCGCGAGAGACCAGCCCAATAGCGCCAAATAGTTGATGAGGCCCTCGGGAATGAACCCGCGGTCGCGGTGGTGAAACAGGTTCGCCTCTGGGTCGCGCTTGGAGAGCTTCTTGTTGCCGTCGCCCATGACGTAAGGCAAGTGGCCGAACTGCGGGATCGCGGTCGCGATACCGAGCTCGATGAGCGCGTGGTAGAGCGCGATCTGGCGCGGGGTGCTCGAGAGCAGGTCTTCGCCACGCAGCACGTGCGTGATGCCCATGAGCGCATCGTCGACCGGGTTCACGA
>JBDSUT010000219.1:0-7289 GCA_039927595.1 Terrimesophilobacter sp.
GCGCGAGATTGAGGGCAGCTACGCCGACAACTCCACAGGCGCGAGCGTCGGGCGTTTGGGTTCGCGGCCATAACCGGAGGAACGGCCAGTAAGTCGGCGCCCAATCCACGGCAACACGTAGCCGCGCCAGTAGGCGATCGTGCCGGGGCGCTGCAGTTCGAACGGATCGTCTTCCCAACTCGGCACCGCTACTCCGAGCGCAGTGAGCACGTTGTTGGCGACGCGCCGGTGACCGAGTGCGTTCAGGTGGAGCCTGTCGATGGACCAGTAGCGCAGGTCGGTGAGCTCGGCATCCGACCAGTTGTCAACGAACGTGACGTGGCTGGAGCGTGGAACACGCTCGCGCACTGCGACCGCCAACTGATCGCCCCGCACCTCAATTCGTGCACCAAGCGGAATGTGCTTGGTCGGGTTTGCCCCGCTCAGTACGAGCACGTGAATGCCAGTAGCCATAGCCTTCTCGGCGGCTCGTGCGAGCTTGTCGGCCACCGATTCGACAGAAACCTTGGGCCGCAAGATGTCATTGCCCCCACCATTCAGGCTGAGGAGGTGCGGTTTGAGAGCGATCGCAGGGTCGAGCTGCTCGCGGATGATGGGGTCTAGCAGGCGACCCCGGATGGCGAAATTCGCGTACCCGAAAGGTGCCGCGGTGTAGAGAGAGGCTGCGTCGTCAGATGCGGCAGCCTGTGCGAGACCCAAGGCCACGAAGTCTGCCCAGCCGCGAGGGGATCCGTCGGGCAGGTCATCGCCCATTCCCTCCGTGAAACTGTCGCCGATGGCGGCGTAACTGCGAAAGTGCATTCCCTCAGTTGACCATACGTTGCCTGAGTTCTCGCTTTGGTTACTAAACTGACCTGCCATGACAGTGATTGACGAACAGGGCAGGCCAGAGCCTCCGCTTGCCGCAAGCGAGCGGGACACGGTGTTGGGATTTCTCGACTACCAGCGTGCGACCTTGGAGTGGAAAACGCGAGGCCTCGACACGGCAGGGCTCAACGCAACTCTCGCCCCCTCGACCATGACCTTGGGCGGTCTACTCAAACACATGGCCGTTGTGGAAGAGTACTGGTTTGGCGAGCGCCTCATTGGCGCTGACGACATTTATGCCACTATCGACTGGGCTGCCGACCCCGACTGGGATTGGCACAGCGCGTCAGCGGACACGCCAGAGGCTTTGCGAAGGATGTGGCAAGACAATGTCACTCGTTCTCGGGCTCGCGTAAAAGGTGCGCTGGAGGATGGCGGCCTTGACACGCGTGCAAAAGTTGCTCAGCGCGACGGGAGTGAACTCTCACTGCGATGGATTCTCCTGCACATGATCGAGGAATACGCTCGTCACAACGGTCACGCCGATCTGCTGCGCGAGTCGGTGGATGGCCACACCGGCGAGTAGTCGGCTGCGAATTACTGGCGAGACAGGCAAGGGAGTGCAATGAGTGGCGAAAAAGTTTTGGTGACCGGCGGCAGCGGGTTCGTGGCGGTGCACTGCATTCTCGCCCTGCTGAGGGAAGGCTATCTCGTGCGCACCACTGTGCGATCTCTGAGTCGTGAAGCCGACGTTCGCGCGATGCTCGCCAAGGGCGGTGTCACGGCAGGTGACAGGCTCGAGTTTTGCGTCGCCGACCTCGAGTCCGATGCCGGGTGGGCGGATGCCGCAGCCGACTGCACCTACGTGCTGCACGTCGCCTCGCCCTTCCCCGGCCGCGCGCCGAAAGACGAAAACGAGCTCATCATTCCCTCGCGGGACGGCGCCCTTCGGGTGATGCGCGCTGCCCGTGATGCTGGCGTCAGGCGCGTCGTATTGACCTCCTCGTTTGCGGCGGTTGGCTACGGCACCGAGGTGAGCGCTCAGCCGTACACCGAAAAGGACTGGACAGACCCCACCGCCAAGGTGAGTGCCTACGTGAAGTCGAAGACCATCTCCGAGCGCGCGGCCTGGGCTTTCATTGAGGCTGAAGGAGCAGAGAAGGAGGGCGCACCACTGGAGCTTGCCGTCGTGAACCCCGTCATCATTCTCGGCCCCGCTCTCGGGAGAGACACCTCCACATCCGTCTCGCTGGTGACGCGGCTACTGCACGGAGGAGCCCCTGCGCTGCCAAACCTTTCGTTCGGCATCGTGGACGTGCGCGACGTTGCCGACCTGCACCTGCTCGCGATGACGCATCCCGCGGCCAACGGTTAGCGGTTCCTTGCCGTGTCGGATGACCTACTCACCATCCCCCGCATGGCCGCCATTTTGCGTGAGCGCCTTGGTGACATCGCACGCAAGGTGCCGAGGCGCACGCTCCCAAACTGGACGGTGCGTGCCGCTGCCCTCGTGATCCCGAGTCTGCGCGAATTCTCGGGTCGACTCGACAATCACCGGAAGGTATCGAACGCGAAGGCGAAGACGATGCTGGGTTGGTCTCCGCGCCTCAACGAGGAGTTTCTTGAGGACACGGCGCGAAGTCTCGTTGAGCTTGGATTGGTGTCGGCGGGGTCGAAGGCTTAAGCTCGGTCAGCAACCACAACTCAATATCGCCACATGAATCGGAGCGGGAGAGACCCGCAAGGGCGCCGTAGATGCAATTCCTCCCCGGGAAACTTTCAGGCAACCGCACCGCCCCGACCAGGCAACTCTGGAAACGGCCGATCTCGGCCCGCCTATGGTGCAAGGCCGCTGGGTTAATCCGGGCAGCCGAATCTCTCGGGTCAACAGACAGGGCGGGGAGGCACCCATCAGAATTCGCGACAACGAAGAGTGTCCAAAACTCTTTGCGCGGGCAGAGAAAAGGCGATGACAGTATGTCCATAAGCACGTTTGAGTTGTTCAAGATTGGCATTGGCCCGTCGAGCTCCCACACGGTCGGCCCCATGCGCGCCGCCGCGCTATTCGCCGAAGAGGTCACGGTGCTCGGCATACTCGACCAGGTGGCGAGCCTCACCGTTGACCTGTTTGGTTCGCTTGCGGCCACCGGAAAAGGTCATGGCACGTTTCGGGCAGTGCTGCTCGGGCTTGAAGGCCACCTGCCTGACCAGATCATGCCGGATGTCGTCGACGCTCGCTCTGCCGAAATTGAGGCCACCGGCATCGTGCGCGTCGAGGGTGTCGCCCAGGTTTCGTTTCGCGAATACGACATCAGCCTGCGCCCACTCACCGTGCTTGAGCGCCACACGAACGGCATGACCTGCGAGGTGCTCGATGCCTCGGGGGAGTCGCTGCACAAAGCCACGTACTTCTCGATCGGTGGCGGCTTCGTCGTGCGTGAGGGCGACGACGAAGGCGAGTCGGACGCCCACCCGGTCGAGTTCCCGTTTGAGACCGGGGCGGAACTGTTGGCGCACTGCCGCGCCAACGGCCTGCCCTTCAGCGGGGTCATGCTGCGCAACGAACTCGGGACCCACACGGAGGCCGAGGTACGCGAGAAGCTGCTCACCATCCGCGACGCCATGGAGGCGTGCGTGGAGTCAGCGATCGCTCGGCCAGGGGTGCTCCCCGGTGGACTCGAGGTCGCACGCCGTTCACCTCGCTGGCACGCACGCTTACTCCTCGAAGACCCGGACCGCTCACCCGCGTACTGGCAGGAGTGGGTCAACTTTGTGGCGCTCGCCGTCAACGAAGAGAACGCCTCCGGCGGTCGGATCGTGACTGCCCCGACCAATGGCGCGGCCGGCATCATCCCGGCCGTGCTGTACTACGCCACCCGGTACGGCATGCCGAACGCGACCCAGGCCGAGCGCGACGACGCGACGGTGCGCTTTTTGCTGGCCGCGGCATCCGTTGGTGTGCTCTACAAAAAGGGCGCCTCGATTTCTGGTGCGGATATGGGATGCCAGGGCGAGGTTGGTTCTGCCTCATCCATGGCGGCCGCTGGCCTGGCCGAGTTGCTCGGTGGCACCATCGAGCAGGTGGAGAATGCGGCGGAGATCGCGATGGAGCACAATCTCGGTCTCACCTGTGACCCCATCGGCGGCCTCGTGCAGATCCCGTGCATCGAGCGCAACGCGATCGCCGCCGCGAAGGCCATCAACGCGGCCAAGATGGCGATGTGGGGCGAGGGCGACCACAAAGTCTCCCTCGATCAGGTCATCGCGACCATGAAGGCCACGGGCCTCGACATGCACTCCAAGTACAAAGAAACCTCGATGGGTGGCCTCGCCGTCAACGTCGTGGAGTGCTAGGCGGGCACGACAGAAGGTCGCAGACAGGTACGCCTTGTGTGGTCCCTGAACCATTTCAGTGAATGGACTGTGAACCTGTTTGCGCGTATGTTTCTCCGCCACACTCGGGATATGAGAAAAAAACGAATTGTCGGTGCACTGATTGCCACAGCAGCGATTCTGCTTCTGAGCGGTTGCGTGCGGTTCCAAGCGCACGTCACGGTTACCCCGGAGAACACCCTCAACGGTGACATTGTCGTCGCCTCTGTCGTCGGTGACGGTGACAATGCTAAGAGCGAGGCGAACGACCGAGCGAAGCTGATTGAGCAGGGTCTTTTGCCGAACTTGAGTGGAGCTGATGGCGTCACTCGCAGTGACTATGACCAAGATGGCTACGTTGGCACCAAGTTTTCACTCACGAACACCCCTATTGACGCGATCAACAGCGAGAGCGAGAACGGATCCCTGAGTCTCAAGCGCGAGGGCGAGACATTCGTGTTTGACGGAAAGATTGACTTCACGCCCGACAGCACCGAGGCTCCGCCCAAGGATGCCGATAAGTCGAACATCGAAATCGCGATGAGCTTTCCCGGTGAAGTCACCGACCACAACGGCAAACTCGACGGCACGCGCGTGACCTGGAACACGAGCTATGAGGGCAGCCTCGACATGCACGCGGTGGCAAGTGCTGAGCCGGTTGCAACACCCGTATGGGTCTGGGCTGTTGCGGGTATCGGTGGTCTGGCCGTGATCGCCGTTATTGTGATCGCGGTGGTGGCATCGAAGCGCGAGAAGCAAACTGCGTGACGACTGTCGAGGAATACCTCGCAGGGTTCGCGGACAGTGAGCGTGCTCTCCTCGAGAGTGCGCTCGCTGTCATCCGCGCTGAGCTTCCGGATGCCAAGGAGCGCATCAGTTACGGGGTCATCAAATTCGAGGTCGAGGGGATGCATCCGCTCTATTTCGGCGGGTGGAAGAAGCACGTGGGAATCTACCCGGTACCGATCTCACCGGGGGAGTTCGAACAAGAACTTGCGCCGTTTCGTTCCGCGAAGAACTCCCTGAACTTTGCCTGGACCAAGCCCATGCCGCTCGAGCTTATTGGGCGCGTGGCCACCTACGTCGTGCAGCAAGAACCGAACTGATTTCGCCAACTGGCTAGCGACGCACCTTGCCCGTGAGCCCCGCGATCATCGCAAGAATCGATGGCTTGAATGCCACCCAGGCGACAGCAATGAGCACGAGCGAACCCATGAACAGCCCAAAGCCCCACCAGCTTTCGCCGTTGTTCGCGGCGTACATGTGGTTCAGATTGTTGAGGGCCCCGGTCGTGAGCACGAGAAGTACGTGCACAAAGATGAACGCCACGAAGTAGATCATGATCGGAAAGTGCAGCAGGCGAGCGAGCTGCACAGGAAAAACTCGCTCGAGTGGCTTCCAGCGCTCGGCAAGCCCAGGCGTCATCCGAAGCCCGGTGAGCACCGCGAGTGGCGCCGCAATGAAGACGGTCACGAAGTAGGCGAGCACCTGCAGCGCGTTGTAGTTAACCCAGCCCATCTCGTGCGGCCAGTTCAGTGATGCGTACTGCAGGGCGGCCGAGAGCGCGTTCGGAAAGATGTCCCAGTCCGTGGGGATGATGCGCGCCCACTGACCGCTCACGAACAGCAGCACGTAGAGCAGCACACCGTTGAGCAGCCACAGCGTATTCATGCTGATGTGGAACCACTGAATGATGCTGATACGCTGCGGCTCGCCCTTCGTCTTCAGAACACCCGTGTTGTTGCGCGTCCAATACGCCGCAGGGCGCTTGGTATTGCGGATCTTCCACCCGGAGGTGATCACAAACAGGATGAAGAACGAGTTGAAGAAATGCTGCCAGTTGAGCCACGCAGGGAAGCCCTCCGGCGTACCCACGGGGAGCTCACTGTGCCCCGAGTACTTCGTCAGGAACTCCTGCACGCCCGGAAGGGTGCGCAGCCAGACGGCGATACCCACAAAAATGGCACCTGCGACAAGAAGTGCGGGAATGATCCAAACCAGTCGGAACCAGCGGCTCTCACGGAAGGTGGCAAGCGTCATCAGTTTTTCCTCGCCTTGACCGCCTCCATGAACTGTGGAACGACGGTGAACAGATCACCCACGATACCGAAATCTGCGATGTCGAAAATCGGTGAGTTCTCGTCTTTATTGATCGCGACGATTGTCTTGGAGCTTTGCATTCCCGCGAGGTGCTGGATTGCCCCCGAGATGCCGACCGCGATGTAGAGGTTTGGCGACACGGTCGTGCCTGTCTGGCCGACCTGCATGTTGTGTTCGCAGTAACCGGCATCCACGGCGGCACGGGAGGCGCCGACGGCCGCCCCGAGCGAATCTGCGAGCTGCTCGACGAGAACGAATTTCTCCTTCGATCCGAGCCCACGCCCACCAGAGACCACAATATTGGCGGCTTTGAGGCTCGGGCGCTCGCTCGCGGCGGTTGCTTCGTGGCGTGCAGTGATGCTCGTGGTGGGTGCTGAGTCTGCCGCGACATCAAGCTCCACGAGGGTGCCGGATGCCGCTGCCGCTGCTCCGTCAATCGAGTTTGATCGCAGCGAGATCACCGGGATGCCCTTGGCCGCGCTCGCGGTCACCGTGTAGGCGCCACCGAAAGCGGACTGCGTGACCGTGCCGTTTGCGGCGAGACCGATCACATCGGCAAGGTAGGCGCCGCCCAGGCGCACGGCGAGGCGCGCGCCTGCTTCACGAGAATCAGGGGTTGAGCCCACGAGCACAGCGGAGGGGCTCGCGGTTGCCGCAGCAGCAGCGAGGGCCGCAACGTGCGGAGTGACGAGAAGCGCGTCTGCACCGGCAACTCCTGCAGCGTAGACGGTCGCTGCGCCGAGCGCACCGAGGTCTGCAGCAAGAGCCTTCGCTGCGCCGGGCTCTGCCACGACGACAGCGGCCGGCTCACCCAGCACGGCGGCGGCGGCGAGAAGCTCGCCGGCGGAATCTGCGACCTTTCCACCGGTCAATTCGATAAGTACGAGTACCTGTGACATGTCAGTTTCCCTAGATCAGTTTCGCGGAAGCGAGGTAGTCGGCGAGTTGCTGGCCGGCGGTGCCGTCGTCTTTGATGAGTTTGCCGCCTTCGCGTGGTGGCTTCACCGTGA
>JBDSUT010000220.1:0-4032 GCA_039927595.1 Terrimesophilobacter sp.
GGACTACGACATCGTGTCCACGATTCCGTAGATCCTCCGCCAACGCCCGAATAGGGCCGATTCCCGCGCCGCCGGCAATGAGGAGAATTCTGTCCCTGGTAGCAAGGTCGGCCGTGAAATGACCGAACGGGCCTTCCGCAAAAACGAGAGTGCCCGGTCGAAGGTCGTGAAGCAGTCGCGAGTGGTCGCCTAACGCCCCGACGGTGATGCGCAGCATCCCCGCTTCAGGCAGGCGAGAGATCGAATAGGGGTGGGCGGTGAGCATGTGGCTCACGCTCATGAACCGGAACAGCATGAAGTGACCAGCGTGCACCCCTAATTCGTCGAGCCTCGTGCCCCTCAACCAGACACTCGCCATTCCCGACGACTCGATCACTACCCGATCGACGCGCAGCCGATAACGCCACGCGTTCAGGATCGGCAATACAAAACGCCACGTCACCAGGACGGATGCCGTGCCCAAATACAGCACAAGCCACAGAACTCGGTTGACGGGGTTTTCGATGAAATCTGCTCCAGCACTGAGCTGGTGCAGAAAGGTCAGAAATATTGCAACGTACACCGTGACATGTGTCCAATACCAGACTTCATAGCTCAGGTACTTCTTCAACAATTTGGCACTAGTCAACCCCACCGTGAGGAAGAGAGCTGTGCCAATGAGGGCCGCAAGCATGTCGGGATAGCTATTGAGGATCACGAAAATTTCATTCCATGGCGTCACTGCATCCCGTAACATTCCACCGAGAATCATGAGCCCGACGTGCACCATGATGAGCAAAACGACGCTCACTCCGAGGGTGCGATGCCACGAAACGAGCTTGTCTAGCCCCACCGCATTCTCGAACCACGGCACTCGGGCAATGAGGAGCAATTGTGCGCACACAAGATATCCGCTGACCATTCCGCTCAGTTCGCCCATGGTGCTCGCCAGCTGCGCGGGTGACGAAAGGAGTGCGGAGGTTCCTGTCCACCACATGATCAACACCACGACAAAACCGGCGGCAAGCACTCCGCGCACGATCAACGGATGCCGACGCCGGGGGTGCGCGGCAACGCTGCGGTGCCGTGACGCGAGGGTCTCTGTCGCTGCCGTCATGGTCACCCTTGCCTCCGTCGGCCATCGGACTGATTGCCTCGTAGGCTCAACGATCCTGCAGTTTTCTTCCAACTTTCTTAGTTGCGCTGCGAAGTGACTGTGAGGCTTCTATCGATGCAGTGGCAGGCGCACAACAACCGTGGCACCACGGTCCGGTGCGCCCGTCTCAACGCTGACCCCGCCGCCGTGCCGCACAGCCACCTCAGAGACGAGTGCTAGCCCCAAACCGTAGTGCCGCGGTTGCTCGTGCTCGTGGCTCCGCGGTCGCGACGAAGCAAATCGTTCGAAGGCGTGCTCGTCCATTCCTTCGGGAAAGCCGGGCCCATCGTCAGAAATCCGGATGACAACTTCCCGTCCCTGTTCCTTCACGTCGACCTCAACATGCGACGTCGCGTGATCGAGCGCGTTGGCAATGAGCGCGGTAAAAAGCCGCTGCATCGATACTCGAGCCGCGGTGACCATGATGGGCGTTGACGAACCTGCGCGCTGAAGCGCGAGGCCACGCGCCCCCGCATCGGGAGCCATCGACACCACAACATCCGTTGCGAGCTGAGCCAAATCAAGTCGGTCTTTGTGCGCTTCTTCACGCGGATCAGCGGCGATGAGCAAATCTTCAAGGATCTCCGCGAGCACGCGCGAGTCTTGAACAATTTCATCAAGACCGTGCGCCACATGGCTTGCCGACTCAGTTTCTCCTTTACCAGTGATGCGTCTGCGAAGAATCTGGGCCCGTGTGCTCAGCAAGGTGAGGGGTGTGCGCAGTTCGTGGCTGGCATCCATCACGAACCTGCGTTGCAAGGCGAGCGCCTCTGCCATCGGCCGCATGGCGCGTCTGGCCATCCAAGCCGAGATCAGCCCGGCAGCAAGTGCCGCGATGATTCCAGAAATAATCAGCGCAACGCTCAGCCGCTGCAACTCTTCGTGGCTTTCGTGCAAGTCCACGGCGACCTGGGTTACCTGACCATCGAGGGCAGTCGTGCGAATCCTGTAGGTGCGGTCACCCAACGCTTTTGTCTCTTGCAGATCTATTCCTGTCTCGCCGACCTGCTGCACGGCCGCGTTATCTGGCAAGCCCGACGGCAAATTGCGAGAACCCTCTGTTTTGTTATCACGGATAGTGATGACAAACACCCCGGGGGGTGCATCTTGTGGTGAGTCGACCCTCGTAGCGTTGATGAGAGTACGTTCAAGCGACTCGGATTGACTTGCACTCACAATGCCATAAATCACCCCACCAAGGATGGCGAACAGAACCACAAAGAGCAGTCCGAACTCGATCGCCAAACGCCACGAACCGCGCGTGACTTCGATGCTGTCGCGTGTTCTCACAACGTCCGTCCCAATCGGTAACCGATGCCCCGCACGGTGTCGATCACGCCGCGACCCAACTTTTTGCGCAAATAGTGCACGTACGTGTCGACAACTCCGAGGTCATCAGCATCAGCAAAAACAGTGGCCAGCAGATCATCCCTCGAGAAAACTTGCTCTGGACGCCGTGCCAACTTCTCGAGCAGGTCGCTCTCTCTTTCAGAGAGGACAACGACGTCACCATTCGTCAACGTCACATTCCGGCTCTGCGCATCCAAGGCACCATGGGAAACCTGCAACACGGGCACGGTGAAAGAGGCCCTGCGACGAACGGCTCGCAACCGTGCTAGAAGCTCCTCAATGTCGAATGGTTTCGAAAGATAGTCTTCCGCTCCAAGATCGAGGCCCTCGACGCGGTCAGAGGGGTTTCCTAAAGCCGAGAGCACGAGAGTCGGCGTCGTAATCCCGCGCGCACGCAGCTTCGTCAGAACATCCAACCCGTCAATGACCGGTAAGCCTCGATCAAGAAGAATGACGTCAAACTTTTGGGTCAAACCCTCGTGAAGTGCTCGCTGACCATCGGGTGCCAGGACAACGTCATATCCTTCATCGCGAAGAAGTCCGTCGAGCATGGCGGAAAGATGCGGATCGTCCTCAACGATAAGCACTCGCGCGCCATTTTCCATGCTCGAAGTATAGATACCAACAGTGCGATCACTGCCGGGAACGTAGACAAACTTCAGTGGGTTGCCCAGTCTTCGCTTGCCAAGAATTGCTGTGTTCTTTACCCCCACCGCACGGCCTCCGAATCTGTGAGTTTGAATTCTGCGTCGTGAGACACATTGACTTGCGCCGAGTGAAAGCGCACACTCAAATCAGCCACCCGAGACTTCAGGTGACCCTCGAATTTCCATATTCATTGAGGTCGTCGCATGTGTGAAGCTCGTGAACGCATGCTGGTTCAATGCCAGCCAACTCCACCTCGCCGAAGTACAAGAGTGGGAAGCCCGCTACGACTGCTTTGCGAGAGCAGAGCAAATACTCACACTTGCCGCAGAGCAAAGTTGGTTTTCTCGTGCCCGCTCTAATTCATCTCAGCCAGTCGACGCCGGGTATTTTCCTCACGTGGGGAGTGTTCGGCATACAGCTCGGAAACCTCATCGTCATCATCGCGATGTTCGTAGTCTTCACATTGGCCCTCGTGTTGCCATTTCCTCGCTCCGATCATCAGCGAGGGGAGCAAAAGAAATGAGCAAGACGCTGCCCCAACATTTAACACCGAAAATTGAGCTGGACGACGTTGACCATTCCTGGAGCGGTCGTCTTCGAGCCTGGGTCCTCAAGGTACTTCCCTCTGAAAAGCTATTGCCAACATCGCAGCCAAGCTACGTTGCAACCTGGATATATTTGTTCGGCATGGGCGCCATCGCGTCACTTGTTTTCATCATTGGCTCTGGTGCTGTGCTGAGCCTCAACGGACCGATGTGGTGGCACCTGTCGCCACTGGGCCACTTCTTCAACAGCCTGCACCTGTGGAGCGTAGAGTTCTTCTTCTTTTTTATGGTCATCCATCTGTGGGGAAAATTCTGGATGGCAGCCTGGCGGGGCAATCGGGTTCTCACCTGGAT
>JBDSUT010000221.1:0-2009 GCA_039927595.1 Terrimesophilobacter sp.
AGCACGACGGTGCATCCGGAGGCCAGCGCGGGGGCGAGCTTCCAGCTCTCGAGCATGAAGGGCGTGTTCCACGGCGTGATGAGCCCGGCAACGCCCACCGGCTTGCGGTGCACGTAGTTCACCTGAGCGCCGGGTACCTGGTAGGTATCGTCGCGCTGGGCGACAACGAGGTCGGCGAAGAACCTAAAGTTCTCGGCAGCGCGGTTGGCCTGACCTTTCGCCTGAGTGATCGGCAGGCCGGTGTCGAAGGTTTCGAGCTCGGCGAGCTCATCGCTGCGAGCTTCAACCTGGTCTGCGATGCGGTTCAGGATGCGGCTGCGCTCGCGGTTCTTCATGCGCGGCCAGGGGCCCGTGTCGAACGCGCGCTTCGCGGCGGCGACAGCAAGGTCAATGTCAGCTTGTTTGCCGGCGGCGGCGTGCACATAGGTTTCGTTGGAGACCGGGTCGAGCACGTCGAACGTGCTGCCGTCGACACTGTCGACGAATGCTCCGTCAATGTAATGCCGGATGCGATCCGGAAGGTTGTTTGGCACGAAGTGCGTCATGTTACTTACCTCCTACGGTGAAGCCGTTCACGGGACTCAAATACTTCTTGCCCTCGTCCATGAACTGCTTAATCTTCACAATTCCGGCCTCAGTCGGTTCGATGAGCGGTGGCCGAACATGGCCGCTGGCGATGAGACCGCGTTCTTCGAGCACCCACTTGCCTGGTGCGGGGTTGGTCTCCACGAACAGCAAGTCAACGAGCGGGTGCAAACCATAATGAATCTCCCGCGCAAGTTCGAAGTTGCCAGACTCCCACGCCTCGAACATGTTGGCGACCGCGGCGGGCGCGATATTCGCGGTGGCGCTCACAAACCCGGCACCACCGAGCGCCATGAGCGGGAGGCACAGCAACTCGATTCCGCTCCACACGAGCAACTCGGAGCCACACAAGTGCAGCACACGAGAGAAGTGCTCGAAGTCTTTCGTGGTCTCTTTCACGCCGACAAAGTTCTCGACGTCGCGGAACAGTCTTGCGATCGTCTCCGGCGCGATATCCACGGCGGTGCGGCTCGGCACGTTGTAGGCGACAATCGGCATGTCGGGAAACTCATCGGCGACCGTCTTGTACCAGCGGTAGAGCGCCTCCTGGGTGGGGCGAGCGTAGTACGGCGTGATGATGAGGGCTGCGTCGACTCCGGCGTCGCGAGCAGCAGCAGTGAGCTCAAGTGTCTCGTCGAGCTTCGCGGATCCGGTGCCCGGCATGAACGGAACACGGTCTCCGACGGCTGCGGCTACCGTGCGAATAGCTTCTGCGCGCTCGGCGATTGTTTGGGAGCTCGGCTCACCGGTGGAGCCACCGATAGAAATACCGTGGCTACCGCACGCGAGTTGCCAGTTCACAAGATTGGTAAGACCAGCGTGGTCCACGTCACCCTCGCTTGTGAATGGGGTCATCAGCGGGGCGATGGAGCCGCGAATCGAGGCCGGGTTGCTGCGGAACTTCATGCTGTCTCCTGTGAGGGGTGAAGGTGGTTTTGGTGGACAAGAAAAGCGTCGAGGGTGGTCAGTCGGTGATTGCGCGCGGCGAACTCGAGCTCAACTGCATCTGCGCGGCTCTCGATGAGGTCGAGGATGTGAGCGTGCTCGGCGACAGACTCGCGGGCACGGCCGGGTACGAAGCTGAACGTCGACTCGCGCAGTGCACGCAACCGAGCCCAGCCGCGGTCCACGAGCTCCAGGATGTGCGGGTTGGGGCAGTGCTCGAACAGCACGGAGTGAAAGTCGAGATTGAGCCGCGTGAAGGCGACTGGGTCGAAGTGCAGCAGCGTCTCGGCGAGCTGCGCATTGATGGCGCGCGCTCTGGCCACATCCGTCACGCTCATGAACGGGGCGGATGCGGCTGTCGCCCATCCCTCAATCACGCTGAGCGTCTGCATGGTCACGTGGTATTCGCGGGGATCGACCATGGCAACCTGGGCGCCGACGTTGCGTTCGAACTGTACGAGACCTTCGGCTTCGAGCCG
>JBDSUT010000222.1:0-11491 GCA_039927595.1 Terrimesophilobacter sp.
ATCCGAATCGAACCCGGTAAACATCGTGCGGTCAAAGTGCTCGCGCAGCTTCGCATCCGCCCACAACTCCGGATGGTGCGTGCGCACAAACTCCGCCGCCTCCACCAGGAAGCCCGCCGTGCCCGCCGCCGGATCAATAATCGTGTCTTGCGGGGTCGGCGCCACCATATCGACCATAAGTTTGATGATGTGCCTAGATGTGCGGAATTGTCCGTTCTGCCCGCTCGTCGCCAGCTTGCTGAGCATGTACTCGTAGATGTCGCCCTTGGTGTCCCGATCCTCCATCGGGATGTTCTCCAGCAGATCAACGACCTTCGAGAGGAGGGCCGCATTCGGGATCGTGAACCGCGCATCCTTCATGTTCGCCGCGAAACTCGAACCGGCCTCCCCCATGCCCCGGATGAACGGGAACACGTGTTGGTCGACGATCTCAAACATCTCCGCCGGCGCGAGATTACGGAACGTGCCCCAGCGCAGATCAGAGAAAGGGCGAGGCGACTGGCCAAACGCATCCAAACTCTCAGGGAACACCGGATTCTCGATCGGCTTACCCGTGGTGTTTGCCTTGTTCTCTTTGAGAGTTTGCAACTCGTCGAGACGACGGATGAACAACAGGTACGTGATCTGCTCGATCACCTCCATCGGGTTGGCGATTCCACCCGTCCAGAACGCGTTCCAGACCTTATCAACCTTTGACCTCAGGTCGCTAGTGACCACAGATTCACGCCCCTCAATAGGATCGACGCAACACGGCGCCACGCTAACGAGTCTGCCAGTAACTACTGACTCACGGCCACACGCACCGATCTACGCGGCGTCGCGCCGGGAATCCACGGGCGCCACCCGCTGCGGAACTCGAACGCCATCAAACACGCCATCCCGAATCGCCTGGAACACTTCTGTCGCCGCCTGCTGAATGCGGCCCTGACGGTGAGCGGCCTCCACTGCGGCGAGGCGACGGTGTTGTTCCCCGTACACGACATCCGCGTCATCCGCGTTGTCGACCAGCACGGCACCACCCGCGCTCAGCCACGCGGAGACCACCTGGCGAAGAGTGGAGTTGCCGAGCTCTACAGCCACCCTCTGCCCCCGAGCAAACGGGTGCACGACCGAAATCATTGCTCGCGCGAGAAGCCCGGGTGCCAGGAGATCAGCGGCCTGACGATCGGACACGTTCTTGGGGATGCCGATGAGAGTACCGACATCGACGATGGGGTTCTCCGCGAGCGCGGGAGAAAAGGCCACCCGGTCCCCACGCACAAAGCCCTCCGCGGCAAGGCCGACATCGGCGATCGTCGCGGCAACCATGGTTCCCGCAGCATCGATGGTTACGCGCACCTGACCGGCAACAGGGCGCCGAATCGTAGAGGTAGTCATACAGAGCAAAACCACCGCCACGCGCCCAATATTCCGGAATTTCTGCCAAACCGGATTAATTACGCCAGTATGGTGAGGCGCACTGCGAACACCCTCGCGTGCAAACCTGTTTTCTGCAGAAAGGTACAACCATGGTTACCGTTACCCTCGGCTGGCTCCTCATCATCGCCCTCCTCGCCGCCATTTTGGCGATCCTCGATGGAATCACGCGCATGCGCGGCAACACCTCCGCACTCGCCATCGTCGAAGTACTTTTTGGAGTGCTGCTTCTCCTATCGCTCTTCTTCGCATTCCCCGCACCTCTCGGCGCATTCGTGTTCGCCTTCGTACTCGTCGTGTTGCTGCTCGTCTCACTGTTGAGCCGTGGCGGTTCCAGGCGCACATCGATTATCACCGTGATCGCACTCATCTTGATGGTGATCACCGCACTCCTTTACTCCGGCTGGGTTTCCATTCCCGGAGTGAACTAATCTCGGTGAACTAAAACTCCTCGTTCGTCTCCGGATCGCCGCCCCAAAGGCGCCCCGAATCGAGCGACGAAAGCGAATCAACCTCGGCATCTGTGAGCTCAAAGCCAAAGATGTCGAGGTTTTCGCGTTGCCGAGCCAGCGTCGCCGACTTGGGGATCGGGACGGAACCAAGTTGCACGTGCCAGGCAAGCACCGCTTGCGACGGAGTGACACCGTGGGCATCGGCGACCGCAGTGACGACCGCGTTATCGATGAGCGAGCGCGACTGGGCCAGAGGCGACCAGCTCTGAGTCTGGATGCCGTGCTCCGCGTGGAAGGCACGCATGGCCGCCTGCCCAAAGTGCGGGTGAAGCTCAATCTGGTTCACCGCCGGAACCACCCCAGTTTCTTCGATAATGCGGGAGAGGTGCGACTGCGTGAAATTGCTCACACCAATCGAACGAATGAATCCCGCATCCCTCAGCATGATCATCGCCCGCCACGAGTCCACAAACTTGTCGACTCTCGGCAAAGGCCAGTGAATCAGAAAGAGGTCAACAAAGTCGACACCAAGGTTCGACAGTGACTCCTCAAAACCGGTACGTGTCTCATGCTCCCCGTGAAAGCGGCCGGGCAGTTTTGTCGCCACCGTGATCTCGTGTCGGGGAATCCCCGAGCGCCGAATCGCCTCCCCCACCTGCACCTCATTCTCATAGTTCAGAGCGGTGTCGATGAGTCGGTAACCTGCCTCGAGTGCGGAGAGTACGGAGCCAACACCGTCGTCACCGGTCAGCTTGTACGTGCCGAAGCCGATCGCTGGAATCTCATGACCGTCGTTGAGCGTGCGCGTGGGAATCACCATGCATACAGTTTGACCTATCCCGGGCACGATAGTCTCAGGCAGCGGAATAGGAGGTAGCGCGCATGTCGATCCCCGGCACCCTGGATGCCATCCTCATCCTTTTGATGCTCGCATTTTTCAGCTACGGCTGGGTGGTTGGATTTGCACGCAGCGCGTTCGCGATGGCAGGAATCGCCGTGGGCGCAATCGTCGCGTTCTTCGCCATCCCCATGATCGGGTCGTGGATTACCTGGCCAGAGTGGCGGCTCTCGCTCATCCTCATCGCCGTTGCGGCTCTGGTCGCGGCCGGACTCACGCTCGGGTCATTGATCGGCCAGGCGATCAGTCGCCACGTCGAGGAATCCAGCATCGGGTGGCTAGACCGACTCGGAGGCGCACTCCTGAACGCTATCGCGGCCGCGCTGATCGCCTTCATGGTGTCCTTCAGCATCAGCCCACTGGGCGTGCCATTCTTGACTCAGGCCATCGCCGGCTCCAGTGTGCTGCGCACCATTGAACACATCACCCCTGCGCCGATTCGCAGCGGCATGGCCCAGTTGCGCTCAGCAGTCGTGGATGACGGCATCCCGCGCATCCTTTCGGCTGCCGGTGAGGTCGACGACCCCGCCGCTCCCACGGTTGCGCCCACCATTCCGAATGTCAAAACGGCAACCCCTCCCCTCGACGTCGCGGCGAAGTCGGTAGTGAAGATCACCGGCGCTGCCATCCAGTGCGGGCAAAACCAATCCGGCAGTGGGTTTGTCGTGGCAAAAAACCGCATAGTCACCAACGCCCACGTCGTGGCTGGGGTGACCGAGCCCGTCATCGAGGTACCAGGAGTTGGCGCATTTTCTGGGCGCGTTGTCTACTTCGACCCCAAGTATGACCTTGCCGTGATCTCCGTGAGCGGAATGCCGACAGCGCCAATCCCCCTCGGCACCACCCTTACAGAAGGATCAGAAGTCGTCTTCGACGGCTACCCGATGGGTGGACCATTTCACTCCGCGTCCGCGCGCGTTGAGCGTGTGATCGAGGTAAATCTTTACGATATTTATGGCAAGAATGCGCACACCATGGAGGTCTACCAGCTCGCGGCAAACGTGCAAAGTGGAAACTCCGGTGGGCCCCTTCTGTCAACAAGCGGCGAGGCTATTGGAGTCATTTTTGCGAAAGCCACCACCGTGGAGAACGTGGGCTATGCCCACACCATGAAAGAGCTCTCGCCGGTAGCAAAAAGTGCGGCATCGTTTACCGCGCCGGTGTCAACCGGTTCGTGCATTCAACACTGACTGTCGCGGCATGCGAAGCGCATACAGGGAAGCAAGGGCCAGCAAAATCACGGCGGAAGCAAACGCGGCAGGATACGAGAACGCGTCAAGCAGCGCGCCAGCCACCAGCGGGCCGACGATTGCCCCAAGATCTGAGATCGCCGAGAACACTGCGACCGGCTGGCCACTTCTGGCCCCAGCAGCATCCCCCACCGAGGCCGCCGGAGCGGTGCCCATGAAGGCGGCCGCGACACCGAAAATCGACAGCAAGACGATGAGCACCGCGATGTTGCCTGCAAACGGGATCGCCATCATTACCGCGGCAGCCACCGCATAGGAGCCGATGATCGCCGGCTTGCGACCCACCTTGTCGACAAACGTTCCTGCTGGGCCGAGGGCCAAAGTCTGCGCGACGGCGGCGATGGCGAAAGCAATCCCCGTCCACAACTCTTCTTTGTGCAGCAACTCAACAACCAGGATGGGAATGAGCGCGCTGCGCACACCGAGACTCGACCATCCGGAGGCAAAGTTCGCAATGCACGCGGCACGGAACCGTTCATCCGCAAGCACAACGCGGAACGGGACCGCCCGAACGGCATCCGCTCCGCCCTCCCGAACCTCCTGCGGGATGGGTTTCAGAAACAGCAACCCCACAACTCCCGCGATGACAAGAGTGCCGGCGTAAAAGAAGAACGGTGCACGCAGCGAAATGACGGCCAGCAGCCCACCGATTGCAGGGCCAGCCATGCCCCCGATCAGAAAACCGCCCTGATAGAAACCGACGGCCCTCCCCCTCCGATCGGGCGGAGTAGTTCCGAGCAGAAGCGACATGGCCGAAATGCTGAACATCGCCGAACCGATACCTCCGGCGCCGCGAAGGATGAGCACCTCCGGATAAGTTTGCGCGAGCCCCACCATGGCGCTTGAGACCGCCACAATACCGATACCGGTCGCCAGGATCGTGCGCTCGCCACCCCAACTGATGAGCTTGCCCACGAAGGGGCTGACAACGAAACGGGCGAGCGCGAACGCCGCCACCACTGCCCCCACCTCGGTGTAGCCGACATTGAAACTGCGAATGAAGACCGGCAGAACGGGGATGACAACGCCGAACCCAATCATCACAAAAAAGGCAATGAGGCCGAGCACTACGGTTTCGCGAGAGAGACGCGGCTTCTCAGAGGGGGTCGGCACCTTCCCAGCGTAGATGTTCGGAAGGCGCTACTTTAACAGTGCTAGAAGAAGTACACCGGCGACACCGTGATGGCCGGCATTTCACCGATCACGTCATACGGTCACTGCCCTCACGGCGGTATCTGGTGTGAGGATCTGGTGTCGGGATCTGGTGTCGGGATCTGAAAATTTTTTCCCGGTTTCACGTCAACCCTCGACAGTTGCTCCTCCGTCGTGACAACGTATACCCACGCTGAACTGTAAGGGAGAACCTCATGCGGCGCACCACATCCTTGACTATGGCAGTCCCACTAATCGCACTACTGGCGGCCTGCGCGCCAGCAGGAACTACTGACCCAAGTTCCGGTGGCGGCCCCGGGCCGACAAAGGAGCAATCGGGCGCTGAAGTGCCTTGTGTTGTCGGTGCATGGAATCTTGACGTCGCCGACTACTCCGCGCAAGCGGAAGCGTACGTGCTCGGCCTCGGCATTCCGATTACCGGGTTCGCTATGACCGGCTCCGGTGTGATTCGTTTTACGCAGGACTCACTCGTTGCCACCGAGATTGACCTCGTCACGACGGGAACCATCGTCGCTGGCGACACCATGGTCCCGCTCAATACGCCATCCGTTTACAACGGAAGCGGTGATTGGAACGCGAGCGATGGATCCGAGACCATCAACCTCGAGAATTGGGCGAATGTGCGCACCGATGGGTCAGCACCCGATGCGTCAGCACCCGACATCCCCGCCATCGACTACACGGATGTCGACTCGGTGTCTGCTGTGTGCAGTGCGGACACCCTCACACTTCAGGCCCCTGGCGCGCCGCTCTCCTCCACCTGGCATCGGTAGCCTGCGCGAGAAGAACTCCGCACACTCCGCAACTCTGGCGGCAATGACTCAGCTGCTAGCAGTCGTAGTCGTAGTGAATCGGGGATGCGAAACTCTTAAGCACGCCGCCGTCAATGAGCGCATACGCGCCGTAATAGGTGTCGGGGTTCCCCCCAGAAACGCCGGACTTGATGTCGTAGTGCAGGCTGATCCATGCGCCGAAATCGTCGACGTGAGCTCCCGGGTTGCCGGCAAGAGTGTCAGCCTGACTTGACCCGACCATCTGGCCGCTGGGGATGGTGACCTCCACACCACTGGTCGACTCAGGGCCCAGCACAGAGGCGAGAAACTGCGCTCCAGGTGCGCGCTGCCAATCATCACCCCAGATGAAACTCAAACCGCCCCACGTCGCTTGTGGTCGTTGATGAAAACAACCAGTGGCCGGCAGCGTCGTGGATACTCCGTCAACCCCGAGGGCACCGTTCAACTGTGCGACAGCGGTCGCAGGATTCGTCGAGAAGGGAATGTCGATCATGAGGGCGCCCGCTGAATCGATGACGCTCACACTATCACCGTCGACAATCACTGAAGCGGGGACCGCCGCCGGAGTTGGAGTGGGAGTCGGAGGGCTCGTTGGCATCGCCGTTGCCGACGCAGTGGGCGCAGGTGTGGAAACAATGGTTGCAGGGTCACACGCCGTCAACGCGAGAAGCATTGTTGCCATCGCGACAATGCTCAGAACTCCGGGTAAGCGTTTCATCTGATCACCGTAGCTAACTGAGCAGGTTTCAACAAGCAAAACTGGGCCTCGCTACATCGAGACACTCAGCACCTGCACTCCGTCGTCTATCGTTAGCGGTGAGAAAAGGGGATCAGATGGCACGATTACGCACCTGCGTCACACTGATTCTTACTGTGACCGGCTTACTCGCACTCTCCGGATGCTCGGCCAACGACTCGCAGGTTGAGAAACCTGCAACAGGTTCAAGCTCCGAAGCACCGATCGCCGTACCAACCACGAAGCCAAGCACCCCGAGCGACGAGGGTTCGGACACACCATCACCGAACCTCACCAGGCCCGGTGCGACGGTCACGATGGGCAAATGGGCATCCTATGAGTACACCGGAACCACGCAGCAGAAAGCGGTCATCGCTGCACGACTCGTCAGCGTCGATAAGGTCACCGCTGCGCAGCAAGCCCTGTTGGTGGAGCAGATTCCTGAGCTCTCCGACTACACGATCTGGATGCTTCAGGTCGAACAAACCAAGGTTTCGGGAGCATCGATCGCAACCGAATCAGATTATGCCGCGTTCTACCCCGTGGGTGTCAACAAGAAGAAAGTGCAGTACGTCACCATGATCGGGTGGAATGACTGCTCGTCAAAGGTCTTCAGCCTAGCGTTCGACGACGGCGCACCCGTGAGCCAGTGCATCCTCGGTGCAACCAAAACTGACCAACCCGAAGTCGCCGGCGTAATCTACGCGCCATTCGATTCCCCGTACGATGCCCACGACGGAAATCCGATCAACTTCCTAAAGTAGAACAAGTGCAGTTGTAGGGCGGATGGGACTTGAACCCATGACCGACGGATTATGAGTCCGCTGCTCTAACCAGCTGAGCTACCGCCCCTTGCTTCTGAAAAGTTCATGCCTCCGCGAAGACGCTCCGACTGAGCTGAAACTCAGGCAGCCGGCTCATCGAGCGACACCTCTGTGACCGGGTCGATCACCGCTTGACCACGATACAGTCTCTCAAACGTTGTCAGCGTGCGCTCGATGTCGTGTGGCGCGATGAGCTTCAAACTGTTGCGCTTCATCCGAGTGAGCTCAGCATCGGATGCCGTGAGCACCGCGGTGAGCTTAGACGCGAGATCGTCGACATCCCCAGGCTCGAACAGGTAGCCGTTCTCGCCATTGTGCACAAGATGCGGCAGCGCCATGGCGTTCGCCGCCACCACCGGCAGCCCCGACGACATCGCTTCCATGGTGGCAATACTCTGCAGCTCAGCGATGGACGGGATAGCGAACACGGTCGCGTTCGTGTAAGCGACCTTGAGTTCTTCATCCGAAACATAGCCAGTGAAGGTGGTGCGGGCGGAGATACCAACATCATGCACAAGCTTCTTCAACTGGTTCATCAGGTCGCCACCGCCAACGATTTCCAGCTTCGCATCGAGTGCGGGGTCCAGCTTCGCCACCGCCTTGATCAGCACATCAATCTGCTTCTCACCCGTGACCCGCCCCACAAAAAGGATACGGTTCTCGGTCTTCTTCTCGAAACTCGCCGTGTACTCGCTCGCATTGATCCCGCAAGAAATGGCGTGCACGCCCTCAAGGTCGGTAGCCTCCTCGAGAAACTCCGCACCTTTTCGGGTGGGCGTCGTGACCGCCTCGCACAAGTGGTAGGTCTTTGCCGCATCTTTCCACGCCAACCGCACTGCGAGGTTGTGCGTGAACTTGGGAAACAGCGTGTGCTGCAGCAGGTTTTCTGGCATGAAGTGGTTCGTAGCAATCACCCGGATGCCCCGAATATGGGCTTGCCTGGCGAGCCCACGACCGACGAGAATGTGCGACTGGATGTGCACGACATCCGGCTTCACCTCATCAAGAATGCGCGCCGCGTGAGCTTGACTGCGCCACGGCAGAACGAACCTCAGCCAGTCGTGCGGAAACCACCGCCACGAATATACGCGGTACACAGTCATGGTGGCACCGTCGTGCTCTTCGACAAACCGACCGTGCTTCGGCCCGAACGCAGGCGCCTCAATAAATATCTCATGTCCACGCTCGACGAGGCCAGCGGCAAGGTGAGACGTGAAGGTTGCCGCCCCATTAACGTCGGGAACAAAAGTATCTGCCCCGATCAGAATGCGAAGCGGGGTCGAGTCATCCGGTGATGAAGTCGTATGGGCGTCAGACAAAATGTGAGTGTTCCCTCGTGCTCTAGACGTAGGCTCCAGCTTACCGCTGCGCCTGCGGGTGGTGTTTCGCTAGTTGAAATACGCCATAGACGGCGAGCCCCGCCGCCGCCACATACGCGACTGCCGCGTACCACGGGGCACCCGCCGCTTCTTGGAGCACCACAATTCCGATCGTCACGGCAACCAGAGGGTCAACCACAGTCAGGCCCGCAATGACGAGATCAGTCGGACCGGACGAGTAGGCGTTTTGAACAAAGTACCCGCCGAGAATTGCCGCAGCCAAGAGTGCCACGAGGCACAACACCGTGAGCCATTCAAAGTCACCAGTCTTGGCGCGGTCAATCACAACTTTCGCAAGGGTTGCGACAAAGCCGTAGAGAAGGCCAGCGCCAAGAATGAACATGATGGCCGTGAAGCGGTGGCGAAAAAATGCAAAGGCAAGAGAAAGCCCCATGATGATGAGACTCAAAACACTCAAAATAATGCTGAGTTGCACCGTGTCGATAGGGCTCGACTTGGCGGTAAAGGCGGCGACCGTAACAAACAAACCGACCCCGCCGACACAAAACGCGATGGCACGGATCGATTTGCGATCCAGGGCGACCTGAGAAACCCGCGAGTTGACGACCGCCGTGATGACGAGGGCGATCGCACCGAGCGGCTGCACCACAATGAGCGGTGCCAAGTAGAGGCTTGTCAGCTGGAGCACCACCGCGAGCCCGAGCATGACCGTGCCGATCACCCAGGACGGCCGCGCCAGCAAAAGGAGAATTTGCTTGAGGCTGAGACCTGGGCTTGACTCAATTTCGCCGGTAGCAGCTTCCACCCGCCCGACACCGCGATGCTGAAACTGTGCGCCGAGGGCCAGAAACACCGCGGCGACGAGCGCCACAGGAATCCCAATCCATTGGTTGGGGGTGAGAGTCACGAATTGATCCGTGAAATCACTCAGCTCAGGTGGCACCCCACGACTTTATCGTGAGTGTGCACGATATTCTTGGCGAATGGCCGTTCTTCCCATTCTCATCACCGGCGACCCGGTATTACATTCCGCTGCCGTAAACGTGACGGTTTTTGACGCCGAGCTGCAGCAGTTGGTCGACGACATGGTCGAAACAATGGATGCGGCACCCGGCGTGGGTCTCGCCGCGCCGCAAGTGGGTCGCAACCTGCGCGTCTTCGTCTACGACTGGATGGATGACGACGGTCTACATTCTTTCGGAACCGCCATCAACCCCGAACTGTGGATTTCACCCGTTCCCATTGGCGAGCCGGATGAGGAAGCCGAATCCGAGGGATGCCTCTCGATCCCAGGGGAACGCTACCCACTGCGCCGCGCCGAGAAAGCCATTCTGCGTGCTGTGGACATCACGGGAAAACCCTTCGAGGTCTCTGCCACCGGCTGGCTCGCCCGTATCTTTCAACACGAGTTCGACCACCTTGAGGGCATCCTGTACTCCGACCGCCTAGACCACGCCCACGGCCGCGCGGCGCGCAAGGCAATCAAGAAAAGTGACTGGGGGGTGCCTGGCTTGAGCTGGCTACCCGGAGTGGATCATCCGGAAGGGTGACGCTCAGCCCCACCCAGATAAACGGATGAGTGCTGCGGTAATGGCAGCCAGAATCACGACCAACACAAACGGCACGCGAAGAGCGAAGAGCGCTACCGCAACAGCAAGAGCCGGCACCCTCGCGTCGACCTGCACGGCACCGCCAGCCCCGAGAGTCTGCACGGCGACCAGTGCTGCCAGCAAGGCGACCGTGAGCAGGTTAGCGATGCGCGATGGCGCGGGCGCATCCAGCACGTTAGCGGGCACAAGATAGCCAACGAGTTTCAGCGCAAGGCACGCGAGGGAAGCGACAATGACAATGAGCCAGAGAGTCACACGCCCTCCCTCTCGAGCGGAACAAGGGGTGGATCTGAGTTCTTAAACCAGTTAAAGGCACCCACCACCACGGCGACGACGCCGGCAACCAGCACCGGCAGCCCGGGAATGAGCACGGGCGTCAGCACGATCGCAATGACCGCAGCAGCACTCGCCACCGCAACAGTTTGCGTCTGACGGAGTCGCGGCCACAACAGGCCTACGAACGCCGCCGCAGCCGCGGCGTCGAGCCCCCACGCGCGCGGATCACCGAGTGCATCGCCAATCAGGGCACCGATCAGACTTGTAAGGTTCCAACCGATGAAGGTGGCTGCCGCCGTCGTCCAGAACCCGATACGCTGACTGCGAAGAGTCGGCTGATTTGTTGACACTGCCGTGGTTTCATCAATCGTCACCCAGGCCGCCACGATCCGTTTCCACCACGGCCCACCAATAATCGGCGCCATTCGAACACCGTAAATACCGTTTCGGATGCCAAGAATAGCTGCGCTTGCAATGGCGGTCGGACCGGCGGCAACACCGCCGGTGGCGATCACGCCCACGAGGGCAAACTGTGAACCCCCGGTAAACATGAGCAAGCTCATGACACAGGTCTGCCAAATGTCGAACCCGGCCGCTACCGCAAGTGCTCCGTAGGAGACACCGTATGCAGCGGCAGCGAGCCCGACCGCAACACCGGCACGAAAAGCTGCGGAGTCTGCCGCGTCCTCGTCAGACACCACAGTGTTCTCGTCAGAGACCAC
>JBDSUT010000223.1:0-5612 GCA_039927595.1 Terrimesophilobacter sp.
AACTGTCGGCATGACCGAAATCCTCCTCGCGATTGTGCTGATCTTTATGCTCGCCTTGCGCCCTGGAGGATTAATCCACACCTTCGAACTGGGAGCCAGTAGGCGGAATCGAGCAGTTGCGGTGAGGAACTCAGACGCAGAACTCACCTCGGAGGTATGACAACCATGGACACCTTCAAATTTGAAGTTGCGACGGACGTTGATCTGAGCACACTGATTTACACATTCGGTGGCGCAGAGCCGAAGGCTCAGCTGAAATCCGGGACTGTAGTCTCCACGTCTACTTTGGATTGTTTTGCGGGGTTGGTAACGAAGGTCGGCGTGAAGCCATCCGCACTGCTTGATCCGCGATACCTGAATCCGCAAACCGGCCCTTTTTACATCGAGGGCGCTGAGCCCGGGGACACGTTGGCTATCCACTTCGTCAGCATCGAACCGCGATTTGACTGGGCGGTGAGCACCACGATTGAGTTCTTCGGTTCGCTGACGGGATCGCATGACACCGCTCTGTTGAACGCACCCCTGCCAGAAGAAACTTGGTTCTACGAACTTGATTCCGAGAAGCGACTGGTGCATTTCCAGGCCCTCGGAAGCGATCTCCGGCTGCCGCTGCCCATGGACCCCATGCATGGAACTGTCGGGGTCGCCCCGGCGCTCGGCGAAGTTCGTTCGTCGTTGGCGCCAGGAAACTGGGGCGGAAACATGGATACGCCAGAGATGCGTGCACAAACGACGTGCTACTTGGGAGTTAATGTTCCCGGTGCCATGTTCAGCCTCGGCGACGGTCACGCACGTCAAGGAGAGGGCGAGACCTGTGGCGTTGCGGTCGAATGCGCCATGAACACGGTTTTTATCGTCGAACTCATTAAGGGGTCGGCCCCTGCATGGCCAAGAATCGAAACCGATGACTACCTGATCACGACCGGATCGACCAAGCCGCTCGAGGACGCCTTCCGGATTGCTCAGGTGGAGATGGTGAATTGGGTTGCCGAGCTTTTGGAGATAGGAACGATGGACGCATATCAACTTGTCTCTCAGACCTGCCTGAGCCCTGTCGCTAACGTGGTCGATACTGTGTACACGATGGTGTGCAAGGTGCCGAAGGCGCTACTCGGCCAAACTGCATCCGCAGCTTTCGGCGGCACTCACCAGAAACTGCGCGAGCAGGCCGCCGTCTGGAGTAGTCATCAGTAGGGCTTTTCGAAGGTGAAGGTGCGCCTTGATGCGATCCACTCAGATCGCGCGACCGAGCCACAACCCGAGCCCGGCCAGGATCGCTGCGACTGCGAGCATTCCGAGAGAGTTGGCTATCGCCGCCCAGACACGCCGCTCTTGAAGCAAGCGCAGGCTGTGGAAGCTCGTGGTGCTGAAGGCAGTAAAGCCGCCCACAAGTCCAACACCGAGTCCAAGACCCCACTCTTCTGGGAGCACATGCGAGGCGAGTAGCCCACTGATCAGACCGAGCAGGAACGCGCCGCTCGTGTTGATGAGCGACATCGCCACAGGGTAGGTGGGTCGAACACGGCGGTGCACTGCGCCGTTGATGCTCAGTCGAAGTGCGGCACCGATTCCACCACCAATCGCCACGAGCAAGCTTGTGAGCATTAGAAACCTGCTCCCTGATCGGATGTCCTCGTCTGCCGTTGACGGAACAGGTGACGCCCGGCCAGAAAGATCCCGAACCACGTGGCTGCTGCGCCCACCACCAGGGTTCCCACTCCGTAAGTCAGCGCGAGGACCCACTGATTAGCCTCACCGAGTTGGATGATGTCGAGGGCTAGTTCCGCATAGCTTGTGAGCGCGCCCAAAAAACCGACCCCGATGAGCAGACGCATTGTGCGCCGCCGCGGTGTTTCCTGCCCCGTCGAGAGAGACTGCAGCAGCACGCCCAGCAGGAACGGACCGAGAATGTTGACGATAGCGGTGCCAGCGGAGAGGCCATCCCAGCCGGGGCTAACCTGCACGAGAGCGTACCGAGTCAAAGATCCGAGCGCACCCCCGAGGGCCGCGAACCCGAGATCGCTTGGCCGAAGCTGGATGACGACGGGTACGCCTACGACCGTGCGCGACACCTCGATGTCGCTGTTCATCGGTAGAAGAACTCGCGAACGACGCCACAACCTTGCCAGCAAACCCCACCGTCCGCCGGGCGGGGGCGGAGACTCTTTGGCCGTAGGCAATCTCAGCTCTTTTCTTCAGAAGGTCGGTTGCGGCAATGCTGTCGCAGCCCATTCCAGAGTAAAGTGCGTTACTCGCCGGTGGGGTTTTCTTCCGTCAGATAAGACTCCGCGACGGCCACTGCTACGAGGGAACTCTGAATTTGTTCTTCTGCCGCCCCGATGCGAGTGCGGATGGTGGCGGCGGTGCGAAAGTCGCTCAACGCCGCAGCGTACTCCCGTTGGTCAAAGAGCACTTTTCCTCGGTGCTGCAGAGCGAATGCCTCGGTCGGCGCCCAATCGTGGTTTCTCGCTTCGTCAACACAGGCGGTCAGCTCGATGAGTGCGGCGTCAAGTTTGCCTTGAAATTGCTGCACTTGGGCTCGGCGAATTCGTGCCAGGCACAACTGTTCGCGGTCCCCCGAGAACCGCACGTTGCGCAAGGATTCGTTGGCAGCGTCCCACGCGGCATCCAGCCTGCCGGTTAAACGCAGCAGCCCGACGCGCTCGTTCAGCGACTCCATGTCGCGTCGACCCTCGAGTTCACGTAGCCGCTCCTCGGCGGCAAGTAGATCGACTTTCTCTCGCAAAGTGATGAGGTCGTAACCCACAATCACGGTCACAGTGACCCCCCTGATCTCTTCAGGAACACACTATTTGGTGAGCGTTGATTATGCCTGTAACTGCTGCGGGTAGCCGCATTTCTGCTGGCGTTTGCGGCACTAACCCTCAGATAGGGGAGCAAGCGAGACCTGCAGAAGCTTGTCGTCGCCGTGTAGTGGTGAGCCGCGGCCATCCGTGTTGTTGGTAAGAATCCACAGCGAGCCGTCGGGGCCAGGCACGGCGTCACGCAGCCGGCCGTACTCTCCCGTGAACGACGCCACGGCATCCGGCTCACCACCCGCGGTGATGCTGGGGTAGATGGCCCAGAGCCGAGCGCCCCTGAGGGCTGCCATGAAGAACGTGTCACCCACGAAGGCGAGCCCGCTGGGGCTTGCCTCTGAGGTCGGCCATTGATGCACCGGGTCTGCGAAGCCCGCTACGCCCCCTTGACCTTCAACGACCGGCCACCCATAGTTCTTGCCGGGCACAATGCGGTTGAGCTCGTCCCAGGTGTTTTGCCCAAACTCGGATGCCCACAGTTGCCCATCAGAATCCCACGCGATCCCCTGCGGGTTGCGATGGCCGAGCGTGTAAATGAGTGAGCCGTGGATCGGGTTATCGGCGGGCACACTCCCGTCGAGGTTCATCCGCAGAATCTTGCCGTTGAGGGAGGCCATATCTTGCGCGCGGTCCGGCTGACCTGCGTCACCCACGGTGGCGTAGAGTTTGCCGTCTGGCCCGATCGCAATGCGCCCACCGTTGTGGTTGCCCGCCTTCTTGAGTCCGGTGAGGATCGGATCTGGCGAACCCAAGGAGTAGTTTCCGGGGGCGCCCCGCAGGTTTATGCGCACAATCCGGTTGTCGGTTGCGCTGGTGAGGTAGGCGTACAGGGTGGTGGCGCTTCCGTCGGCGCGAATTGCGAGGCCGAGCAGGCCGCCTTCGCCGCCATGGTCGACCCCCGGCACGGTGCCGGCGATGCGAATCGAGCCATCGGCCGTGAGTTCGAGCACGTTGCCGGTGTCCCGTTCGCTGATGAGTGCCGAGCCGGAACTCAGCCGCACCACAGACCACGGGGCTTTGAGTCCGGTGGCAAGAATTTCAGGTGTGCCGACGGGGGCGACGGCTCCCTCAGGTGACGTATCGGTGAAGCTCGGCGATGGCGTCGGCTGCTCCGAAGTGGGTGGCGCGGTCGCCTCAGTGCTGCATCCGGTCAGTACGAGTGCCGCAACTGCGACGAGGGTGATCGCGCGCATTCTCATCCGACCATGTTCCTCGATCAGGAGCGAGTTCGGAAGATCCCTGCGGAGGGCAATGGTGAGGCAACGGCGGTCGCATCGGTGACGATGGGGGCTCCCGCCACCCAGTCCCGCAGTTCTTTACCGGTCACAACTTTTGCGGGATGCGGTCCGCCGGCCAACAATCGCGGCATCCACTCGAGGGGCAAGGCTGCGGGTGACCCGGCCACGACAACATTGCCAAACCGCCTCCCCTTCAGCACTTGGGCTTCGGCGAGAGCCGCCACGTCTTTCACGACCGAGGCGAGCGTGGAGACCTGACTGCGTGCGAAAGCAAGGCCGGGCCCGTCGGCTATGTTCACCAGAATCACGCCGTCGGGCGCGAGCAGGGTTACGGCCTGACGGTAGAACTCTGCGCTGGTGACGTGCGCGGGAGTTCGAGCGCCAGCGAAAATGTCCACAATGAGCAGGTCGACGGTGCACCGCAAGCCCTCGGGCAGTCGCCCCAGAGTCTCGCGTGCATCCCCGTAGCGCACGCGAATGGAGGCGTTCTTGGACCACGGAAGCTCCGCGCGCACGAGTTCGATGAGGTCGCGCTCGAGTTCGATCACCTGCTGTCGAGAGCCCGGCCTTGTCGCATCAATGTAGCGGGGAAGGGTGAGAGCGCCGCCGCCGAGGTGAACGGCGGTGATAGGTTCACCGGGCACTTTCAGCTCGTCAATAACGTGGCCCATCCGTTGGATGTATTCGAAGAACAGTTGGGACGGGTCGTCGAGATTCACGTGTGATTGCGGTGTGCCGTCCACAACGAGGGTGAAGGAGCCGGGTACCCAGTGGTCGACAGCGATGACGGCGTGGTATCCGCTGCCTTTAAGTACCGCCGAGGGGTTCGCCTTCACACCATGACACTGCCACACTGAGATGTATGACTGCACCTCAACGTGATCTTCCGCCCGGTATGCGTGCCCAGCTTGACGCTTCGTCGTTTCAGGGGCTCGCAACTTTCGGCATGCGCCCGCTTCTGACCGAGCCCGAGCAGCTGGATGCGTGGCAACCGGATGTCGCGATCGTGGGGGCGCCGTGGGATGACAGCACCACGAACCGTCCAGGAGCCCGCTTTGGTCCGCGCGCGATGCGCGCGAACGCCTACGACCCGGGTACGTATCACCTCGACTTGCAGGTGGAGATGTTCGATCACCTCGAGGTGATCGATTACGGCGATGCGATTATGAGCCACGGCATGTGGGAGGCATCGAAGGAGTCCATCCACCAGCGGGTCGGCGAGATCGCGAGCCGCGGCATCATCCCGATCATTCTGGGTGGCGACCACTCGATCACGTGGCCCGCGGCGACGGCGGTTGCGGAGCACCACGGTTTCGGAAACGTGGGCATGATCCACTTTGACGCTCACGCGGACACGGCAGAGCACATTGATGGCAACCTTGCGAGCCACGGTTCCCCCATGCGCAGGCTCATCGAATCCGGGGCGATCCCCGGCCACAACTTCATTCAGGTAGGCCTGCGGGGTTATTGGCCCGGCGAGGAAGACCAGAAGTGGATGCGCGACAACGGTTTGCGCCACCACACGATGCAGGAGATTTGGGAGCGTGGCGCGAAG
>JBDSUT010000224.1:0-6486 GCA_039927595.1 Terrimesophilobacter sp.
GTTCAACCAGCATGCGAAGTGGCTCGTGACGACGCACAAGATTCCGTGGCGTCGCCCCATCTCCTCGCTGAACTACCTGTTGAGCTCCCACGTGTGGCGCCAAGACCACAATGGGCTCTCGCATCAAGACCCGGGTTTTATTGACCACGTCGTCAACAAGAAGGCGGACGTTGTTCGCGTGTACCTTCCGTTTGACGCAAACACGCTGCTCTCCACCTATGACCATTGCCTTCGCTCGGTCGACTATGTGAACGTCGTCGTCGCCGGAAAGCAGCCGGCGCCCAACTGGCTCACGATGGAAGAAGCAATCGAGCACTGCACGCGGGGCATCGGCTTGTTCGAGTGGGCAGGCACGGAGAAAGCAGGGGAGGAGCCGGATGTCGTGCTCGCCGCCGCCGGCGACGTTCCGACACTGGAGGTGCTCGCCGCTGCCGCGATCTTGCGCGAGCGGATTCCATACCTCAAGGTGCGCGTAGTCAACGTCATCGACTTGATGCGTTTGCAGAGCGAGGGGGAGCATCCGCACGGCATGAGTGACCGCGATTACGATGCGCTCTTCACGACTGATAAGCCCGTGATCTTCGCGTATCACGGCTATCCGTGGCTCATTCACCGTCTCACGTATCGCCGTGCCGGCCACGACAATTTGCACGTGCGCGGATACATCGAGGAGGGTACGACGACAACGCCGTTCGACATGGTCATGATGAACAATCTGGATCGATTCCATTTGGTCATGGACGTTATCGACCGTGTTCCCGGCTTAGGCGCGAAGGAAACAATGCTGCGTCAGGAAATGCAGGGGGCGCGTATGCGCGCACGAGAATATACCCGTGAGTACGGCGAAGACATTCCGGAGGTTTCTGAGTGGGCGTGGTCCTCGGGGAGCGCTGCCGCCACCCTCACGAACGACACGGGCGGCGATAACGCCTAGCCTTTGTGCCGATCAGTTGTTGCGGCGGCTCCCACCCATTCCGGCGAGAACGGCGTGGAGGAGTGGCAGCACAGAAGCACCCATGAGGGCCCAGCCGAATATTTCGTCCGTTCGCTTCAGGAAGATTCCGCCGAGGAGTAGGCCCGCAAAGATGATGGCGGAGACCGCGCGCTGACCGAGCCGCTCGAGCGAGGAGAGGCGGGCATCCACTCCCGGTGTTTTGACGGAAAGGTTTCCCTGTTGCAGGAGTGTGTTCATGTCGTCGATCTGCTGGGGAAGCCTGATGACGAGAGCCGCGGTTTCAAGCGCTTGCTGAGCGAAGATTTTCACCGTCTCGTTGACGCCCTTACTTGTGAGCCGCTTAGCGTATGGTTCGATGGCGGTCCACACATTGAACTCGGGGTTGAGCGCGGTACACACACCTGATGTCACGGATACAGCCCGGATGATGAGAAGAAAGTCTTCGGGGAGTTGGAACGGCAGGGAGCGCATCACATCGCCGAACTCCTTGGCGAAGTCGAGGTACTCTTCTGGGTCAACTTTCTGCAGCTCGGCAAAGCCCATGCCCCCGAACCTGGCGAAGAGTTCGCTCATCGCGTTTTCAAGCGGTTCACTCTCGGCAGACGGCAAGAGCACACCCATATCTTTGATGCTCGCAACTAGACCCTTCGCGTCTCGCGTAGCCACTGACACGATGAGTCGCTGCAGGCCCTTCCGAAGTGTGGCCGGCACTTCGCCCATCATGCCGAAGTCGACGAACGTAATGGCCCAGTCTTCTGGGTCTTTCGACGGGCCGGGTGTGACGAAGATATTTCCGGGGTGGGGATCGGCGTGAAAAAATCCGTGGCTAAAGAGTTGGTCGAACATTGCACTGGATAGCTCCACGGCGACCCGCTTGGGGTCTATGCCAGCAGCAGCGAGTGCCTCGCGGTTATTGATTTTGATCGCCGTAACGTCAGAAAGTGTGAGCACTCGTCGGGTGGTGCGTTCCCACACAATTTCTGGTGTGCCGACTCGCGGATCGTCGGCGAAGTTCTCGGTAAACCGCACCGCGTTGCCCGCTTCGTGGAGATAGTCGATCTCTTGCAGACTGATACCGGCGAACTCCTCTAGCAGCGCAGGCAAGTCCACTCGGCGCGAGATGAACCTCACCCTGTTGAGCCATTTCGCTATCTTGCGCAGGGCAGCGAGATCCACTTCGACAATCTCGTCGATTCCGGGGCGTTGCACCTTGACGACGACCTCATCGAAACCAACTTCAGCGGCATCCGTTGGTAAGAGAGTCGCCCTGTGCACTTGCCCCAACGATGCTGCGGCGAGCGGCACGGGCTCGAAGGAGGCGTAGGCGCGCTCCAGGGGCATACCGAGGTCGTCTTCGGCGAACTGCCGGATGAGCTCGAAATCGACCGCGGGCACTTCGTCTTGGAGGCCCTCAAGCTCGCTGGTAATTTCGGGAGGCAGCACGTCGAGCCGCGACGACATGAACTGCCCGACCTTGATCATGAGGCCGCCAAGGTCAATCGCAATGGTGTGAAATTTTCGCGCGATCTTGCCCGCACGCACCAGTCGATTGCGGCGGCCGATCTTTGCCAGCCCGATGCGGGGGAGCGCTAACTCAAACCACCATTCCTGCACCATGTAGCGTGATGCGAACCGCATGATGCGTCGATACCGGGCGCGCAGATGCCTAACTTTGGTCATCGATTCTTCCTGATGCTGACCCGAAGGTCACGGGTTCAGTCTTGGGCGAGGATGGCGTAAAGCTTACGCCGGGCTTCATCGATAACGGTGACAGCTTCGTGTGCTTGCTCCAGGGTGCCACCACGGGCAACCTGAACTACGGCCTGCGCCAGCTTGGACGCGGCCTTGGGGAGAACGGTCGAGCGTGCTGCATCCCAACTCGAGTTGGTCTCCCAGGGCGCTGGAGACAGCGTTGCCACTTCGTCTTTGCCCGCCTTGGTCAACGAGTATGTTTTGCGACCGTCGGCTTCCTTTGCCGCAATCAAGCCCTCGTCAGCAAGCATCTGAAGTGTCGGGTAAACGGAGCCGGCACTTGGCTTCCATGCGCCACTGCTGCGCTTTTCGATCTCGTTGATGATCTGGTAACCGTGCATGGGCTCGTCGGTGAGGAGCGTGAGGATGGCGGTCCGTACGTCGCCACGCCCCATGCGTGGGCCGACACGTCGTTCGAATTCGGAGCGGAGCCCCTCCATCGTCTCCCACAGGCCGAACCCTGAGTGGCGTGACTCACCGCCGTGGCTTCCGCGGAATGGGCCAGAGCCCCTGTTTGTGGTGTCAGTATTCATCGTGGTCTCTCCGTCACGTTGGGGGTTCAGAGTGACCCCGGATTTGTCTTAACGATACATCGGTAAGTTGTGCGCTTGATGAGAGTTATGCATTCTCACGCCCCGAAGGGGTGGAAGTTCTCCCACCGTGGGGTCAGTCTTGACGTAGTCAAAAGAATGGACGCATGCCATGAGTGAAAACCAAGTAAAGATGGTCATCCTGTCAACGGACGACCTGGACGAGTCAATCAAGTTCTACACCGAAACTCTTGGCTTTCCTTTGAAGTTTCGTGATGGCAACCACTTCGCCGCCCTCGACGGAGGCACCATCACGCTCGCGCTCGCAACCGCCCTCGATCATCCACTTCCCGGACAAGTTGTCGTGGGCATCAAAACAGCAGATGTCGACGGGGTCGCCGATGCCATTGACGGCAGCGACGGAGTCCTGGTGAAGGGCCCATACAACGACGCGCACGAGCGTCGAGTGGTTGCCTACGACAGCAAGGGCAACGGCCTTGTTGCGTACTCGCCACTGCCACAGAAGTGAGGCTGCGGATTCACCACGAGAACTCGTTTAGTTAAGTTTAGTTTAGGTAAGCCTTACCTTGCCTGTATAGTTAAACCGTGCTGAGCATCCGTGACCTTTCTAAGACGTTCGATCTTGGATCTGGCGATCACGAAAACGTTCCGGCTCTCGAAAACGTAACCTTGACCGTAGGTGAGGGTGAGTTCGTCACCGTCGTTGGCCCATCCGGTTGTGGTAAAACCACGTTGCTGCGATCGATCGCAGGGTTCGAAACGCCCGATACCGGATCAATCTCCCTCGGTGGGCAAACGGTCTTCGACTCGGACGGTCGAGTGGTGCCAGCGCACGAGCGCGGTGTCGGCTTGGTCCCGCAAGAAGGATCGCTGTTTCCGCACTTGTCTGTCGCACAGAACGTTAGTTTTGGGCTCAAGAACATGAGCAGGCGTCAACGGCAGGCGCGGGTCGACGAGACCCTGGACCTCGTGAGCCTCGGCCACCTTGGTAAGCGCCGACCGCACGAGCTTTCCGGTGGTCAACAGCAACGCGTCGCCTTGGCCCGCGCGATCGCCCCCAATCCACGCATCATCCTTCTCGACGAGCCGTTCTCGTCCCTCGACGAGTACCTGCGCGAATCTTTGCGTGCAGAGGTTCGCGAGTTGCTGACCAACCTTGGTGCGACAGTTGTGCTCGTCACGCACGATCAGGCAGAGGCTCTCGCACTCGGTGACCGCGTCGTGGTGATGCGAAGCGGCCGCATCGTTCAAGTGGATGACCCCCGCACCACCTACTACCGACCGACTGACATTGAACTTGCTCGTTTCCTCGGCGAGGCAGTCATCATTCCGGGCGACATTAACCCCAACGGCGCGAAACTGCCAACGGTCTCGTGCGTGTTCGGAACTCTTCCGATCGCCGCCTGGCACGGCAAGTCGGGTACTTGTGAAGTGCTGATTCGGCCAGAGAACATTCAGATCCAACTTGCAACACCGGCAATGCGCTCAGGCGTCAAGCAAAAAGGTCTGTTCGGGACTGTCCAAGACCAAACTTTTTATGGGCACGACGGGGTGATCCGCGTCAAAGTTCCCGAACTCGCCGAGCAGGTTTCCGTGCGAATTATGGGGGACCGCTCCTTCACTGTCGGCGATGAGGTTCAGCTCGTCGTCGACCGAGGCGTGTGCACGTACGCCGTCTGATCCTCTGACATTCGCAACCCCCAACTGGAAGGTAACCCCCATGTTCCGTCTACACGCACGGCGCCTGACCGCCGTCGTGGCAGCTGTTGCCGTTGTGCTGGCCATGGCTGGATGCGCTTCGAACGACGCCACCCCCGGCAACTCGGATGCCGCCGCGCCGGTGACTCTGACGATCTACTCCGATCAGCACGCCAGCCTCGTCACTGCGCTTACGGAGGCGTACACCGCAGAAACCGGCGTGAAGTTCAACATCCAGCAGGATGCGACGTTCGGTCAGATCGAGGCCGAAGGCGCCGCTTCACCGGCGGACATTTTCTTGTCCGAGGACCCCTCGCCCGTTGCCCACCTCGCGAAGGCCAAGCTTCTCGAACCCCTCGACGCCAGCACGATGGAACACGTACAGCCAGGATTGAGCGACCCGAATAACCTTTGGGTGGCTTATGCCGCGCGTACCCGCGTGCTTTTCTACAACCCAACTCTGATCTCTGAGGCCGATCTGCCGAAGTCTCTGCTGGAGATCGCCGACCCGAAGTACAAGGGCGAGTTTGCTTGGGCTCCCTCCGGTGCTTTCGTCGCCACAGCGCAGTACCTGATCTCCACGATTGGCATCGAGAAGACGACCGCGTTCCTCACAGCCATCAAATCGAATGGCATTGACGAGCAGAAGAACGGCAACGTGCGGGACACCGTCGAGGCGGGCAAGCACGCGATGGGGCTCTCGAACCACTACTACTGGTGGGTCAAAGCGGCCGAGGTCGGTGGCGCGGCCAACATGACGTCGAAGATTTACCACTTCCCCGAAACGGATGCCGGCAACCTCGTGCTCTCTTCTGGTGCCGCGATCCTTGCCTCCAGCAAGCACAAGGCTGAAGCAGCCAAGTTCCTTGGCTGGCTCACCGAAGCAACTGCTGGTCAGAAGATCGTTGCCGGTGGCGACATCGACACTTCCGAGGGCCAGTACCCTGTAGCGCTGGGAACCTCGAGCGCCATTGCGGGGAGCCTCGGCGACATCAAGTCGCCGATGTATGACATGAGCATTTACGGAGACCAGTCCGAGGCAGAGAATCTGCTGAAGAAGCTGGGCATCTCCGGCTAAATGCTGCGGCTGAGGGGAGGGCGCTCGGTCACCGTCATTGTGGCGGTGACCGTGGCCCTGCTTTCCCTGCTGCCCATCGGATACCTGTTTTCCGCCGGACTGTCTTTCGGCGCCATCCAGACTCTCTTCACTTACCCGAGCACCGCGGACCGCATCCTCAACACCGTTGCCCTCACCGTAACTATCTCTGCTCTCAGCATCGTGATCGGGGTGGGGGCGGCAATTCTCGTGGTGCGCACAAATGTGTGGGCGCGGCGCATCCTGACAGTGCTTTTTGCAATGCCGTTGGCCGTGCCCGGTTTTGTGAGCGCCTATGCCGCGTATTCGGCGAACCTCCTGTTCGCTCCGACACTCGACATCGTCACGTCGTTCGCGGGGGCGGTGTTCGTCATGTCGCTGTCGCTCTACCCGTACGTTTTTCTGGCCTGTGTCGTTGCGGTGCGCAACATTGA
>JBDSUT010000225.1:0-8032 GCA_039927595.1 Terrimesophilobacter sp.
AAATTGCTGCACCCAGCGGGCGGGCATACTCGGTCTGTGCGGATGTCGCTGGTGTGGTCACATTTCTATTCTCGCATTACGTGAGCATCGCTTCGGGGCCGGTACACCGTGACTAACGCGGGATTCACAGACACGGTCACCGCCATCCCCTCGCGCACACCTGACGAGAGCAGTTCTGCGGTCGTGAGCTCTGTCGCGAACGTCTCGCCAAGGAACGGAACTCGGATGCCCCGCACCGCCGGTTCGAGCACGCCGACAGTCGCGTGCCACGAGAAACCGTCACCGCGGTCAGAAGCTCCGCGGGCAGAAGCACCGCGGGCAGAAGCCACGCGGTCAGAGGCCACGCGGTCAGAGGCACCTCTTGCAGAAGCAGCACCGCTCGAGTTCTCGCGTACCGAAACCCGCACCGCGGTCGGCGGGAACGCGGCAATGACCTTCTCCCCCGCGCTCAGCGGCGTTGCGTCAACACTGTGCCCGCGCAGCCTGCGGCCATCCGCCGCGCGCACCGAGCCATCGCCGGCCAAGATTCCGTGCATCAGGTTCAGCCCGACGAGATTCGCCGCGAACTCGTTCTTTGGCTTGCCGAGCACCGTTGCTGTGTCACCGATGTCGACGATGCGTCCGTCATCCATGATGGCGACCCGGTCGGCGAGCACCATCGCGTCAACGACATCATGGGTCACAACGATCGTGGGCAACTTGCTCACGCTGAGGCGCTCACGCAGAAGCGTGCGCACGGTGGAGGCGTTCTGCACGTCGAGCGCGGCCATCGGCTCGTCCAGCAACAGCACGTCGGGTTCGGCCGCGAGCGCCCGCGCAATCGCAACCCTCTGCTGTTGCCCTCCGGAGAGTTGGCGGGGCAAACGCGCGGCAAAACTACTGAGACCAACCAAGTTGAGCCACTCGGCGGCCATCTGCCGTGCGAGTGCGGCTGACACTCCTCGAGCACGCGCCCCAAAGGCCACGTTTTCGAGGGCGCTGAGGTGCGGAAAGAGCAGCGGGTCTTGACCGAGTAACCCGACCTTGCGGTCATGCGGGGCAACCACGCGTGCCCGGCCTGAGCCGCCCACCGACGTGAGCACGCATCCATTGACCTCAACGACACCGCGCTCGGGGGTCAGCAGGCCGGCGATCGCGGCGAGCAGCGTGGACTTGCCCGAGCCGTTCGGCCCCAGCAGCGCGAGCGTTTCTCCCGCAGCGACAGTGAGAGCAGCATCCAGCGTGAAGTCGCCGCGGTGCAGCAAAAGTTCCGAGGTCAGCCCCACGCTCGGCCCCACGCTCAGGCCCACGTTCGGGCCCGCACTCGTCTCCGCACTCTGCGCCACGATCACCGCTCCGGCTCTGTACGCCAACTGCGCAGCAGCAACAGGATGCCGATGGCAACAACGATAAGCAGGAGCGAGAGCGCGATGGCAGAATCCTGCGTCACCCCTGCTCCGTTGAAGGCGGTGTAGATGGCGAGCGGCATGGTGCGGGTGATGCCGGCCGCGTTGCCCGCAAACAGCGCGGTCGCGCCGAACTCACCGAGCGCCCGCGCGAAGCACAGCACTGTTCCCGAGATCAGTCCCGGCATGATGAGCGGAAGGGTGATGCGACGAAATACCGTCCATCGCCCGGCACCGAGTGTTGCCGCGACCGTCTCAAACCTCGTGCCCGCCGTGCGTAGCGCACCTTCGACCGAGATCACCAGAAACGGCAACGCCACAAAAGATTGTGCGATCACCACGGCCGCGGTTGTGAAGGGAACCCTGATGCCGAAAGCGACATCCAGAAAGCTCCCCACGAGGCCATTACGCCCGAGCAGGTAGAGCAGAGCAATGCCCCCGACGAGGGGTGGCATCACGAGCGGCAGGGTGGTGAGTGCCCGCAACATCCCGGCCATGCGGTTTCCAGACCGCGCAATCACGAGCGCGAGGGGCACGCCCACGATCACACAAATGATGGTCGCGGTCACCGAGGTTTGCAGCGAAAGCAGCAGAGCGGATGTCGCCTCCGGTGACACAATTGCCGCCGGCACTCGCGGCCAGTCAGCTCGCAACATGAGCCCGAGCAAGGGGAACACCAGAAGCGCGAATCCCAGCGCGGCAGGAAAATACAGGGCCGCAGGAAAGTACAGCAGGCGGGGCACCCCGCCTGCTCTCACTCCCCTACGCTTCAGGCTCACGGAGCGCCGAACCCGTATTTCGCCAGAATTTTCTGACCTGCTGGCGAGAGTACGAATTCCACGAAGGCCTTGGCGACCGCAGCGTTCTTTGACTCCTTCAAGGCCGCAATCGGGTAGGAGTTGATGGCGCGGTCGGCACCGGCAATATCAACGCCGTCTACCGCCCCTGCGGAGGAGGTCACGTCGGTCTTGTAAACAAGGCCGGCATCCACTTCGCCAAGCCGCACCTTCGTGAGTACGGCCTTCACGTTTTGCTCTTCGCTGACCGGGGTCACGGTGACGCCATCCAGGTCGAGGATCTTGTGGGATGCGGTGCCGCACGGCACGGCGGGTGCACACAGTACGGTGGTGACACCAGCCTTGGCGAGGTCAGCCAGCCCCGTGATCTTCTTCGGGTTGCCCGGCTGCACAGCGATCTGCAGCACGTTGGTGACGAAGATCGTGCCCGTGCCATCAATGATGTCGGCGACCTTGGCCATGTTTGCTTCATCGGCGGAGGCGAAGACATCCACCGGCGCACCCTCGTTGATCTGAGTGGCGAGCGTGGAGGAACCATCGAACGAGATCGGCTTGACGGTCACGCCCGGGTTCGCGGCGACGAAAGCTTCAGAGAGTTCCGTGAAGGATGCCGTGAGCGACGCAGCTGCGAAGATCGTGAGCTCACCCGTGAGGTTTGACGCCGCGCCGTTTGATGCAGTGCCATGGGGCACCGTCGGCGTCGCCGTTGCCCCAGTCGCGCAGGCCGACAGGGTCATAGCTGCGGCGGCAACAATCGCGACAGCGCCGAGGGTGCGGAAGCGGGTGGCGACGCTGCGAGTGGCGACGTGGGCAGCGTGACGGCTAGCGGCGTTCACTTCTCCGCTTCCTTGGGGGTTTCGACGATGACCATGGTGGCCTTGACAACGGCGACAGCGCGCGACCCGATACCGAGGCCCAGATCACGCACCGCCTCGGTAGACATCAGGGAGACAATGCGGTGCGGGCCGCACTGCAGCTCCACCTGTGACATGACGGTGTCGCTCACGATGCCGGTCACGAGGCCCACCATGCGGTTGCGAGCGCTGCTACCCAGACCGGAGGGGTCGATCGGCGCGACGGCGATTTCTTGGGCACGCTGCGCGAGATCGACACCGGCAATCACTTGTCGCCCTGCGTCATCTTCGTGCGCGGTGAGTGTGCAGGCGGCAATCCAACGGCGAACCGTGTCATCGCTTACGCCGAGGAGCCGGGCTGCGTCAATTATCCGATAGTGCGTCACAGTTGCAATGTTATCACCGCAGATGCGGATTAATTTGCGAGTTTTCGCCGTGTTTACCCCCGGCCCTCATCAAATAGCGCACGTCGAACGCTTCATTAGAGTGGAGGCATGGCCACGAGCACCGAAAAGCCCAGCACACACACGTCAAGCACTCACACCGCCGGCACTGTGAGCGTGGCCGAGCACCTCGACCGCATTCTTTCGGCCGTCTCCGCCCTCCCGGCCGTCACCCGCCCCCTCGGCGAGGCGCTCGGGCTCACGCTCGCCGTCGAGGTTGTCGCGCTCGTGGATGTGCCGAGTTTCGATAATTCCGCGATGGACGGCTACGCCGTGCTCCACGCGGATGCCGCCACCGCATCCGCAGACTCCCCCGTTTCACTGCGCGTTGTCGCAGACCTTCCCGCGGGAGCATCAGAGGACCCCACACTTCAGCCGGGCGAGGCCGCGCGCATCATGACGGGGGCGCCCCTGCCGGACTCCGCCGATTGCGTCGTTCCCGTGGAAGATACCGACCAGCACGGCGGCGCGAACACCGATGGCGGTTCCGGCACGGTGCAGATTTTTGCCGCGCCGAAGCCGACAGCCCACATCCGCCACATCGGCACGGATGCGCGCGCCGGCGAGGTCGTGCTTCGTGCCGGCATCTGCTTGAATGCGCGCGACCTCTCTGCGGCGGCAGCAACCGGCTCCCACGAACTCACCGTCATTCCCGCGCCGCGGGTAGCAGTGCTTTCCACCGGCTCCGAGCTATGCAAACCCGGCGAACCTCTTGCGCGCGGCCAGATTCACGACTCGAACTCGCTGCTCATCGCATCCTTGGTCACCGAGTGTGGCGGCATCCCCGTGCTCGTCGGCTCGGTGCCCGATGACGACGACGCGCTGCGCGCCGCGTTCGGGAAGAACGCGCCCCACGTTGATGCGTTCATCACCTCGGGCGGCGTGAGCGTTGGTGCCTTCGACGTTGTGAAGGCCGTTCTTGCGCCGGTCGGTGTGTGGTTCGGTTCGGTTCGGATGCAGCCGGGCAAACCGCAAGGGTTCGGCCAGTGGCCCAGCGCTGCTGACGCATCTGACTGCACCGCCACATCCGGCACCCCAATCTTCGCTCTGCCCGGCAACCCGGTGAGCGTGTTCGTGTCGTTTGAGCAGTTTGTGCGGCCCGCGCTGATGAAAATGCAGGGGCGAGACGACGTGTACAGGCCTGCGCTGAAAGCGGCAGCGGCCACCAGTTGGCGCAGCCCCGTCGGTCGGGCCCAGTTCATGCCGGCCGTGGTCGAAACTCTTCCGGATGGCCGGGTCACGGTGCGGCCAGCAAGCGAAGGCGGCTCTGGCTCGTACCTTGTCGCGAGCCTCGCGGGCGCGAACGCCCTCGCCGCGGTGCCCGAATCGGTGACCGAGGTGCGCGAAGGCGACCTGCTAGATGTCACACTGGTGCCATGACGGATCAGCCTTTTACTCACCTCGACGCCAACGGACAAGCCCGCATGGTGGATGTCACCATGAAGACCCCGACGGTGCGCGAGGCAACCGCGAGCGGGTTTGTGCGGTGTTCCGCGAAGGTGATCGACGCGCTGCGATCGGGCACTGCGCCAAAGGGTGACGTGCTCGCGGTCGCCCGCATTGCCGGCATCCAGGCGGCGAAACGCACCGCAGAGCTGCTGCCCCTCGCTCACATTATCGGTGTGCACGGCGCAAAAATCGAGCTCGAGGTCGTGGATGACGGCGTTAAGATTGAGGGCACCGTGCGCACCGCAGACCGCACGGGCGTGGAGATGGAAGCCATGACGGCTGTCTCCGTCGCCGCTCTCGCCATCGTGGACATGGTCAAAGGCATGGACAAGTCCGTCGAAATCGTCAACGTGCGCTTGCTCGCCAAATCTGGCGGCAAGTCAGGCGACTGGCATCGCCCGACTGACTAAATTCGCCTAGCCGGCTCGGGCTTGGCGGCGCGCGCCCAGTGGCTCGGGTCTAGTGGTCCCCGCCCACGACCTGGTCGAGAATGTGGTCCAGGATCGGCAACACAACGTCCATCCCCTCGTCGACGGCTTTCACTGAGCCGGGTAGGTTGACCACGAGTGTCGTGGCAGCGAGACCGACGAGGCCGCGGCTCAGAATCGCCATCGGAGTCTTCGCTGCACCTACTCGGCGCATTTCCTCGGCAATGCCCGGAATTTCGCGGGTGAGCAGGGGCGCTGTGCCTTCCGGTGTCAAATCTCGCGGCCCAACACCGGTTCCGCCGCTCGTGATGATGAGATCCGCTCCCTCGTCGATGGCTGCGCGGATGGCGACCGAGACGGAATCTGCGCCGTCGCGCACCATGCTCAGTGTCGCCTCGATCCCGACTTCCTGAAGTCGCTCCACCACGCGAGGGCCAGACTTGTCTTCGCGTTCACCCCGCGAGCCTCGGTCCGAAACGGTAATGACGAAGGCGCGGGTTGCCTTTTTGGAGTTATCACGTTGTTCAACCATGCCACCCACCGTACGACAGGTCTATGGTGGAAGTATGGCTGCTGAACCAATTGAACTGAAATTGTCCGCCCCCACTCAGACCGAAAGCACGGGTTGTGCGTGCGGTCACGAGAATGAAGCCGAGATTGTGCTGGACGTTCGCACGATCCCCCACGCGATCCGTCACGCCACCATTTTTGGTGCGCTGGGGGCAATCGCACCTGGCTTCAGCATCGACCTTGTTGCGGACCACAACCCGCTGCCGCTTCTTGCGCAGCTGGAGGATCGCCAGCCCGGCGAGTTCGTTGTTAGCTACCTCGAAGAGGGCCCCGAGGTTTTCAAGATTCGTCTCGCGCGCCAGTAGGCGCTGTAAACAAAGTCACCTTTGCACCCGCAGGTCGTTTCTGCCAAGTCGAACCTGATCGAACCTGATCGAACCTGATTGCGCCTGATTGCGCCTGATCGCGCCTGAACGCGCCTGATCAAGCCGACTGCTTGGAGTCAGTGGGCTGCGTTATGTGCCTTCGCAATTCTCGCAGTGACGCACTCTTCGATTCCAATTTTCGGGGTACCTGCAGTGGGTCTATCTCCGGCGGCGGAATCAGCCAGTAGGTGAAGGCTTTTCGCACAATTTCCCAATGGTTATTGTGGACAAGCATGTGGTGGTGTCGACACAAGAGAACACCATCAGCAATATCGGTTCGCCCGCCGTCACGCGCCCAGTGATTAATGTGGTGCGCTTCGGTCCAGCTCGCGGGTCGATCACATGCGCCGAAGAGGCATCCACCGTCTCGCACAGCAAGCGCCATTTTCTGGCGCGAGGTGAACAGCCGTGATTCGCGCCCGAGATTAATGACGTTTCCGCTGTTCCCAAAGGCAATCGCGACCGTCCCCGACCCGCACACCTGGCGCTCGATTGTCTCGATGCTCACGGGAAAGTCATTTCCTTCAATCCGGCCATGACCTGCTCGAGAGCACAACGATTCTTCGGTCACGATGACACGCACGGAGGGCATCCGCGAGCCAATAATACGTGGTCGCCGTTGCCCTGCTCCGCCTTCCGCGGCACGCGCCTCAGCGAAGTCGGCATCTACGCCCTTGCGAAGGAGGCCGAGGAATGCGTCATGCAGATACTGTTCGGGGCTGCGAGTGTCATTGGTAATCGCATCTGACCATTCCCTGTCACCCGGGTCGACGAATCGAGGTCCACCGCGTCGTGGTGCGGTGAGCTTGTCGTAGACATCGTCTAGCCACGCTGCCATTTCAAGATCAGGGTCGAGGATGTAACGCGAGAGACCATTGGGTCGAAGTGTTCTGCGAAGGGACCGCTGCACATAAAGGAGTTGCTCGCGCTCTGCGATTCCCACCTCGTCCAATTCGTCTCGGAGGTCTCGCGCGCGCCTATAGAGTTCGTCGGCGTTGAGGTCAACTAAACCAAGCAGCGTACGAACGGCAACGGCTAGCGACTCTTCGGTCACGCCATCGATGTGCGCGTCTGGTGATCCGAGCCCACTTCGAATTGCACGTGCAGCCTCGATCGAAAGCGTGCCGATTGCCACGGCGGCACCGACTGCCGCCAGCCAAGGCTCCAGCACAACAAAATCTTCGGGGACTTCACCGGTAACAGGGTCTACTGCACCCGCCATCAGCGAATCGTGCACGAGGTTCCCGGCGGCGACGAGGGTTGTGGCGTCGCGGCGGGTGACCCCTGTTGTCGCCTGTACGAGCCTTTCCGCGCTCTGGAACCCCTCCTTCTGTGCGAGACCCGAGTATCCAAGCTCCCGACGGGATCGAAACGCTATTTCCCCCGAAACAAGTGACGAACGGGAGTCAATGAGGCGTCTGAGCTCCGAGAGCTCCCGTTGACTCGCAAGGAGAACGCTGTCATCAAGCTGCTTGACGGACGACAACTGGTCTGGAATGCCCGCAACAGCACTTCGAGCCGCGTCGATCGCGGTAGAGAAGATAGTTACGGATGTAATCACAATTTGATTCTCTCAGAATCGAATATAGATCGGAAGAGTGGCCACACAATCTGGGGATAAGTAGTGTTAACGCAGCCTGTGGAGGAGGAGTTGCGGTCCGAGTATCGCCGCGCGGAAGTGCGCCCAAAAAGTGCGGGCGAGAAAGGGGGCCTGGCCTGGGACTCGACAGCACGCAGCGCC
>JBDSUT010000226.1:0-7510 GCA_039927595.1 Terrimesophilobacter sp.
GAAGATTTCGGGATGACCCCTGCGGCACCCGCGGCAAGCGCCTCTCGCACGAGAGCAACGCGGTCCGCAATGCTGTGGACGAGAACGGCACAGCCCAGCGCCTGAATTCCCTTTACATTATCGGTCACGGTGGAACCATCGCCGAGTGAGAGATCAAGCACGACCACATCACATTCGCGGCCATCAAGCTGTTCCACCATCTCACCCACGGATGCTGTGGCGAGCAAAAAATCGAAGCCCGCCTCAATGAACGCGGCTTTGAGGCCCAACCGCACAGACTCGTGGTCGTCGATGACGCCGACGCGCACGCCGGCGACTGCCATCTCAGGGATCTTCTCGTCTTTCGCCGTGGGCTGCATGATGATCGTGACCTCCGGGTTTTCGTTCCAGCCTAAACCCCCACGATGCACCGGCAGCCGATAGAGTCACCACATGATTTCTGGGCTTATCAAGTTTGCTGCGACCGTGGGCGTTGTGCTGATGGCACTCTCGGGCTGCTCCGGCACGTTCGCTCAGGGCCCAGAGACGATCAACGAGTTCGACATCCACTACACGGTAGAGGGCGATGGAACCGTTCACGTGGTGGAGACAATCAAGTACGACTTCGCGGGTGCTGATGAGAGGCACGGCATTGACCGCTTTCTCGCCTCTCGCTTCTCGACAGAAACGGCGGGGCAAGATCGTGTTTACCGCTACAGCAATATTTCGGTAGAAAGCCCAACGGGCGCGTCTACGCTGTTTTCGACGTCACTCGATAACGCGCTCCACATTCGTATCGGCAATAAGAATGCGCTCGTGCACGGCCTGCAGACGTGGATTATCCGCTACGACATTGATGGGGCGCTCAACCGTGTCGCCCAGCCCGACGGCAGCTTCACCGAGGAGTTCTACTGGAATGCCACGGGTAGTTATTGGGATCCGACGATTCTGTCGACCTCTGTCACAGTGCAAGGACCGGCGCCAGTCGATTCGGTGCTGTGTTACGCAGGTTTTGACGGCACCTTCGATGCGTGTGCGAACGCGACCTCCAACGGAACCACGGCATCGTTCTCCGCGAAGGAGCTGACCAGTCGTCAGGGTTTGACCATTGACGTGGTCTGGCCAGATGGCACATTTTCTGACATAGCTCCCGTGCGTGAGCCGAGCCTGCCGTATGGTTCTGCTCCCGTAGTTGGCGGGTCAAATGATGGGCCGGATCCGTTCTGGAACCCTCTGCACTGGGGTACTGGTCTCGGTTTGCTTGCCGGAGTTCCCCTCGCCTTTCAGCTTCTGGTTGTGGCACGCCGCCGAGATCGCTCGTTTCTCGGAGTTACCCCTGGCGGCATTCCTCCGAACCCTGAGGGTGCCCCTGTCGGCCCCGCCCCGAAGAATGAAACGATCGTCGCGGAGTATCAACCACCGGCCGGGTTACCCGTGGGTGCAGCCGGTGCACTACTCAATAAGCGACGCAAGAGCTCCGACATTTCGGTGACTCTCGTTGACCTCGCCGTGCGCGGGCACCTGCGCATTGAGGAGGTGGAGAACGGTAATCCGTTCAAGGGGAAGGACTACATGCTGATTGCAACTCCCGAACGCGCCGCCTCCAAGAAAGCCCTTGCGCGACCAAATAGCGTGGCCGCTGCCGAACTTCTGCCCCACGAGGCACTGCTGCTCAGCAAGCTGTTCCACGGCTACCAGCAGAGTGTCACGCTGTCGACCCTCAAGAACACCTTCGCAGCAGACATGCGCAGCATCAGCAAAGCGCTGGACACGTGGATTACGCACAGTGGGTACTTCATCGACAAAATAGCTTCCGTCCACCCCCTGATTTCGTGGGGGTTCACTCTGAGCTTTCTCGGGTTCTTCATTTCCAGCTTCTTTGATGGTGCCGGGAGCCTTCTCGCTGTCGGACTCTTTGGCGGGTCCGCCATCACACTCGGTTTTAGCGCGAAAGCGGCTCGAAGGAGCGCACTCGGTCACGCAGTGTATGTGCAACTCGCCGGATTCAAGGATTACATTTCGACCGCGGAGGCCGACCGCATCCGCTTCGATGAGGGGGAGGATGTCTTCAGCAGGTACATGCCATGGGCGATGGTCTTTGGTGAGGCCGAGCGCTGGTCAAAGGTCTTCGCCGAGCTCGTCGCCCAAGGTAAAGTAACCGAAACTCCCGACTGGTACGTCAGCACCACCGGCTTTCAGGCTGGCCGCATTGCGAGCACGGTCGCCGCCATCTCGTCCATGGGCACCGCGGTCAGCAGCTTCACCAGCATGGCAACAACCTCGTTCACCTCCACGCCAGGATCCAGTGGCGGCGGCGGAGGCGGGGGCGGCGGAGGCGGCGGAGGCGGCGGAGGCGGCGGAGGCAGTTGGTAGCCACCGCACTGCTCATCACTCGCGCACGAGGCTCGCAACCGCTTCGATGTGGTGGGTGTTCGGGAACAGATCGAAGGCCCGGATTCCGCTGAGCCGATACCCGGTAAGAGCGAACTGTGCGAGGTCCCTCGCGAGTGCAACCGGGTCGCACGCGACATAGACCACCTGCGCTGGGCCGAGGGAAGCTAGCTGGTTGACGACGTGCTTTCCGGCACCCGATCGCGGCGGGTCAAGCACGACAGTAGCTGAGTGGTATTGGCTTTTCTCGGGTTGCACGCGAGAAAGATACCTATCCACTCGCGCGGTCACGGCCTCCGCCCCAGCCCACTCGGCGAGGTTGCGGCTGGCGAATTCCGTCGCAGCAGCATCGCTCTCCACCGTGGTCATGCGGGTTGTGGCGCCGAACCTGTCGCCCACGGCTGCGGCGAGCAACCCGACACCCCCATAAAGGTCAAGGTTTGGTGCCTTCGGGTCAAAAAGTTCCGGATCAATTGCGGACTGCACCGCGCTTGTCAGAGCCGTTGCAGCGCGCTTGTGCACCTGCCAGAACCCACGCGCGTCAAGCTGAAACTCGCGATCACCCACAGTTTCGGCAATCGTGCGCGACTTCCCCGACTCGAGAAGAACAAGAACATCTCCGCCCGACGTCTCAGCGATATCGATGTGCGCTCCCGCAAAGGGGTCCACTCGCGTGCCCAGCGCTGCGGCTGCAACGATCGCGCTGGTCGCGAGTGGCAAATCTGTTACCGGGATGACGCGGTGAGAGCGCGCAGCAAACGGACCCACCGTGCCGTCGTGCGAAACGTGCAGGCGCACACGGGTGCGCCATCCGGTGCCGTCGGCGCTTTCGTCAATCGCCTCAACGGTGACGCCGGTCGTGAGCCCGGCCATGCGCTGCAGCGCATCGTCGAGAACACGACGCTTGAGCTCGCGTTGATGCTCAGGGGTGATGTGCCCAAACTCGGCTCCCCCCGCACGATCTGCGGGTTCTCGATCAATGGATGCCGCCGACCAAACATGCTCCTGACGGTGTTCGGAAGGCACGAGCACTTCCACCGCATCCGCTCGCCAAAACTTCGCTTGGGAGTCATCCGTGATGACAGCGCGCACGGTCTCACCGGGGATCGCATCCGAAACAAAAATCACGCGCCCCTCATGGCGAGCCACCATGATGCCACCGTGGGCTACGTTGGAAATCTCCAACTCGACAAGTTGACCCGTGTTTTCACCCATCCTCACAGCATAGGAGCGCCCGTGACCTCAAGCGCAGTGCGGCTCTACCTCGCCTCGACCTCTCCCGCACGACTGGCCACGCTGCGCTCGGCGGGGATCGAGCCCGTCGTGGTGCCGTCGAACGTGGACGAGGATGCGGCGCTCGCAGCCGCTGTTTCACTTCGTGGCGCGCTCACCCCCGAGCAAACGGTCGTGCTGTTAGCGCGGGTGAAAGCCGAAGCCGTGGCCTCGGAGATCACAGACGGATTCGTGTTGGGCGGGGATTCTGTGTTCGAGCTCGACGGGAACGTTTACGGAAAACCGCACACCGCATCCGTCGCCACGGAACGCTGGCACCTGCAGCGGGGCCGCACGGGTGTGCTGCATTCTGGCCACTGGCTCATTGATCGTCGAGCGCAACGACCGCACGGTGCTTGCGGTGCCGTGTCGAGTGCAAAAGTGACGTTCGCCGCCGACATTTCTGATGACGAAATCGATGCGTACATCGCGACCGGGGAACCGCTCCACGTGGCTGGCGCCTTCACCATCGACTCCCTCGGCGCCCCGTTCATCACCTCAGTGGATGGCGACCCGCACACTGTTGTCGGCCTCTCGCTGTCGACGTTGCGCGGCTTGCTGCGAGGTTTCGGTGTCGAATGGCATCAGCTGTGGGAACAAAAAGTGCCGTGAAAATTCGCCGTCATTGTGGGCTAACGGCAAGGATGCCCTCCCTTTTTGTTGACCTCGACCAATGAGAGGCATTAAAACCGCAATAAGCTAATCAACTATGCCCCGTATTACCAAAGTCCTCATCTCCAATCGTGGCGAGATTGCCGTTCGCGTCATCCGCGCAGCGAAGGACAGCGGTATCGCCTCCGTCGCCGTATACGCCGACCAAGACCGTGACGCGCGGAACGTCAAGCTCGCCGACGAGGCCTACGCGCTTGAGGGAACGACGAGCGCCGAAACCTACCTTGTCATCGACAAAATTCTCTCGATCGCGCGTCGCTCTGGTGCGAATGCCATCCACCCCGGCTACGGGTTCCTTGCGGAGAACGCGCAGTTTGCTCGCGCCGTCATCAACGCCGGCCTCATCTGGATTGGCCCTTCCCCCGAAGCGATCGAGCAGCTCGGCGACAAGGTGTCAGCTCGTCATATTGCCGAAAAAGTGGGGGCACCCCTGGCCCCCGGTACCCTGAACCCAGTTACGGACGCCCAAGAGATTCTCGACTTCGTCGATCAGCACGGACTCCCGGTGGCCATCAAAGCCGCGTTCGGCGGTGGGGGCCGTGGGCTCAAAGTCGCGAGAACCCGCGAGGAGATTCCGGAACTTTTTGAGTCAGCAACCCGTGAGGCCATCGCTGCCTTCGGCCGCGGGGAGTGCTTCGTCGAAAAGTACCTCGACAAGCCACGCCACGTCGAAACTCAGTGCCTCGCAGACGCCGCAGGCAACGTTGTCGTGATCTCCACGCGCGACTGCTCCTTGCAGCGTCGCCACCAGAAACTTGTCGAAGAAGCCCCAGCGCCGTTCCTCACGGATGAGCAAAACGAGCTGCTCTACACCTCCTCCAAAGCGATCATGCGCGAAGTGGGCTACGTGGGGGCCGGCACATGCGAGTTCCTTGTCGCCGCCGACGGCACCGTCTCGTTCCTGGAGGTCAACACGCGACTGCAGGTCGAGCATCCGGTCTCCGAAGAGGTCACCGGCATCGACCTCGTGCGGGAACAGTTCCGCATCGCCGAGGGTGGAACCATCGATTATGACGACCCGAAACCCCAGGGGCACTCTTTCGAATTCCGCATCAACGGTGAAGACCCCGGCCTCAACTTCATGCAAACGCCAGGCCCGGTCAACGTTCTGCGGTTCCCCGGTGGCCCCGGCGTGCGCGTCGACAGCGGCGTCACCACCGGCGACATTATCGGCGGCGCCTTCGACTCGCTGCTCGCAAAACTGATCGTCACCGGATCCTCTCGCGAGGACGCCCTGGAGCGCTCCCGCCGAGCCCTCGACGAGTTCGAGGTAGCAGGCTTGCCCACTGTGCTTCCGTTCCACCGCAAAATTGTGCGTGACCCCGCCTTCATCTCTGAGCCATTCACCATCTACACCCGCTGGATCGAAACCGACTTCGATAACGACATCGAACCGTGGAGCGGCTCGTTAGCCGACGCCGCCCCCTTGGTGCCACGCCAGAACGTCGTCGTGGAAGTCGGCGGCAAACGCATCGAAGTCTCGCTCCCGGCCAGAATGCTCGGTGCCGCAGGCACCGCCACCACCACGCTGCCACCCCGACGCAACGCCGGCAGTGTCGTCGCCACGGCCACCGGAGACTCCGTCAAAGCGCCCATGCAGGCCACCATCGTTAAGCTCGCCGTCAACGAGGGCGACCGGGTGGTGAAGGGCGACCTCCTCCTCGTACTCGAGGCAATGAAGATGGAACAGCCCATCGCCGCACACAAAGACGGGGTTATCGCCAACGTCAATGCCACGGTCGGCTCTACCGTGTCATCCGGTCACCTGCTGCTGAACATTCTCGACTAGCTCCGCGCTAGCGCACGATGTGCATGGCGCGAGCGGCATCCGTGATGCTGCCCGACAGCGACGGGTAGACGCTGAACGCCTCCGCCAGCTCATCGACCGTGAGTCGGTGCTCGATGGCGAGCGCGATGGGCAGGATGAGCTCGGATGCCTTGGGCGACACGACAACGCCACCAATCACGGTCCCCGTGCTCACGCTCGCCATGAGCTTCACGAAGCCGTCCCGAATGCCGAGCATCTTCGCGCGCGGGTTCTGCGAGAGCGGCAGTTTGTAGATGCGCCCCGGCACCACGCCATCCTCGATTTGTTTCTGTGACCAGCCGACGGTCGCGATCTCCGGGTGCGTGAAAATGTTGGAGGTCACGTTGCGCAGTTCGGTCGGGTTGACCGCGTCGCCCATCGCGTGGAACACTGCGGTGCGCCCCTGCATGGATGCGACGGAGGCCAAGGGCAAGAAGTCGGAGCAGTCACCGGCCGCATAAATGGACGGCATTGAGGTGCGGGCAACTCGGTTGACCCGAATGTGGCCGGACTCGGTGAGCTGCACCCCCGCATCCGCAAGCCCAATGTTTGCCGTGTTCGGAATAGAACCGACCGCCATCAAGCAGTGGCTTCCTTGCACCGTTCGACCGTCGGTGAGAGTGGCAATGACCCCACCCTCCGTGCGAGTCACTGTCTCGGCACGTGACTTCGAGAGCACGGTCATTCCGTTGCGTTTGAAGACGGTTTCGATAACGTTGGCAGCGTCAACATCCTCGCCGGGCAGCACGGTGTCGCGGCTCGAAATGAGCGTGACCTTTGCCCCAAGAGCCGAGTATGCGGAGGCGAACTCCGCCCCCGTGACGCCGGACCCAACGACGATGAGGTGCTCTGGCACAGAGTCGAGCGTGTAAAGCTGAGTCCAGGTGAGGATGCGCTCGCCATCGGGCATTGCTGTGGAAAGTTCGCGTGGCCTTGCCCCCACGGAGACGACGATAGTGTCGGCGTCGAACGACTCAAAGTCGGTGCGCTTCTTACCGCTGCCCGTAGACACCACAACGCGGTGGGGGCCATCGAGCCTGCCGTCGCCCTGGATGATGTTCACACCGGCGCGGGTGAGGGCAGCTTTCATGTCGTCTGACTGCTGCTGCGCGAGGCCGAGAAGTCGTTTATTCACCGAGGAAAGGTTCACGGCGACCTCGGGCTTGACGGCGCGCCCACCCTCCCGAGCGAAGAACTGCACACCTAACTCACTGGCCTGGGCAATCGCGGTCGCGGCCTCCGCGGTGGCGATGAGTGTCTTGGAGGGGACGACATCGGTGAGCACGGCTGAACCGCCAACGCCCGTGCGCTCGACGAGCGTGACCTCAGCGCCAAGCTGCGCGCCGGTCAGCGCCGCCTCGTAGCCTCCGGGACCACCGCCGATGATCG
>JBDSUT010000227.1:0-4508 GCA_039927595.1 Terrimesophilobacter sp.
GCTGACCACCACCCTTACCTCTGCTGCGCTTCGGTTCCGGTTGAGGTGACTGGCGATGCTTCGTCACGGGGTCGTGGTGCACAATAATTCCGCGGCCAGCGCACGCCTCGCACGACTCACTAAAGGACTCGAGCAATCCGAGACCCAGTTTCTTTCTCGTCATCTGCACAAGTCCAAGTGACGTCACTTCGGCAACCTGGTGCTTCGTGCGGTCGCGGCTCAGGCATTCGACGAGACGACGCAACACAAGATCACGATTGGACTCGAGCACCATGTCGATGAAGTCGACGACGATAATTCCACCGATGTCACGCAGCCTCAACTGGCGCACAATCTCTTCCGCAGCCTCGATGTTGTTCTTCGTTACGGTCTCTTCAAGGTTTCCACCGGAGCCAACGAACTTACCGGTGTTGACATCCACGACGGTCATCGCTTCGGTACGGTCGATCACCAGCGAACCACCAGAGGGCAGCCACACCTTACGATCGAGCGCCTTCTCAATCTGCTCCGAAATGCGGTACTCGTCGAAGGCATCCGCCGTGCCTTCAAAGCGCTCCACCCGATCAGCAAGATCAGGGGCGACCGCGCTCAGGTACCCCTGGATCGTCGCGATCGCGTCATCACCAGAAACCACAAGCTTGTGGAAGTCTTCATTGAAAACGTCCCGCACAATCTTGACGAGCAAGTCAGGCTCACTGTGCAAGAGCGCGGGTGCGGGTGAGTTCTCCACGGCAGCGCTAATATCGTCCCACTGCGCGGTCAGACGGCTCACGTCTCGCGTCAACTGTTCTTCTGTAGCGCCCTCGGCCGCGGTGCGCACAATCACACCGACGTTCTCGGGCAGCACCTCTTTGAGAATCTTCTTGAGCCGTGAACGCTCAGTGTCAGGAAGCTTGCGAGAAATTCCATTCATGGAACCATTCGGCACATAAACGAGATAACGCCCAGGCAAAGACACCTGACTGGTCAACCGCGCACCTTTGTGACCGACCGGATCTTTAGTCACCTGAACGAGAACCTTGTCGCCCGGCTTCAGCGCCAGCTCGATTCGGCGTGCCTGAGGCTTGCCATCCGCGGAGTTCTCTGCGGCAGCATCACAGTCGACTTCGCCGGAGTACAGCACCGCGTTGCGGCCCCTGCCAATGTCAACAAAAGCAGCTTCCATGCTCGGAAGCACGTTTTGAACTCGACCGAGGTACACGTTTCCGATGAGGGAAGCTTCTTGAGCCTTAGCAACGTAATGCTCAACGAGAACGCTGTCTTCAAGCACACCGATCTGGATGCGGTCATTCTTCGAGCGCACAATCATGGCCCGGTCAACGCTCTCGCGCCGCGCGAGGAACTCAGCCTCGGTAATCACCGGGCGACGGCGGCCAGCATCCCTGCCATCACGGCGACGCTGCTTCTTGGCCTCCAGCCGCGTTGACCCCTTGACTCGCTGCGGCTCGTTGCTGGGAGCTGGCTGCTGGCGGGGTTGACGTACCTTGACGACCGTGTTGGGCTGGTTCGTCTCTGCATCGCCCTCTTCGCCGGAGCGACGACGAGTGCGGCGGCGAACAGTCGTCGACTCCTCATCGCTATCGGATGACGACCTTTCCGGCATGGGAGGAAGATCCGGAGCTTGGAACAGCGGCGCAAAAAGTGACGCCGGGCGCAACGGCGAAACAGCTGTCGCTTGTGTCGCAGTCTTCGCTGGCTTTCCCGCTTCCAAAGTCGGCTTCGCCGCTGCGGCATCCGCTGCAGACTTCGGGACCGTTACCTTCTTTGGGGCAGTGCGGCGAACCGGCGCCTTCTTTGTTGGGGTATCGCTAACGGCTGTGACAGAAGCCGTCGACTCCGCAATAGGTGCCTGAGGCGAGGGTTCTGCCACGGGCGCGACTTTCGCTCTGCTGCGCACAAAAAGTCGCGGCTTCTTTGCTTTGTTTTCGTTTTTCTCCACCATCGCTGGTGCACTCCTAGTGCCCGGTGCGGGAAACCGCGCCACCCCGCCGGGAAATTCTCATGCGATGAAAAGCCCCTGGCCGTTCATCGCTAATCCTTTGCGTTCTCACGCTTTCTGTTGCAAATCGTCACGCGATTCGCAGTTGCCCGGTTCAGAGACCGGGAAGCTTAATCTGGGTGACCAGGGCGCGGCCCAGATCACTGTTGTCATTATCGCACGCCTTCTGGTCAAAGCGAGTCTTTGCGTCCAGAGAATGTGAGGGCAAGGCCACACAACACCGTTCCGTGTTAGAAAAACCAGAGTGCGAGTTCACGAGCGGCAGACTCCGGCGAGTCAGAACCGTGCACCAGATTTTGCTGTACCGCCAAGCCCCAATCGCGACCGAGGTCGCCACGGATGGTTCCCGCGGCAGCCGTCGTGGGGTCCGTCGTTCCCGCCATTGTGCGAAATCCCTCAATGACCTTGTTACCCGCGACGCGCATGGCAACCACGGGTCCGCTCTCCATGAACTCCACGAGAGGCTCATAAAAGTGCTTGCCGAGGTGCTCCTCATAGTGCTTCGCCAGCAGATCCCTATCCGCTTGAACGAGCCGGATGTCCACCAACTGGTAACCCTTAGCCTCGATGCGGCGCAGGATCTCCCCCGTGAGGCTGCGCGCAACGCCATCCGGTTTTACAAGAATGAGGGTCTCTTCTACTGGTTCGTTCATGATGCCTCCTTGGCAGTCGGGTTGGTCTTCGGAGAGTTTGTTTTGGGAAAGCTGGGTTTGGGAAAGTTCGTGCGATCAAGTCGAAGCGCTGTGATAAAGCAGTACACCCAGAGTGCGGCGAATCCGGCGCCGATGAAGTACATGAGAGTCATGACCATTCCGGTAGCAATGAGCGCCACCTGGAGCAGCCACCCGAGCCACACACCGGACGGGTAGCGCACGAGCCACGCGGCAATGATGAACAGCACGAAGAGCACAGCCCCACCGCCGAGAACCCACCCGGTGTCGAGCACTTTCAGCCCGACTGCGGTGACCGTGACGAAGAACATCAAAGCGGCTTCGAGCCCGAGCACGATCGAAAGGAGTGACTCGGTGGCGGTGCGCTCGCGTCGCACACGAGGCGCTTGCTCTGTCATCGCTTCCACCTCTGCTCGGTGGCCAGTTCGATTGCTTCGCCGATTAACGTGATCGACCCCGTCACGAGGACGGCGCGGCCGTCGACCTCGGAGGCCCACTCACGCGCTGCGGCGAGCGCGGCATCCAGGGTCGCGAACTCGAGGCGTTCACTATCGTGCACCCACTCGTCCAGCTGGTCAGCAAGCTGCTCGGCAGGAATCGCGCGGTCGGAGTGAGATTGAGTGACGTGAATGCGCGTGGCGTGCGGGGCGAGCGCATCGACAATGCCGCGCGCGTCCTTGTCTTCGAGTACGCCCATGACGAGCACGAGCTCCTTGAAGTCGAAGTAGGTGTCGAGGGATGCTGCCAGCGCTCTCGCTCCATGCGGGTTGTGAGCTGCATCGATGAGCACCGTCGGATCGGTGCCGAGAATCTGAAGCCTGCCGGGGGAAGTCGCCGTCGCGAGCCCCTCCGCGAGCACATCGTGATCGAGCGCTTGCGTTCCGGCGCCAAGAAAGGACTCCACTGCGGCGATCGCTAGCGTGGCATTCTGCGCCTGATGATCACCGAACAGGGGAAGGAAAAGGTCACGGTACCGACCGGCAATTCCTCGCACGTCAATAACCTGTCCGCCCACCGCTACAGTCGTTGACTCGAGGGCGAACCCTTCACCCTCAATTGCGAAGCTGGATTCGGTGAGCTCGACTGCGTTCATGATCGCGGCGAGCGCATCCGGTGTTTGCCGCGCAGAAACAACGCTTGCCGCCGGCTTGATGATGCCAGCCTTGGTCGTCGCGATCTCAGCGATTGTGGAACCGAGCCGGTGCGTGTGGTCAAGGTCGATGGGGGCGAACACGGCCACCTGGCCATCTGCGACGTTGGTGGAATCCCACTCGCCGCCCATGCCAACCTCCAGCACGACGACGTCGACGGGGGCATCCGCAAAGCACGCGAATGCGAGTACCGTGAGAGCCTCAAAAAACGTGACCGGCAGCTCACCAGCCTGCTCAAGCTCGGCGTCGATCATGCGAAGGTAAGGCTGGATGTCATCCCAGTTCGCCACAAACGCTTCGTTGCTAATCGGCTCACCATCGATCACGATGCGCTCGTTCATGCGCACTAGGTGCGGGCTGGTCATGAGTCCGGTGCGCAAACCGTGGGCGCGCAGAATGCTCTCCGCCATGCGTGCGGTGCTGGTTTTGCCGTTCGTCCCCGTGATGTGGATGACCGGGTAAGAGTGCTGCGGGTCGCCAAGAAGCTCCGCAACGCGACGGGTTGGACCGAGCAGCGGCTGCGGGTTCGACTCCCCCACTCGCGCGAGTAATTCCGCGTACACGCGGTCGGCTGGTGCCTGAAAGAGCGCATCATTGCCGATCTCTGGGTCTTCTTCTTCGCGCTTCACGCTTTCTCCAACTTGATTCCGTAAGAAGGGTGATCGTCTGCAGTCACGCTCTCGTCCC
>JBDSUT010000228.1:0-4664 GCA_039927595.1 Terrimesophilobacter sp.
GCGTTCTGGCTCCAGTTGTCGTTGGCACCAGAACTCGCCGGCCGTGAAGGATGCTTCTACCGAGCGGCAAAAGTTCGCGCAGCGAGACCTGCCCGTGAGCGAACTCACCTGCATCGAGGGCGTCGTCGAGTTCTTCGAACTCACCGATCTGGATGGAAACAAGATCGGCTTCGTCACCGAGTTGAGCTAACCCGTTCGCCCCAGGCGGGTGTCGAGCTCACGAACGCCCGAGCGTTCGCCAGAGAAAAAGATTCGGACAATTGACTCGAGCTGCGGCGTTGAAAACGTTGCTGCGCACCCCAAGCAAAAAGGGCAGCCCCTCTCGGGACTGCCCTTTTTCCGTGCTTGTCAGACTCTAGAAGTCCATGCCACCTGACGGGTCACCCATCGGTGCGGCGTGCTTCTCCGGCTTGTCGACGACAACGGCCTCCGTAGTGAGGAACAGCGCGGCAATCGACGCTGCGTTCTGCAGCGCCGAGCGCGTGACCTTCACCGGGTCGTTGATGCCAGCAGCAAGCATGTCGCCATACTCGCCTGTTGCAGCGTTGAGTCCGTGGCCGACGGGAAGCCCGCGCACCTTCTCAGCAACAACTCCGGGCTCGAGACCAGCGTTCAGGGCGATCTGCTTGAGTGGCGCGTCAACGGCAACGCGAACAATGTTCGCACCGGTTGCTTCGTCACCCGTGAGTGCCTTGAGCGCCTTGCTCTCGAACGCGGTTGCGCCGGCCTGAATGAGTGCTACGCCACCACCGGCGACAATGCCCTCTTCGACGGCTGCCTTCGCGTTGCGCACGGCATCCTCGATGCGGTGCTTGCGCTCCTTCAGCTCAACCTCGGTTGCAGCGCCAGCCTTGATGACGGCAACGCCACCGGCGAGTTTCGCCAGACGCTCCTGCAGCTTCTCGCGGTCGTAGTCGCTGTCGGTGTTGTCGATCTCTGAACGGATCTGCTTCACGCGACCAGCAATGGCATCCGCTTCGCCTGCGCCTTCAACGATCGTGGTCTCGTCTTTGGTGACGATGATCTTACGAGCCTGGCCGAGCATGTCGAGCGTGGTGTTCTCAAGCTTGAGCCCAACCTCTTCGCTGATGACCTGACCACCGGTGAGGATGGCGATGTCCTGCAGCTGAGCCTTGCGACGGTCACCAAAGCCTGGAGCCTTGACGGCAACCGACTTGAAGATGCCACGGATCTTGTTCACAACGAGAGTCGCAAGCGCTTCTCCATCAACATCTTCCGCGATGATGAGCAGCTGCTTGCCCTGCTGGATCACCTTGTCGACGATGGGGAGCAGGTCCTTGATGTTGGAAACCTTGCCGTTGACGACGAGGATGTACGCGTCTTCGAAGACGGTCTCCTGACGCTCAGGGTCGGTCACGAAGTACGCCGACAGGAAGCCCTTGTCGAAGCGCATACCTTCGGTGAGCTCCAGCTCGGTGCCGAACGTGTTCGACTCCTCGACGGTGACAACGCCTTCCTTGCCCACCTTGTCGATGGCCTCAGCGATCAGCGCACCAATTTCGGTGTCACCTGCGGAGATGGATGCCGTAGCAGCGATCTCTTCCTTGGTCTCGATCTCTTTCGCGCTGGCAACCAGCGCGGCGATCACCTAGGCGACAGCCTTCTCAATTCCACGCTTCAGGCTGATCGGGTCAGCACCGGCCGCGACGTTGCGCAGTCCTTCGCGAACCAGAGCCTGGGCGAGCACGACCGAGGTCGTGGTTCCGTCACCGGCAACATCATCCGTCTTCTTGGCGACCTCTTTGACGAGCTCCGCACCGATCTTCTCAAACGGGTCGTCGAGTTCGATCTCTTTGGCGATAGAAACGCCGTCGTTGGTGATGGTGGGGGCGCCCCACTTCTTCTCAAGTACAACGTTGCGGCCACGCGGGCCGAGCGTCACCTTGACCGTGTCAGCCAGAATGTTCAGGCCGCGCTCAAGGCCGCGACGGGCCTCTTCATCGAATGCAATCATCTTTGCCATGTGTGTTTTTCGTCCCTCCTGGACGTCGAAAAGTATGCAACACCTATTGGCACTCACACTAAGAGAGTGCTAATAGATTCTGGCACTCCAAGGCAGAGAGTGCAAGACGAGGGGGCTACCTCTCAGCGAACAAACCCTCGGGAGCTTACGGTGCGAACGGTCCAGCGAACGACACGGAGCCCGGTGGAGGAATAAGTTCGAACCACGTGTTGCCTGCAGCAAGCCTGATGGTGATGCCGTTATCGTCAAGGAGACGCAGAGACTCATTGGCGGAATCCTTGGTCCACGTACCGTGCACGGTGCCACCGCCACTGGAAACCCACGCTTCGCCACTGCCATACAGTTGCGTCTTGGGCACGTTGGTGTCGTTAATCACATTGACGCGAAGGATGACAACATTGGTGGCGCTGAGCTGGTTTCCGTTGCTGTCAAGATCGACCTTGTCTTGCTGCACCCGTAACCACCGGTCGCCTGTCTCGTCCCATTCCCAGTTGCCGTAGTAAAGGTTGGAAAACCGATAGTTGATGGCAACGGTGGGTTCGCCGTTCTTACCTGCCGTCGATGAGGCTCCGTCGAGCGAGTATGCGAACTGCTGTTGAGGCGCGGGAATGGTGGGGTGCTGGGCAAGCACCTCCTGCGCCTTGACCACAACAGTGTGTGGCGCAATCTTGTTTTTCGCCCGATAGAAAGTCTTCTCCGTGTCGCGTTGACCATGGATGGCGTTGTACACGGGCGTCTTCAGCATGAGGTTCACGAAACGCTGCTGGCCGCCCGAATAACAAACAATCCCACCGAAGGGCGAAATGATGTCGGGGTCCATGGGCCGGATGGAGCGCACGGGCCCGAGCAGTTCAGGAATATCCGACTGCCAAACGGCAACGTACCTCGTGATTCCGCCTTCGACGAGTTCCTCAAAAAGCATGTCCGTGCGCTCGAGACCAATTTGGGGTCTCGCATCCCAGTGGTTGTCGACCTTCGCAGCGATAGATGCGTGATCGAGTGATCCGGCCGGCACCGTTGTTCCGCGCAGCGGCGCCAACTCGGTGGGATCAGGAGTGACATAAGTGGAAACCCACGGCGGCGACGCACTCTGTGACGGGCCCGATGGGAGACGCTCTGGCGCGCATCCGACAAGGGAAAGCACGGCGAGGGCACTGAGCACAGGTATTGCCACGGCACGCACGCACCCGGCCAGGGAAAGTGAAGTCACGGCCAAAGGATAGCCCGCACAAGCCCATGAGCGCGGTTTAGCATTGGCGTGCCCGCGAACCCGCACATTTCGGTCACATCAGGTTTGGCGATGACTCACGGGCTGGGCGGCACCATGGGCTCGTAGTCAAGCCCGATGACGACCGTGATTTGCGAACCCGGAAAGTCGGTGGAAAGTCGAACGTCGCCGACACCCAAGGCGTGAACAATCCCACGCGCCGCACCTTCAAGGGAAGGGTCTGCGTAGTAAACGACCGTCGCTTCGACGTCGTTGGTGGACGCGTTCGCGCGACTACCAATACCTTCCGTGGCCCCGGTCCACCCCAGAGCCACCAAATTGTCACCCACCTGAGTGGAGAGGCCCACCGTCGGTGTGCCGTTCAAAATCGTCAAAGGAACCGCAGGATCAAGGGTTGGCGCCGCCGTCGGGATGACCGTGGGCGTTGGCACTGGCGTCTTATTTCCCGCAAAAAAGTCGAAGTTGATGTTGCTGTCAACAGCGGCGAGACCGACGAGCCCCGCACCCGTCAAAAGTACTGTGGCAAGAACTGCCCACGCAAAGCCGATGAGGCCACGCCCCTTCTTTTTGGGCGCCCGGTGGGCCCCCACGCGCTGCAGCTCGGCGGGCACCTCGTCAAAACGGTCCTGGGGATAGTTGGCCATGGTTCTCTCGAAATTTCGGGTCAGCGTGAGCCGGGGTTATTGTCGCTCGGGTGCGGCAACAAAACTCTTGCTCTGGTTGTGGTTTCTCGCATGCGCTGCAATCGGGTAATCAACATGGGATCGTAGGTAAGCGCAGCAGGCGAATCGATGATCGTGTTCAGCACTTGATAGTACCGGGCGTACGTGAGCCCAAACTCCGATTGCACCGCGTCCTCCTTTGCCTCACCATGACGCTTCCACTCGCGCTCAAAATCGAGGATGCGTCGATCCCGCGAAGACAAGGCCGCTTGAAGTACCCGCTCAGGGTCTTCGGTTCCTCCATCCTCGATGGGTCCCACTCGCTCCGTGCTTTCACTCATATGCGGTCATCCTAAAACGCGAAGCCCGTGAGATCACTGAAGCGAGGCGGTGGGTTTTGCGAACCAGTGGATGAACTGCCCGTGAGGGCCAACGTCCGCGAGCGGCACGCCATCGAGCGACAGGGTGAATTTTCCTGGCGCGGGGTGCGGATGTTGAGCGTCGACATGCGGGAGCACCCCGACCCCGTCAAGCGAGATCCAGTGTGCATCACACTGCCGAATGGCAGAGACAAGCGCTATGTCACAGGCGTGATCGCGAATGCAGACAGCCTGTCCGTCGGACACGGCCATGGCCCCGTCCATCATTTTCACAACCTCTGGAAGGACTGACGATGTCGAAAGCAATCAACACGCAGACCGTGCTTGTAACCGGCGCGGGACGCGGGCTCGGCGCGGCCATCGCGACGGCCTTCGCCAGAGAGGGTGCTGCCGTGGTCATCAACTATCGC
>JBDSUT010000229.1:0-5390 GCA_039927595.1 Terrimesophilobacter sp.
CGATCTCGGTAAGTGCGTCGGCATCCGGAGCCCACGCCGTGGCCGCGGCCACGTTCTGGTGCACTTGTTCCGGGGTGGTCGCTCCCGAAATGACGCTCGAAAGGTTGGGCTGCGCGAGAAGCCATCCAAAGGTTGCCTCGAGCATGCTCACACCGCGGCTGTCGCAGAAATCTTGGAACTTCTCGACCGCTTCCCAGTTGGTGCTCTCCAGAAGGTATCGTTTCTCATTCGTGACGCGCGACCCCTTCGGCCCGCCAGCCCTCGTGTACTTACCGGTGAGGATGCCGTTATAGAGGGGGAAGAATGGCAAGAAACCGAGACCGTATTCGCGTACGGCGGGCAGGACCTCCTTCTCCACTCCCCGCGCCAGCAGACTGTACTCGTTCTGGGCGGAGATGAACCGAGGATGGCCGTTCAGGATCGCTATGAACTCGGCCTCGGCAATTTGCCATCCGGAAAGATTCGAGTGTCCGTAATAACGGATCTTGCCTTCTGAGACGAGACCATCGAGAGTGCCGAGAGTCTCTTCCATCGGCGTGAGAGGGTCTGGAGTGTGCAGTTGGTAGAGGTCAATCCAGTCGGTCTGAAGTCTGCGCAGAGAGGCTTCGATGGCAATTCGGATGTAGCGGCGCGAACCACGGGCACCCCAGTCTGGACCGTTCACTCCCTCCATGTCCATGCCGAACTTGGTGGCGAGCACAATCGAATCACGTTTACCTTTGAGAGCCTCGCCCATGCGCGTCTCGCTCACGCCCCGCTCTTTGCCGTAGATGTCTGCGCCGTCAAAGAATGTCACGCCGGCATCGATGGCGGCGTGAATCACCGCATTAGTTCCCTCTTGGCTTTCCGTGGCAGTTCCGGCTCTACCGAAGTTGTTACACCCCATGCCGATGGTCGAGACTCTGAGGCCAGAACGGCCCAGGTTTCGGTAGTGGATGTTGGGTGGCGTTGTTTCAGACATACCTCTACGCTATCCACTCCCGCACAGAGTTACAGAAACTCTCTTGTTTCACTCCCCTCAGGTTTGGGCAGCACATATTGCAGCAGTGGTTTAGCGTCGGAGTATGCCGAACACCACTCCCCCCACCTGGCTTCGTCGCATCGACAGCCCGATCGGCCGTTTAGAACTCACCAGCGACGGGGCCGCACTCACCACTCTCACCATCGAGAAAGATGGGCACCTGCCCCTTGATGGGATGCCAGAAACCTCGAATCACGTTCTCGACCGTGCCGCGAAGCAGCTCGATGAATATTTCGCCAGTAAGCGACGGTCGTTCTCTGTGTCACTTGCACCTCGCGGAACCACCTTCCAGCAGGCAATCTGGGGCCAATTGAGAGACCTCGCATGGGGTGATGTCACCACGTATGGTGAACTTGGCCTCGGAACAGGCCGCGCAACGGCTGGACGAGCTGTCGGCGGCGCAATTGGTGCAAACCCGATTCCCCTCGTCATTCCCTGTCACAGGGTGCTGGGCTCAGACGGTCGCATCACCGGGTACAGCGGTGGTGCAGGGATCCCCACCAAGCTGTGGCTTCTCGAGCACGAAGGAATTCTGCTCGCCGCGTGACCTCATGAACTGACTCCGCCAGCCTAAACGACGAGTTGCAGCTCACCCGCCGAACCATGATCGAGTTGAATACCCTGCGCCTTGGCCCACGCAACCAGCGAATCCAGATCGGGATGATCGATCTGCGCAAGGGCCAGTGCACGTACAAACTCTCCCTTGGCTTTCTTGTTGAAGTGATTCAGTGCGCGACGAGCGCCATCCGCACCCGCCGTCACGACACGCACGAAGGTGGCTGACTCGGGTGCCTGCCCCAGCCCAACGTAAGACTCTGAGCGCAGATCAAGAACAAGACCTGGGAGACTGCGAAGCTCCCGAGATACCAGCCCTTGCCACGACTTCTTAAGCGACAGCCCTGGCAGTCGCGAATCCTGGGAAAGACGGTAGGCGGGGATGGGGTCGAACGCCCCAATAAGTCCAAACAAGGCAGAATGAATCACGACCTGCTCCCCCGCGAACGCACGCGCAGCCTGCGGCAAAGACCCTGCGTCCAATGCGTCAAACAAGACACCCGTGTATCGATCTAACGCCGGCATTGTGGCCGAACGCCGCAACTCACGGTTCCGCTCAATCTCGAAGTACTGGGCTTTGCTCAGCCCGAGAGCGGCTGCCGCCTCCGCACGATTGCTACACAACGAGCGCACGGCCGAGAGCACGGAACGCCGCGTTGACGTAAGTTCTGAGAAACTCAGCGCGTGCAGGTCAAGGACCGTGCCGTCTATTCCGCCATCCCTTTTCGTCTCCGAAGGTGGGAGAAGAATGTGCACGAGGGAGCGTGAGCGTTAGTGCGAGTCAGCAATGGCCGCCGTAAGCGACGCCGTGCGAGCGACAACAGTGACAACGTCATGGGCAACGGAAAGAAAACCATCTTCCGCCATCGCCTTCACGACGCTGCCATCCGCGAGCGTAATGCGAACCTCACCGGCACCCAAGATTGCCATGATGGGCTCGTGCCCTGGCAGGATGCCGATTTCGCCTTCCACCGTGCGAGTGATCAGCTGTTTCGCCTCGCCGGTCCAGACTTCCTGGTCCGCCGAGACGACACTCACCGAGAGAATGGCCATGATTAGCCGTTCTCCTTCTGAATCTGCGCCCAACGCTCTTCAACATCGGAGATGCCGCCGACGTTGAAGAACGCCTGCTCGGCAACGTGGTCGAAGTCACCGCGAGCAATCGCGTCGAACGACTCGATCGTCTCTTTCAGCGGAACCGTCGAGCCCTCAACACCGGTGAACTTCTTCGCCATGTAGGTGTTCTGGGAAAGGAACTGCTCAATGCGGCGTGCGCGCGACACTGTGATCTTGTCTTCTTCAGAAAGTTCGTCAACACCGAGGATCGCGATGATCTCTTGGAGTTCCTTGTTCTTCTGAAGGATCTGCTTCACGGTGGTCGCAACGCGGTAGTGGTCGGCGCCCAAGTAGCGGGGATCGAGAATACGCGAGGTCGAGGTCAGCGGGTCAACGGCCGGGTAAAGGCCCTTCGAGGCGATTTCACGGCTGAGTGCCGTGGTCGCGTCAAGGTGCGCGAAGGTCGTCGCTGGCGCGGGGTCGGTGTAGTCATCGGCAGGAACATAAATTGCCTGAAGCGACGTAATCGAGTGACCACGGGTCGAGGTGATGCGCTCCTGCAGGATGCCCATCTCGTCTGCGAGGTTCGGCTGGTAGCCCACCGCAGAAGGCATGCGGCCGAGAAGCGTTGAGACCTCGGAGCCAGCCTGCGTGAAGCGGAAGATGTTGTCAATGAAGAGCAACACGTCTTGCTTCTGCACGTCACGGAAGTACTCCGCCATGGTGAGCGCAGAAAGCGCAACACGAAGACGCGTTCCTGGCGGCTAATCCATCTGGCCGAAGACGAGCGCCGTCTTGTCGAAGACGCCTGCTTCTTCCATCTCGTGGATGAGGTCGTTACCTTCACGGGTACGCTCGCCAACACCGGCGAACACCGACACACCACCGTGGTCCTGCGCAACGCGCTGGATCATTTCCTGGATAAGAACAGTCTTACCAACACCGGCACCACCAAAGAGGCCGATCTTTCCACCAAGAACATATGGCGTGAGAAGGTCGATGACCTTGATTCCGGTCTCGAACAACTGAGTCTTGGACTCAAGCTGGTCGAATGCCGGGGGCTTGCGGTGAATCGGCCAACGCTCGGTGATCTCAATGACCTCGCCAGGCTTGGCGTTCAGAACTTCACCAATGACGTTGAAGACCTTGCCCTTGGTGACGTCACCCACCGGAACCGTGATCGGTCCGCCTGTGTCTCTAACTTCTTGGCCACGAACAAGGCCGTCAGTCGGCTTGAGCGAGATGGCGCGAACGACATCGTCTCCGAGGTGCTGTGCCACCTCGAGGGTGATCTCGGTGGACTCCCCCGCGATCGTAATAGTCGTCTTGAGCGCGTTGTACATCGCGGGGATTGCATCGTGAGGGAACTCGATGTCGACCACGGGCCCGGTAACTCGAGAGATGCGGCCAACGCCGCCTGGCTTGATGGGCGCCGTCGCTGCGGCAGCGCTCTTCGCCGCACCACTCTTTGTTGAAGCGGGCTTCTTCGCGGCGGGCTTCTTTTCGGCCGGAGCTGTCGTCGTCATGGCTATCCTGTTTCTCCTGGTTTATTACTTCACGGAGGCGAGGGCGTCTGCGCCGCCCACGATCTCGGAAATCTGTTGGGTAATCTCGGACTGGCGGGCGTTGTTCGCCAGTCTCGTGTAATCCTTGATGAGCTTGTCTGCGTTGTCACTCGCCGACTTCATTGCCTTCTGGGTCGCTGCATGCTTGCTCGCCGCTGACTGCAGCATCGCGTTGAAAATACGGCTTTCGATGTAGATGGGGAGCAAGGCATCCAACACCTTGTCGACCTCTGGCTCGAACTCGTACAGCGGAAGAATCTCGCGCTCCCCCGGCTCCTCGACACCCTCAACAACTTCGAGGGGAAGAAGTCGAACAACCTCTGGCGTCTGGGTGAGCATGCTGATGAAGCGGTTGTAGACGATGTGGATCTCGTCGACCCCGCCCTCCGAAGCCGGCTTCAGGAACCGCTCAACGAGAGCATCCCCGATTTCATGGGCAGTTTCGGAATCGGGGTTATCCGTTCCGCCCACCCAGAAACGCTCAATCGGCCGCTTACGGAAGTTGAAGTATGCGATCGCCTTGCGGCCCACGAGGTAAAAGACAACGTCTTTACCTTCGGCCTTCAGCCGAGCGGTAAGTTCACCCGCTTCTCTCACCACGTTGGTGTTGAACGCCCCGGCCAGACCGCGATCAGACGAAAGGATCAGGATCGCTGCGCGCTCGATCTTCTCCGGCTCCGTCGTGAGCACGTGGTCCACGTTGGAGTACGTGGCCAGCGCCGACACCGCGCGCGTCACCGCACGCGAATATGGGCCGGATGCCGCTACACGCTGCTGCGCCTTTTGAATGCGCGAAGCAGCGATGAGCTCCATCGCCTTGGTGATCTTCTTGGTCGTCTGGGCAGACTTAATCTTCTGCCGGTAGACCCGAAGTTGTGCTCCCATTAGTTACCGACGACCCTTGACGATCTGCTCCTGAGCGATGTCCTCAGGCGCAATCTCTTCGAATTCTTCACGGCCAGCCGAGATGAGCGGCTTGCCTTCACCCGTCTGGAACTCGAGCTTGAACTTCTCGATCTCTTTATCGAGGGTCGCGACGGTATCATCATCGAGCACGTTGGTATCGCGTAGCGTCGTAAGCACCTTGGTGTTGCGGCCCAAGTAATCGAGCAGTTCGCGTTCGAAACGAAGGATGTCCTCCACCGGCACCTCGTCAAGCTTGCCGTTCGTGCCGGCCCAGATCGAGACAACCT
>JBDSUT010000230.1:0-12728 GCA_039927595.1 Terrimesophilobacter sp.
CGGCGGGGAAGCGGTCGGGGTTCTCGTGCGAGAAGTTGAGTCGAACGAAGGAACCGGATGGCTCGGCGGGGAACCATTCAGCGCCAGGCGCAATGATGAGTCCCCGAAGTTCGCAGTGCCGAACGATTTCGGTGACGTCGGTGCCGTCGGGAAGGCGAACCCAGAGATTGAGGCCCCCTCTGGGCACGCTCTCTACGTTCGCAGTCGGAGCGTTCTCGAGAAGGCTTGTCAGCATAAGATCACGGCGTGCCCGGAGTTGCTGTCGAAACCCGCGAAGGTGGCTGCGCCATCCGGGTTGCGTGACTACATCCAGAGCGGCCGCTTGCACTAGCCCGCTGACATACATGGACTCTGCTGCGCGATCGGCGAGGATCCGCTCCCGCGCAGGCCCTTTAGCGATGACGGCGGCGACGCGAAGTGAAGGAGACACACTCTTCGTCAGCGAGCGGATGTAGATGACGTGACCGTCGTCATCGTGTGCTGCGAGTGGTCGAGAATCCGTATCGATGGCGAGGTCGTGCGCCCAATCGTCTTCGATGAGGAACGCGTCGAAGCGGCGCACGATATCGAGAATCGCTTCGCGGGTTTCAGCCGGCCAGAGGGCTCCCGTTGGGTTCGCGAATGTTGGTTGCGCGTAGAAAGCCTTTGCGCCCGTCTGCGCAAAGGCGCGGGCCACATCGTCGGGGTCTGGTCCGGCGGGCCCTGCCGCAAGAGGAACCAGCGTGACGCCGACCTGCTCGGCGGCGAGAATGGCACCCCAGTAGGTCGGTGATTCGATGAGAAGCGGTTGGCCGGGCCCGACCACGGCGCGAAATATCGAACTGAGTCCACTTTGGCTCCCCGCAGTTATCAGGGCGCTCTGCGCTGTGGCGGGGGAGACTCCCGCCGGGGCGGTGGAGGCGAGCTCATTGGCGAACCACGCGCGTAACTCGGGGAGGCCGGCTGCGGGCGAGCGCGTCATCGCCGATTCGCTGCGTGCTGCGCGAGTGATCGCGGCGCGCACGAGTCGCTCTGGGAGCAGGTCTCGAGAGGGATAGCCAGAATGCAGGCCGATCGCGTCGGGCGCGATTGTTCTTTGTGTTGACGACAACAGCGATTGTCGGGGGTAGGGGGCGCCCAATGCCGCAGTCTGCCATCCATAGTCGACGGGCCGCGCGACTCGCACCGCGCTCGCGAACGTGCCAACGCCGGGGCGGGACTCGACGAGGCCGAGGGCGCCTAGCTGACTCATCGCCTTCTGAACGGTGACCGGGCTCGCCCCATACTCGGCCATCAGCGTGCGATTGGATGGCACCTGAGCTCCGGGGGAAGCCGACGACAGCCAGGACCGTAACCCTGCGACGATGCGGTCGGTGCTATTCTGATTCATGAAAGAACATAGTAGCGCTATCGTTTCATCTCCCTCGGTGTTATCCACCGATGTGGTATCGCCCCCCACCGTGTTGGGGCGTGCGGTGTTGGCGCGCACGGGGCTCTGGTGGGGGCTCGTAGGGGTTGTCGCGTTTTCTTTTACGGTTCCCTTCACTCGGGTAGCGCTCGGCGGACTCTCGCCTCTCTTTATCGGTTCAGGGCGAGCGGTTGTCGCCGCCATACTGGCAGGGATTGTTCTCGCACTCACCCGGCAACACTGGCCGACCCGAGTGCAATGGGCGAGGCTCGCCATTGTTGCGGGTGGCGTGGTGATCGGTTTTCCTTTTCTGACCTCGTTCGCACTCACCGAGGCGCCGGCGAGCCACGGTGCGGTAGTGATCGGCATCCTCCCGGCTGCGACTGCGGTCATGGCGGTCATTCGCGGAAGGGAGCGACCGGCGCGATCATTCTGGATTTTTGCTCTCCTTGGTGCGGTTGCCACGATCACCTTTGCTTCGTTGCAGAACGGCGGCTTTGGCCAGCTGCACTGGTCTGACTTACTGCTTTTCGGCGCGGTCATGGCCGCGGCTCTTGGTTACGCCGAAGGAGGGCTTCTCGCCCGCGAACTCGGTGCGTGGCAAACCGTGTCATGGGCGCTCATCCTCGTTGCCCCGCTCATGATCACGGTCGCCACGATCTCCACCATCGAGCAGCCCCCAACGGCAACCCTTGTCGAATGGCTTGCTTTCGCCTATCTCGCGGTGATCAGCATGTTCCTCGGATTCTTCGCCTGGTACCGCGGTCTCGCCATTGGACCGATGGCCCAGGTGAGTCAAGTGCAACTTGCTCAGCCGGTGATGAGCATTCTCTGGGCCGCGCTTATCCTGCGCGAATAGCTCGGATGGGCCACTATTGTCGGCGGCATCGTGGTCATTGCGTGTGCGGCTCTCGCCGTGCGCACGCGCAGTGTCCGCGCATCCCGGTAAAGCTGGCTGCCGCCGAGTGGTGTGAGTATGGCGCCGGAATTGTGTTTTTAGACGCAGTCTAATTATTATGGGTTTGCATCACACTTCCGCGCCGGGTGCACGCCTTACTCGGCCCTCGCTCCTGCAGAAAGTGACTACCTCCATGCGCGCTCGCGCCCGTAAAACTTTTCGAGTCGGCGCGCTCATTGCCATGCTCGCCAGCGCGGCCCTCGTCGCCGGGTGCGCGAGCGCAACCGGAACCACCACCACGGCCAGCACCCCGTCGACGCTGACCTACGCGATCAATGGTGGCGTGCTCAGTTCCGGCAAGATGGACATCCACTCTTCCGCCTTCCAGATCACCGCAACGGTGATGCGCAACACGGTTGACTCCCTCGTTTACCAGACGCCAGACGGTGACATCGTGCCGTGGCTTGCGTCGTCGTGGGAGATCTCACCCGATGGCCTGCATTACACGTTCACGCTGCGCAACGACGTCACCTTCCAGGATGGCGAGCCCTTCACTGCGGCGGCCGTGAAGGCAAACTTTGACCACGTCGTTGCGCCAGAAACGGCATCCGCCGATGCCGCCAGCCTCATCGGTTACGCCGCAGAAGGTGGCTACTACGCCAACACCGAGGTCGTTGACGAGTTCACGGTTCGCGTGAACTTCGTGAAACCGTATGCGCCATTCCTGCAGGCGGTCAGCACGGCCAAGCTTGGGTTCTACTCGCCCAAGGTGCTCGAGACGAAGGCAGACCAACTTGCTGCTGGTGGCCCCGGAATCTCCGTCGGCACTGGTCCATACACGATGACCGAATATGTACCGAACCAGAAGATTGTCTTCCAAGCTAACCCCGACTACAACTGGGCTCCCGAAGGCAGCAAGCACGAGGGGGCGGCCACCATCAAAACTCTCGTGCTTCGTATCCTCACCGAATCCTCGGTGCGAACGGGTGCCTTGACCAGCGGTGAAGTTCAGGTTGCCGGCAGCATTGCCGCCAACACGGTCTCGCAGATTGGTGACGGTTTCACGATCGAAAAGATCCAAGATCCAGGCCTGCCATACTCCCTCTTCCTCAACCAGAAGCACGGTGTCTTCTCCGACGTGAACGTGCGCAAGGCTTTCGCTGAGGCAATCGATATCGATCGCAACGTCACCAGCGTCTATCAGGACCAGGTAGATCGGGCGTGGAGCATCCTCACACCGGCGACGCCGAATGCGTACGACCCGAGTGTTGAGAACAGCCTCGCTTACGACCCGAAAGACGCCAACGCTCTGCTGGATGCCGCAGGCTGGACCGCACGCGACTCCGACGGCTACCGCACGAAAGACGGCACGCGCCTCAGCGTGAACTGGATCGCCTGGACCCCCGTGTCCGACGCCAACGCGAGTTTCGCCGTCGCCGTGCAGGCCGACCTCAAGAAGGTTGGGTTCGAGGTCATCCGCGACGACTACGAGGTGGCAAAGTTCTACGAGCTTTACCTGGCACGCGACTTCGACCTCTCCGACTGGAGTTTTCCCAGCGTCGACGCCGACGTGCTACGAGCCCACCTGCACACGGATGGTTACAAGAACGGTTCGTCGCTGAGCGACCCAGCTGTCGACAAGCTGTTGGATGACGCGGTAGCGACCGCTGACCCGGCCGAGCGCGAGAAGCTTTACCAGAAATTGCAACGGTGGAACGTGAAGAACTTGGCCCTCATCCCGATCTACGTTCCGACATCCACGACCGCATACAGCAACGCTGTGACCGGTTTGATTTTTGACCTTTATGGACAGCCGTTGTTCTACGGCGCGTCCCTCACGGCGGCCGGGTGACCGTAACGCCAAAGAAACGCCGAGTCGGCCTTGCCCCTTCCTCCGGGTTGGGTCGACTCGGTGGCATGCTGCTCGTGGTGTGGGGCGCCGCGACGGTGGGGTTCTTTGCGCTGCGCCTAATCCCCGGCGATCCTGTCGACGTAATGCTCGGGGTGCACGCCAACGTGAGTGAAGCCGTGCGTGCGCAGATTCGTGCCGACTGGGGGCTCACCGAGCCACTGTTCCTGCAGTACACAAACTATCTCGGTCGCCTGCTGCGGGGCGACCTTGGCACCTCGTATCGGCTGCAACAGCCGGTCGTCGATGTTATAGGCCAACAGGTTACGCCGACCATTCAGTTGATGGCGCTCGCGATGGTCTTTGCCCTCGCTCTCGCGATCAGTTCAGCCATGCTCGCGCGGGGTCGCCGCAGCCGCGCCGTGTTGTCTTTTCTAGAGTTGTTCGCAGTCTCCTCCCCGACGTTCTGGACCGGACTCGTTCTCATCACCGTCTTCAGCTTCGGGCTGCACTGGTTCCCCATCGCAGGCACGGACGGATTCCTTGCACTCGTGTTGCCCGCCGCAACACTCGCCATTCCGGTCGCTGGCATCATCAGCCAGGTGCTGCGCCAAGGGCTCGACTCCGCAAGCGTGATGCCGTTCGCGGATACCGCGAGGGCGCGCGGGGTCGGCCACGCGGGACTGCTCTTTCGCCACACACTGAGGCACGCGGCGGCCAACAGCATCACCCTCACCGGCTACATTGTTGGTTCGCTGCTGGGCGGCTCCGTGCTGGTGGAGACCGTGTTTGCAAGGCAAGGGCTCGGGAGGGTCGCCTTGGACGCGATCATGAATCGGGACATCCCCATAGTTCTCGGGGTTATCGTTCTCGCGGCCGCCGTCTTCGCCGTCATCAACCTGCTCATCGACCTCGCGTACTCTCTTCTCGACCCGCGCCTTCGCATCGCGGAGCGTGACGCATGACTGTCATTGACGCGGCACGCGCGCCGACGAGGCGACAGCACGCAGGAGTGGGCGTCTGGATCGCGGGAGCCTTTATCGTCATGCTCTTACTCGCGACCGTGGCGCCGTGGCTGTTCACTTCCGTCGACCCCCTCGAGACGGATGTCATGAACGCCTTGCAGGCACCGAGCTTCGGCCACCCCTTCGGCACCGATCAGGCGGGAAGGGACGTCTTTGCGAGAGTGCTGTACGGCTCTCGCTACTCGCTGGCCGTCGGGTTTGGTGCGACCGCGCTCGCCATGGTCGCCGGTCTGACCATCGGCGCTGTGGCAGGTGTACTTCATCGGGTGGGCGACAGTGTGCTCTCCCGTGCGATCGAAGTGGTGATGGCGTTCCCCGAGTTTTTGCTCGCCCTCATCGTGATCGCCGTGATCGGGCCAGGCGAGGCGAGCCTTCTGATCGCGGTGGCGATTGCCGTAATCCCCGCCTATGCGCGGGTCGCGCGAGCGCAAACACTGGTCGTGAAGAGAGCTGGCTACGTGGAGGCTGCCCGAACGTTGGGGTTACGAAGCTCCACCACTCTCGTGCGCCACGTCATCCCAAACACGCTTGGCCCCTTGCTCGTCATGGCCGTCATGGGAATTGGCACAGCCATCACCGCGGCAGCGGGGCTCAGTTTTCTCGGGCTCGGCCCCAAAGCGCCAACGCCGGAGTGGGGGCTCATTCTTGCCGCGGGTCGAAACTATGTGGCCACCGCGTGGTGGATTGCGGTCTTTCCCGGGCTGGTCATTACCGCCACGGTCATCTCCACGAGCACAGTCGGCCGCTTCTTGCAGGCCAAGGCTGCGGGGAGGAAGCGGTGAGCGATGTTGCTTCTGTGACGAACCTCGTTTCTGTGACGAACCTCGTTTCTGTGACGAACCTCAGTGTCAGCTTTGCCGGTGCGCCAACTCCCGCGGTGGATGGCGTGTCGTTTTGTATTGCAGCGGGGGAGTGCCTCGCGATTGTTGGTGAATCGGGCTCGGGCAAGACGCTCACCGCGCGCAGCCTGATCGGCCTCACCCCCGACACCGCGCAGGTGAGATTCGACAAACTCAGCATTGCCGATGTCGATACCCGTGCGCTGACAGAACAGGCGTGGCGTCAGCTTCGCGGCGCGATCGTCGGACTCGTCAGCCAGGATGCGCTTGTGTCTCTTGACCCTCTGCGTCGCGTCGCGGCCGAAGTGGCGGAGCCGCTCCACGTGCACGAGAATCTTGCTCGCACGCAGGTTCGTGAACGGGTGCTTGACCTTCTGCGGCGGGTCGCCATCCCGCTGCCTGAGGTGCGCGCTCGCCAGTACCCGCATGAACTTTCTGGCGGGCTCCGGCAGCGAGCGCTCATCGCCTCCGCGCTCGCGGCCGGCCCGGTGCTGCTCATCGCCGATGAGCCGACAACAGCCCTCGATGTCACCGTGCAGGCGCAGGTGCTCGCCCTTCTTGGTGAGCTGAAGGCGTCCGGTCTCGCGCTGCTGCTCATCAGCCATGATCTTGCCGTGGTGCGGAACCTCGCCGACCGAGTTGCGGTGATGAAGGATGGCCGCTTTGTCGAGGTGGCGGATACCGCAACGTTGTTCACTGCGCCCACCCAGGAATACACTCGGCGATTGCTGCGCGCCGCGACGGAGGTTCGCTCGGCCCCGCCCGCCGATACAGCAAGCCCCATCGTGCTCTCTGCGCGTGGCCTCGTGAAGTCGTATCGGCGACCCCACGGTCGTTTTCGGGCCGTCGACGGGGTCACCTTTGATCTCCGATCGGGAAGCACCGTCGGGATTGTTGGAGAGTCAGGGTCAGGTAAAACGACCCTCGCGAAGATGCTGCTCGGAATCGAGAAGCCCGACGAGGGTGAGGTGCTCCTAAACGGGGAGGTGTGGAGCTCGCTGCCGGAGTCCCGTCGTCGAGCACATCGAGCACGGATCCAGGTCATCCACCAGAACTCTCTCGACGTGTTCGACCCCCGGTTCACGGTGAAGAAGATTCTTGCCGAGGCGGTCGCACTAGAGGGCACGCCTCGCACCCATCGAACCGGGCGGATTGCCGAGCTCATGGAGGCCGTCGCCCTCCCCACTGCACTTTTGACGCGCCGCCCGCACCAGCTTTCTGGTGGGCAGCAGCAGCGGGTTGCCATCGCCAGAGCGCTCGCCCGTCGGCCAGAAATTCTCGTGTGCGACGAGCCGGTATCTTCGCTGGATGTCACCGTTCAGGCGCAAGTGCTCGACCTGCTCGCGCGCCTGCAGCGCAGCAGGGGGCTCTCCATGGTGTTCATTTCCCACGACCTTGCGGTGGTGCGCGGGTTGAGCCACCAGATTCTGGTGATGAAAGATGGTGTCGTCGTGGAGCAGGGGGAGGCGGAGGAGCTTTTCACTCGACCGCAGCATCCGTTCACGAAGCACTTGCTTGCCGTTCACGGTGCGTTATCTGAGTCACTCTAAAGTTGACTCGAAGGGATGTGAGTGAACCCCATGACCGATCGTGAAGCTCAGCACGCCAAGTTTGCCGCGCACTACCTGCCCGACGACCTACTGCAGCGTTTTCGTGAGCGCGCAGAAGTGTACGACCGCGAGAACCGCTTCTTTGATGAAGACCTGGCAGAACTTGTCGACAACGGTTATCTCACCGTGTTCGTGCCCAAAGAATTCGGGGGCCCTGGCCTCACACTCGGCGAAGTCTCACGCCTCCAGCAAAGACTCGCGACGGCAGCCCCAGCGACCGCGCTTGCGATCAACATGCACCTCATGTGCACGGGAGTCGTGCGCGCAATGTTTGAGCGAGACGACAGATCGCTGACGTATGTTTTCGACGAAGCAATGGCCGGAGAAATCTTTGCGTTCGGAGTAAGTGAACCCGCCAACGACTGGGTACTGCAGGGCTCGAATACCGTCGCAGAGCCACAGCCTGACGGCAGCTACCTGCTCACCGGAGTGAAAATTTTTACCTCACTTTCCCCCGTCTGGACGCGACTCATCACGCACGGACTCGACACCACGGATGCCGAAAACCCGACACTCGTCTACGGGTTTGTCGACCGCTCCGTCGCAGGTATCACGGTGTCAGAGCAGTGGGATGTGCTGGGCATGCGCGCCTCCCAGAGCCGGGCGACCATCTTAGAGAATGTGGTGATGCGGCCCGAGCGCGTCGCGCGCCGCATTCCGACCGGTCCGCAGCCCGACCTGATGATGTTTGCGATCGCGAGCAACTTCCAACTGTTGATCGGCTCGGTCTACGCGGGAATCGCGCGCCGCGCACTCGACCTCGGAGCACAGGCTCTAACGAGTCGTGCGTCCGCGAAGAGCGGAACGTCGCTCGCGGAAGTGCCGGAGTTCCGGCTCCGCCTAGCTGATGCGCTGATGGAATATATGTCTGTGCCAGCGCAGTTGGATGTCAACTGCCGCGACGTCGATGACCTAGCCGACCACGGCGCAGAATGGCCATTGCGGCTCGTGAGTGCGCGCATCAATGCCTGCACTGTTGCACGCCACGCCACGGAGGCGGCGATGGCATGCGTGGGTGGCACCGGCTTCAACAACAGCAACGAGCTCAGTCGCCTCTTACGAGATGCGATGGCTGGCCTCTTTCATCCGCCAAGCGCGGAGGCCGCTCGGCCTCTCTTCGCCGCCGCGCTGCTCGACGAGCGCTGATGCACAAGCTTTCCATCCTCGACCGTTTCTTGCCGGTATGGATATTAGTGGCCATGGGGTCCGGCTTGCTGCTTGGGCGAGCCTTCCCCGGGATGAACCGCGTTCTTGATTTCCTTAGCGTCGCAGGGGTCTCTTTACCCATAGCCGTTGGCCTGCTGGTGATGATGTATCCGGTGTTGGCGAAGGTCCGTTACACAGAAACACGTCGGGTTCTGGGCGACAAAAAACTCATGATCACCTCGCTCCTGACTAATTGGCTGCTCGCTCCGGCATTCATGTTCACCCTCGCCTGGGTTTTCTTGCCGGATCTACCCGAATACCGCACCGGCCTCATCATTGTCGGCCTCGCCCGCTGCATCGCAATGGTGTTGATTTGGAACGACTTGGCCTGTGGCGACCGTGAGGCGGCGGCCATCCTGGTCGCGATCAACTCGATCTTTCAGGTTGTCGCCTTCGGCGTACTGGGGTGGTTTTATCTTCAGCTGTTGCCCACCTGGCTTGGGCTGCCAACGACCAGCGCAGACTTCTCCGTCTGGACAATCACAGTATCTGTCGTAGTTTTTCTCGGGATTCCCCTGCTCGCTGGCTTCCTCACGAGAACTTTCGGGGAGAAAGCCAAAGGCCGCGATTGGTACGAGAATACGTTTTTACCCACGTTGGCCCCATGGGCCCTCTACGGATTGCTCTTTACGATCGTGATTTTGTTTGCGCTGCAAGGAGACACGGTTCTCTCTCGACCGCTCGATGTTGCACGGATCGCGTTGCCTCTGCTCGTCTACTTCACTGTTGTGTTCGGAGCGAGCATGCTTCTTGGTCGTGGGCTTGGCCTCGGATACGAACGCACCACCACTCTGGCGTTTACCGCAGCGGGAAACAATTTTGAGCTGGCCATCGCAGTGGCCATCGCCACCTTTGGGGTCACGAGCGGCCAGGCTCTCGCCGGAGTTGTCGGGCCACTCATCGAGGTCCCCGTTTTGGTCGCTCTGGTCTACGTCGCACTGTGGTCGCGCAAGTTCTTTCCTACGCGAATCAATGAGGAGATATCAGCATGAACGACCGGAAGCCGTCCGTCCTCTTCGTCTGTGTGCACAACGCGGGTCGTTCGCAAATGGCGGCAGCATTTCTGAGCCGTCTTTCTGAGGGGCGCATCGAGGTTCATTCCGCGGGGTCACTTCCCGCAGATCAGGTGAATCCGGCGGCCGTCGACGCCATGAATGAGGTGGGGATCGACATGTCTGCGGAGCTCCCTCAGGTCCTCACCACTGACGCGGTCAAGCAATCAGATGTGGTCATCACGATGGGCTGCGGTGACGTGTGTCCCATCTTTCCCGGCAAGCGTTACGAGGATTGGGTATTCAACGACCCGGCGGGTCAGGGAGTTGACGTGGTGCGTGTTATCCGGGATGAGATCCGCGCACGGGTTGAAGCACTTGTTGCAGAGTTGCTGCGGGCGAATGGGTAGCCTCGGCGCCAGCGATCTCTCTGGAACGCCCATGCGCTCTAGTTGCGAAACTCAAACTCAAGGGCGACGGTTGGGTCAATGCTGTTGATGAGGCTCGTGTAAAACGCCGTCGCCTGGTCTCGCAAGATCTCTTCATTCGCCAGGATGTACTTAGTCTTGGCCTCGCTGTTGAGAATCTTGTTGATCATGTCAACCTTGTCGATTTCGGGGGTGACGAAACTGAGCACGCCATTGTTCTCTGCAATGAGGGTGAACTCCTCGTTGTCATGACCGATGAAGATGAACTGAGGAATGGACACAAGAAACTTGTTCGCTCCAATTTTTCTCACGTCGATGCCTTTGTCGTCGATTCCCAACTTGGCGCTGAAGTTGTATTGGAGAAAGGTTGTGCGATCGCTCCAGGGCACATCCGCGCCGAAGATGACGCTAATGTCCTTTTTCTGGGCGATGCCCTGAATTCCCAAACTCACGAGAACGACCTGCTCCTCGCGCGTGATGGATTGGATGAGTTCCGTGCGCGTGGTTTCGGATTTTGTGCCCGATTCGCGAGGCGTCAGGAAGGTGTCCTTGATCCAGATCGCCGATCCCGCGCCCACCACAAGGCCAAGAGCAAGAACAACGGCGACAAAAACATTTGCGCCCCGTGACCGTTTGGCGGTTTCCGCGCTTTGTTTTTGCATACGAGGAGCCTAGGCCACGCGCATGAGCGTGGCTAGCGGCACATTTGTTGCTGCATTTGTCGGTCGTTGGCGCTATTCTCAAAGAAACTTCGCGACACGCCGAAACCACAACATGTAGGGGAATGACAAGGGTGTCATTCCGGTTATATAGTGGGTAACCACGCAGGGGCTGGATTTCAGTTCTGGCACATCCGGTTCCCAACAGACTTGAGGAGGTCACCATGGAAAACGACACTGACACCGTGGGCGGCTACGCAGTTCCCGTCGATCCGATGGATCTTCTGCAGTGCGACAGCTGCCAGTAGGCAGTCGCACAATAGCGCTCTAGAAGCTCCGGACACCACTGTAGGTGCCCGGAGCTTCGTCGTTCCCGGAGCGGGCAACGGCCGTGACAAGATGGGGGAATGGCTGTGAACCCTGAGATCGCCGGGAGAAAGTATCCGCCCGCTGCTCCATACCTAGTCGGGCGAGAAAAAGTGCGCGAGTTCGCTCGCGCCGTGTTCGCCGAGAACCCGATCAACCATGATGCGGATGCCGCCCGCAGGGCAGGCTACGCCGACGTCGTCGCGCCGCCCACCTTCCCCATCGTGGTGCAGGAACGCACTCTCGCCCAACTGCTCGCCGACCCGGAGGCCGGAATCGACTTCACCCGAGTCGTGCACGGTGACCAGCGTTTCACCTACTCGCGGCCCATCGTCGCGGGTGACGAGCTCACGGCAACCCTCACCGTCACGAGCGTCAAGTCGCTGGGCGGCCACAGCATGGTCACGTCGGAGTCGTCGATCGTCGACGCCACCGGCGCACACGTGGTGACGGCGACATCCACTCTCGTCGTGAGGGGTGAAGAATGATGGCCAGGAGCGTGAGTGTCGGCGACGTGGTCGCCGAGCGCGAGTTTCACCTCACCCGCGATTCGCTCGTGCGGTATGCGGGCGCATCCGGTGACTTCAACCCCATCCACTACCGCGACGATTTCGCCCACGAGGTTGGTTTGCCCGGAGTTCTCGCGCACGGCATGCTCACGATGGGCATCGCTGCGCAGCCGGTCGTCGACTGGCTCGGAGACCCCGGCAAGGTGCTCGACTACCAGGTGAGGTTCACGCGCCCCGTGCTCGTGGATGCCACAAACGGTGCCATCGTGCGTGTTGTTGCGAAGGTCGGCGTTGTTGATGATGTTGGTGCTCGCATCGATCTCACGGTGACGTTCGCCGACGAGACGGTGCTCGGTAAAGCTCAGCTTCGCGTGAGCCTCGACTGATGTTCGGCGAGCACAAAGGCGGCCGAGTGTGAACCTTTCCGAACTCACTACCCTGCGTGTGGGAGGCCCTGCGCGCGAACTGCTCAGCCCAGGTGGCCGCGATGACCTCATCCGGCAGGCAATCGAGGTGTGGGCAAGCGGTGAGCCGTGGCTGTTGATCGGCGGGGGGTCTAACCTGCTCATTTCGGATGACGGATTCGACGGCACCGTCATCCATGTTGCCACTCGCGGCATCGAGCATGTTGACAGCGACCCAGCCGTCTTTCGCGTGCAGGCCGGTGAGCCGTGGGATTCGGTGGTCGCGTTCACGGTGAACCACGGACTCAGCGGCATCGAGGCGCTTTCTGGCATCCCCGGTTCTGCGGGTGCCTCCCCCGTGCAGAACATTGGCGCTTACGGGCAGGAGCTCAGCGCGGTGCTCGATTCGATCGAGTTTCTCGACGCGCAAACCCACGAGGTTGTGCGGCTGAGTGCCTCGGATCTTGAGCTTGGCTATCGCACTTCCACGCTCAAGCGGGGCCGCCACGGCATTGTGGTGTCGCTCGACTTGCGCCTTGAGCCCGGCGAGCTGAGC
>JBDSUT010000231.1:0-5652 GCA_039927595.1 Terrimesophilobacter sp.
GGGCACCGGGGTGTCGGCTTCCGCGGCGATGGCGGCGTAGTCGATGGGCTCGCGCGGTGCAGCATCCGGTCGCACCACAACAAGTACAACGACGGCAACGACGGCCAAACTTGCGAGAAGTGCAATGACGAGGTTGACGAAAGTTTTGCTTTGACGACGCACGCGTGACGCCTCCGCGCGCCGATCAGCAGCCTCCTGGGGGGTCTCTGGTCTACCGAGCTCGGCGACGACCCGCGGTTCTTTTGGCGCGCTCATACCTTGTCGGTCGCAGGGTTCGATCGCGAGTCCATATCGGATGTCGCGCTGCGGCGCGCCGCATCGAGGCGCTCCTTCGCGCCGATGAGCCACTCCTCGCAGCGCCCGGCGAGTGCTTCGCCGCGTTCCCACAGCGCGAGGGAATGCTCCAGAGTAGAGGACCCCTGCTCAAGTTCTGCGACCACTTTGACGAGTTCATCTCTCGCCTGCTCGTAGGTCAAGGACGCAATATCGTGGTTTGACTCGTTCGAGGGTGAAGGTTGTGTGGCCACCATCCCAGCCTACCGACCCGCGCGACCGTCAGCTGTCGCCGTGGCCACCGTCGTCGACACGGTGCCGTCGGCAATGGTGAGGAGGAGGGGTGCGCCGGGAGCGGCATCCGCCACGTGGCGAAGAATCCGACCGTGCGAAAGCTGCGCAATCGCGTAACCACGGTCAAGAGTGCCCTGAGGAGAAAGTGTGCGCAGTCGCCCTCTCAGGTCCGTGACAGAAATTGTTGCCCGCTCAAGCGCGCGGTCGACGAGTTCGGTTCCTCGAGCCACCCAGCGCGTCAGCTCCTCCGAACGCTCGTCAACAATCCAGGTGGAATTGGCCAGCACTGGCCTCGTGCGCAGTTGGCCGATTCGTTCAATTTCGTTCGTAATGAGGCCGGTCATGCGAGTGCGGATGTGGGATCGCGCTTGCTGCACGCGACTGAGCTCTTCTGCGACATCGGGCACGACACGCTTCGCCGCGTCGGTGGGGGTCGACGCTCGCACGTCCGCAATATCGTCAAGTAGCGGCCGATCCGCCTCATGGCCGATTGCGCTCACGATCGGTGTGCCGCAGACTGCCACTGCTCGCAGGAGTGCTTCATCGCTAAAAACGAGGAGGTTCTGAAAGTCACCACCGCCTCGAGCGATGATGATCACGTCGACTTCCGGATCTGTCTCAAGCCGAGCAAGTGCGGCAATGACGTCACCAACGGCTCGGTCGCCTTGCACGTTCGCGTGCTCGACATGAAACTCTACGGACGGCCACCGCAGTTGAGCATTGCGCAGCACGTCTTTTTCGGCATCCGAATCCTTGCCGGTGATGAGTCCAACGCGGCGGGGAAGAAACGGCAAGCGTTTCTTGCGGTCCACATCGAACAGCCCCTCAGCCTTCAGTTTCTGTCGAAGTTTTTCGAGCTTCTCAAGCAGGTCGCCCAGACCAACGTGGCGCATCGCCAGCACCTGCATTGACAGCGTGCCGCCCTTGACCCAGTAGTTGGGCTTCACGAGGGCAACGACACGGTCACCCTGCTTGAGATCGTCTGGCATCGTGGATCGCGTCGAAGCCCAGACGGTGAAGCCAACGGTTGCGTCGACGTCGAGGTCCTTGAGTTTGCCGTACACGTTTCCGCCAGAAACGCCCCACTGCGTGATCTCACCCTCGACCCAGGCGCTGCCCAATCGATCGATCCACCCTTTGATTTTGTCGGCCAGCGTCGCTACGGGCCATGGCGCATCCGAAGTGGGAAGACTGCTCGGATCTGTCACGCGGCACCAGCTCCGCCAGTTGTTGCGGTATCACCTTGCGGGCCCGCGTAATTGTCACCCTGAATTCCTGCGATGTACTCGTTGATCGTTGGTATTCCCGTCAGCTTTTCTCGATAGAAAGTGTTGACCACGTTGATGACTCGCGTCTGTGCAGCGTGCACTTCCGCAGCCCTCGAACTGCCGGCATCCTGAAGGTCGAGCGATTGGCGAAGCTTCAGGATTGCTTTGACGATCTCGACCTCTTCCTCGCCTTCAAGAGCGGTAATCACATCGATGACTAACGCGTCAGCCTGAGCCTTCACGTCATCAATCGGAATGGTGGATCCCGGCTGGGTAGCATTCTCGAGGGTCGAAAGGAGCGACCACACCTGATACAGAATCGTGGCGGGCTCATCAAAGAGTTCTCGAACGTACGCGGCCTCCGTGTGTCGGCCGGAGAGCCGGAACACGTTGTACATTCTCTTGGCGGCTTTGCCGTAATTCAGGTGGTCGGTGAGATATTTGCGTACCTCACCTTCAAGCCGTTCCACATAGGTGTCGAGTGCATCCTCTGACACGAAGTTTGCAACCTTCGCGAACATCGGAAGGTCTCCCGCGTCAAGATAGACCTCTTGGAAGAAAGCGTCAAGGTAGCCGTCGAGAGCCACTATCGTGCCGTCGGGGGCCTCCCAGGTGACGTCAATGACGTTGCTCGCATTGGAAAGCTGCCGACGCTCCGCGTCACTCACAACCCAGTCGAGTTTGCACCATCCTGGGTCGAGGGCAACCTCCGCCCAGCGCAACACTGCGGGGCCATCCGGTGTTTCAAGGGTTAGTTCTTGCGCTTCGATTTCCTCGTGCGACCAAGACATCGGGCTTCCCTGGCGGACGGGCTTTCCCGCGTGAAGACCATCACACGGGTAACTTCCGAGCTTGGCTTCCAAGAACTGATAACCCGGGCCCTGGTGCATTGCGAGAACTTTTTGCCGCATCACGGTCGCCATCAGTTCGCACGCTTCCTCACGGGTGGCCGCCTTGATGTTGAGCCGTTGAAAGTAATCACAATCTCCGGGGAAGGACTGAATTTTCGACTGCGCCGCGGACCCGGAGATGGAGAGGGCACTTTCTACCTTGGGAGAGTCTGACGTTACTTCAACAATCGCGCCGATGCGACGGAAGCGATCCAGGTCGCTTGCGCTGAAATCAAGCATCGCGACGCGGTGCCCGAACGCTCCCATGGTGGTGTCGACGACTACCTCGCCACGCGCACTTTCTTGAGCGATGGCGCTCATCCACTGTGTTGTGGACACTTCATCGAGCTCTATGCCCAGCCGCTTGGCGGACTCCATCATCGCGCGGTGGTCGACCTCGTTGTCATGTACTGCGTCAGTCATCGTGTGCTTCCTTCACGGGGGTAGGTGTGCTTAGCTGAAATATCGAGTCGGATCGCCGAGAACAGGGCTGCTTGGTCTCGCGCATCCCCCAAAGCGTTGTGGGAGAGTGCGCGTCCGTCGAGGTACCGCGGTGACAAGAACCGCATGCTCGTCTCAGCCCACGAGCCCCCGGCCTTTCCCATGTAAAAGGATTTGATATCCAAAGCGGCGTGCCCAAACGGATTCCTTGCGAGAAAGCGCTCGAAATAGTCGCACACGAACATCCAATCGAATGCAGCATTGAATCCCACAAAAACTGGTGAGCTGTGCGCCGGCACAACGGAATTGACCCAAGATTCAAACTCCAGCATCGCCGCTGACGGTTCCCGACCGTTTTCGCGCAAATGTTCAAGCGTGAGGCCAGCCACGGAAAAAGCCTCGGGGGTGACGTTGTCATTGAGGGGTTTCAGCTCGACGTAGAAACCCTGAGACGGATCATCGACGAGACAGGCGCCGATCGACAACATCGAGAAAGTGCCGGGGTTGGGTCCGGCAGTCTCAACATCGACGCTGATCAGGGTTTCTCGCAAGGGGGCTCCCGTCGTTATGGCAACAGGTTACGGGAAGATGGCGACAACTGGCCACCGGTAACCTCCCGAGTGCTCTCGTACACTGGTGGTGTGTCCATCACCAACGGTGTGAGCCGTAATCCGCCGGTCGCTGTCCGCCCGGCCGTTGTGCGCGGTCGACTCGAAAATCGATCGGTGTCAGGAGAGAAGCGCGTACTTCTGGCAGCACCACGCGGATACTGTGCTGGAGTCGATCGCGCAGTCGTGGCGGTCGAGAAAGCGCTCGCGAACTACGGTGCCCCCGTCTACGTACGAAATCAGATCGTGCACAACAAGCACGTCGTCGCAACGCTCGAAGCAAAGGGAGCGGTGTTTGTCACTCAACTGGAGGAGGTTCCGGAAGGTGCTCGGGTGGTTTTTTCTGCCCACGGGGTAAGCCCCGCTGTTGTCACCGAGGCGGGTGATCGCAAACTCCTCACCATCGATGCAACCTGCCCCCTGGTGACAAAGGTGCACAGGGAAGCGAGCCGGTTTTCTCGAGCGGGGCAAGAGATTCTGCTCGTGGGCCACGCCGGTCACGAAGAAATTGAAGGAACGATGGGGCATGCCCCCGAAAACACAATTCTCGTCACGAGTCCCGATGATGTCGATTCTGTGCGAGTGCGTGACCCAGAGAACCTCGTCTGGCTCAGTCAGACCACACTCAGTGTCGACGAAACGATGGAAACAGTGCGGCGCTTGCGTGAACGCTTTCCCAACCTCAAGAACCCGCCCACCGACGACATCTGTTACGCAACCCAAAACCGCCAAGTCGCGGTGAAAAAGATCGCCACAGAATCCGATGTCGTAATTGTTGTCGGCTCGACCAACTCGTCAAACTCGATGCGGCTCGTGGATGTTGCGCGAGAAAACGGTGCCACCGCGGTGCACCGTGTCGACTACGCGAGCGAGATCGAACAGTCCTGGCTCGACGGCGCGCTCACCGTGGGGGTGACTTCTGGGGCATCGGTACCAGAGGAGCTCGTGCGTGAAGTACTCGACCAGCTCGCCGATGCCGGATACCTGAGCGTTGAGGATGTCGTCACCGCCGAAGAGGATCTCATGTTCTCGCTACCGAAAGAGCTCAGGACCAACTCCGATGGCGAGACCGATGACCGAGGTCTTGGCGGCCGCACGAAGCGTTTAGATTGGCAACGATGAGTGAGAGTGAACGCCCGCGCCCAGAATATGGCGAGTACGCGAGCAGCGATGAGCAAGAGGCAGCGCTAACCCGATCGGGTGTTACCCCGCCGCACCCGGTGGCCGAGGGCGTGGATTCGCTCACGCCGCAGGCCCTCCGGGGAGTTTCGCATCACGAAGCCGTCGAAGGTGACAGCGCTCGCAGAGTTGCTGATCGACTCGTCACGGTGTTTTTGATTTCCTTCTGGGCGATATTCGTGATCGGTGACGCTGCAAGCTTTCTGAATCTCGGAGAGTCATTACGCGCGCCAATGAAGCAAATCGGGATTGACGACTTTCAGCCCACCGCGTTGACCGCTGCGGCCGGAATTGCGATGCTCGTGAGTCAGGCAGTCTTGTGGGCGCTCGCCGCAGCGTGGTCCTATCGCCGGCTTTCCCGCAGAATGACAGCGTGGTGGGTCCCGGTTGTCTTGGGAGCGCTCAGTTTCATTGTGATTGTGGTTGTGCTCGGAACCCTGCTGGCGACCGATCCCTCCTTCACACCAGCCCTCACGAAATTCTGAAAATGGTGCAGCCGGCCGGGTTCAGAAGGGGCTGCTTTTGAGCGAGCCATCGGTGCGCCTGGCGGTGCCACCGCGCAATTTGGCCGCCACGATCACCGCCATGGCGGTGCTCCGGGCGGGATGGGCAGTCGCCGGCGCTTTCATCGTCATTTGCATCACCCTTGTCGGCATACTGTGGGCGGATCGCGGCTACGACGCGCGCGCCATAGCCGCG
>JBDSUT010000232.1:0-3843 GCA_039927595.1 Terrimesophilobacter sp.
TCCGGCGACGACGACGTTCACATAGTCGACCGAGCGAAGGCAATGGTCATAGGTGGAGAGCAGCGTGTTTGCGTCAAACGGAAGGTAGACGCGCACCACATCCGCCTTCTTGTTGACCACGTGGTCAATGAAGCCGGGGTCCTGGTGGGAGAGCCCATTGTGATCTTGACGCCACACGTGGGAACTCAGCAGGTAGTTGAGTGACGAGATGGGGCGACGCCACGGAATCTTGTGCGTCGTGACCAGCCACTTCGCATGCTGGTTGAACATTGAGTCCACGATGTGGATGAACGCCTCATAGGAGTTGATGATGCCGTGCCGCCCGGTGAGCAGGTAGCCCTCGAGCCACCCCTGGCACTGGTGCTCGCTCAGCATCTCCACAACCCGGCCAGCACGCGCCAAGTGATTGTCTTTGTCGATCGGCCACAGCTCCGCGTTCCACTGCTTATCGGTGACCTCAAATACTGAGTCGAGCCGGTTGGATGCCGTCTCGTCTGGCCCGAAGATCCTGAAGTTTGTAGGGTTGGCAACGATCACATCGCGCAACCACTGCCCGAGCACGCGAGGGGCTTCGCTGATGGAGCCGCCGGGGCTCGGAACGTCGACGGCGTAGTCGCGAAAATCCGGGAGTTTGAGCTCTTGGCGCAGCAGGCCGCCGTTGGCCACCGGGTTCGCACTCATGCGCAAGTCGCCCTCGGGGGCGAGAGCTGTCGCCAGCGGCACCGCAGCACCTGAGTCATCAAAGAGTTCTTCAGGCTTGTACGACCTCAGCCAGTCTTCAAGAAGCTTCGTATGCTCCACGGTGTCGCGGGCGTTTGCCAGGGGAACCTGGTGGGAACGCCAGTTGTCCTCTGCCGGTTTGCCATCGATGAAGGCGGGGCACGTCCAGCCCTTCGGGGTGCGAAGGATGATCATGGGCCACGCGGGTCGGCCTTCGAGTGTTCCGGCGGCGGCATCCGCTTTGATCTGTGCGATCTGGTTGAGCACCTCGTCGAGCGTCGTGGCGAAGCGCTTGTGCACCTCGATCGGGTCTTCACCGTCGAACCCGCCAGACACAATGTACGGAGTGTGCCCGTACCCGCGCATGAGGTCGAGCAATTCGCTCTCAGGGATGCGCGCGAGCACAGAGGGGTTCGCGATCTTGTACCCGTTGAGGTGCAGAATCGGCAGCACGACGCCGTCCTGAAGCGGGTCAATGAACTTGTTCGAGTGCCAGCTCGTCGCGAGGGGCCCTGTCTCTGCCTCACCGTCACCCACAACAGCAGCAATGAGCAGGTCGGGGTAATCGAATGCTGCCCCGTACGCGTGCGAGAGAGCATAGCCAAGCTCGCCACCCTCGTGGATGGAGCCAGGAGTCTCGGGTGCGACGTGGCTGGGGATGCCGCCGGGAAAGGAGAACTGGCGGAAGAGCTTGCGTAGGCCATCCGTAGTGTGATCAATAGTGTTGTACACCTCGGTGTAGGTGCCGTCGAGATAAGCGTTGGCGACCATGCCTGGCCCGCCATGACCGGGGCCGGTGATGTAGATCGTGTTGAGCGAACGCTCGCGGATGGCGCGGTTCATGTGCGCATAAATCAGGTTGAGCCCGGGAGTCGTACCCCAGTGCCCCAGCAGCCGCGGTTTGATGTGGTCGCGTGTGAGAGGCTCGCGAAGGAGCGGATTGTCTAGCAGGTAGATCTGTCCTACGGAAAGGTAATTTGCGGCCCGCCACCAAGCATTCAGTTCGCTCAAAGTGAGAGCGGACGGCTCCGTCACGTCGACGCGATGCCAGTGGTGTGTCATCCGTTTGTCAGTCACTGAGCCCATTCTCACTTCATTCGGTTCCGCGGTACTCATGACCATAGCTCAGCAGAATTGCCCCGCCGACTCTAGTGAATGAGAACCTTCAAGCAGTTGGTTTTGGCGGCATCGCCGAAGACGTCATAGGCCTCAATCATTTGGTCAAACGAAAACTCGTGAGTGACGAATTTGTCGGCGGGCAGCGTGTGTTGGGCTACCAACTTCAGGAGCATTCCGAGCGTATTTGTGTTGACGAGACCCATAGAGATATTGATGTTTTTGATCCAGAGTTCGTTGAGCGCTAGTTCGGCGGGCTTGCCGTGCACTCCGACATTCGCGACGTGACCTCCCGGGCGCACCACGTCAATGGCCATTGTGAAAGTCTGTGGGATGCCGACGGCCTCGATTGCGACGTCAACCCCGTGGCCATCGGTGAGTGCCAGAACCTGCTCTTTCCAATCGGAGTCCCCAGAATTGACGGTGTCGGTCGCGCCGAAGTCTTTCGCGCGCGCCAGTCGGGCGTCATCGAGGTCGATGGCGATGATCTTTGAGGGGCCACACAGCACCGACGTCATCACGGCGGAGAGACCCACGGGGCCAGAACCGATCACGGCCACAACGTCTCCTGGGGATACGTGTCCGTACTGCACACCGATTTCGAAACCGGTCGGCAGGATGTCGGAGAGCAAAATTCCTTCTGCGTCGGTGACCCCGTCGGGAACGAGATACACGGAGTTTTCAGCGAACGGCACGCGCACGTATTCTGCTTGCGTGCCGTCGATCATGTAGCCGAAGATCCAACCAATGCCTTCGATACCTTCGGGGTCCATGCAGTGGCTGTACAGGCTCTTGCGACAATTGGCGCAGCGCCCGCACGAACTCACGCACGCGAGAATTACCCGATCGCCTACTGTGAGTTGGGTAACGCCCGAACCCACCTCAGTGATGACACCGATACCTTCGTGACCAAGAATGCGACCTACTTCGACTTCGGGCACGTCACCCTTGAGGATATGCAGATCCGTGCCGCAAATAGTGGTGGCCACCATCTTCACGATGACATCGGTGGGGTGCTGGATGACGGGGTTGGGAACCTCTTCCCAGCTCTTCTGCCCCGGACCTTTATAGACGAGTGCTTTCATGGCTTGACCCTTTCGCTCTGAGCAAAGACACGAATGCCGTTTTAGATTGCCCAGCAACTGTGACACGCGAGGTGTTTCAGGGCCGGAGGTCCTGACTGACCCTACTGCCACAAGATGTGTGGCAGATATTCTGGGGGCTCTGACCCGAATCATTGACTCGATGTTATACGGTTGTATAAACTTTTGCACATGCGTACAACGCGAACCGATGTGGCTTCGGAACTCACGACCAGAGCACGCCTGCGCAACTCGGCAGTAGAGATATTCGCAGTCCACGGTTTCGATGCCTCGGTTCGAGACATCGCCGCACACGCAGGAGTGACCGCCGGGCTTATCACTCACCACTTTGGGTCAAAGCAGAAACTGCGCGAAGAGTGCGATGCCGAGGTTCTGCGCCAATACACGTCATCCAAGCGCGAGGGGATGGCGATGTCGCCAACACAATCCATCGCCTCGATGGCGGCGAACGATGAATTCGCCCCAATGCTCCTGTACGTTCTGCGAAGCGTGCGCGAAGGTGGCCCAGCGGGAGTTTCCCTCCTGGAGAACATGATTGACGAAACAGTCAGGTTCACTGAGGAGGGGGTCGCGAGCGGAATCGTACGACCTAGTCGCGATCCACTCGCCCGCGCACGGTACATGGTCACCACGAGTCTTGGAGGACTCCTTCTGCAACTTTCCTTAGTCCCTGAGCTCAACCTCGCTGAGATCGGGCCCACACTGCGACGCATCATCGACGAGATCACACTTCCCACCCTCGAGTTGTACACCGAGGGCGTGCTCATGGAGAAGCGATACCTCGACGAATATCTTCTCTACATTGGTGACCCTCCAGGTGGAACCGACACCACCACATCAACCTCATAGCTCACGGAGACCACCACATGACAAGAGAACTCGCCATCGATATCGAAGGCCTTGA
>JBDSUT010000233.1:0-2577 GCA_039927595.1 Terrimesophilobacter sp.
TCCGCTCAAACAGTGAAAGCCTGGCCCGGCCTCCCAAAAGAGACCAGTCCAGGCTTCCACAACTCGCTCACAGATCAACTACCCCTGCTGCGAACTCCTAGCGGTTACGAGTAAGTGCCAGGCGTGAAATCATCTGATGAAAAGCTGTCGAAATCGACAAAGCTCAGGTCAGATTCGGTGAAGGTCGAGTCATCCGAATAAATGCGGTTCGGGTAACGCTCGGCCTTCGCCTCTTCGGTCGCATCAACAGACACGTTGCGGTACATCGGCAGACCCGTTCCCGCGGGAATGAGCTTACCGATGATGACGTTCTACTTCAGACCCATGAGTGGATCGGACTTACCCTCCATGGCGGCCTGCGTGAGCACACGCGTGGTCTCCTGGAACGATGCAGCCGACAACCACGACTCCGTCGCAAGGGACGCCTTCGTGATGCCCATGACTTCCTGACGAGCGGATGCCGTCTTCTTACCTTCGGTAAGGGCAGCGCGGTTCAGGTCGTTGTACTTGGAGCGGTCAACGAGCTCACCCGGAAGCAAGCCAGTGTCACCGTGGTCAACAACAGTCACCTTGCGGAGCATCTGACGAACGATGACCTCAATGTGCTTGTCGTGGATCGGAACACCCTGCGAACGGTACACGCCCTGCACGCCACCCACGAGGTGCACCTGAACAGCACGAACGCCGCGCACGCGCAGAACCTCCTTGGGGTCGACCGCACCAATGTGCAGCTGCTGACCGAGCTCAACGTGCTGGCCATCCTCAATGAGGAGGGTTGCACGCTTCAGTACCGGGTACGCAATCTCTTCATCGCCGTTGTCGGGGGTGAGGATGAGCTTGCGACTGCGATCCGTGTCTTCGATCGTGATACGACCAGCGGCCTCCGCGATGGGGCTCGCACCCTTGGGGGTACGCGCTTCGAAGAGTTCCGTCACTCGGGGCAGACCCTGCGTGATGTCGTCTGCGGTTGCCGCACCACCGGTGTGGAAGGTACGCATGGTGAGCTGCGTTCCGGGCTCACCGATCGACTGGGCCGCAATGATACCGACGGCCTCACCGATATCGACAAGCTTGCCGGTAGCAAGTGAGCGGCCGTAGCAGGCAGCACACACACCGACGGCAGACTCACACGTAAGCACCGAACGCACCTTGACGTGCGTAACGCCAGCCTTCATGAGGGTGTCGATCATGACATCGCCCACATCGTCGCCACCCTTGGCAATAACCTTGCCCTTGGCATCCAACGCATCGTCGGCGAGGCTACGCGCATAGAGCGAGTTCTCGACGTTCGGGTCAACAACCAGGGTGCCCTCGAAGTTCGGCGCTGCAACGAGCAGGTCGAGCCCCTTCGTGGTTCCACAGTCGTCCTCGCGAATGATGACATCTTGCGACACGTCAACGAGACGACGGGTGAGGTACCCGGAGTCAGCGGTACGCAGCGCGGTATCCGCGAGGCCCTTACGAGCGCCGTGGGTCGCGATGAAGTACTCGGCGACAGAGAGACCCTCGCGGTAGCTCGAGATGATGGGGCGCGGGATGATCTCACCCTTCGGGTTCGACACAAGTCCACGCATACCGGCGATCTGGCGAACCTGCATCCAGTTACCACGAGCACCGGAGGTGACCATGCGGTTGATGGTGTTATCCACCGGCATGTTCTCTTCCATCGCCTTGGCAACCTCAGCGGTGGCCTTGTTCCAGATCTCGATGAGCTCCTGACGACGCTCCGCGTCAGTCGTGAGGCCCTTCTCGAACTGGTCCTGAACCTTCTTCGCCTGCTTCTCGTGAACCTCGATGATCGCGCGCTTGTTCGGCGGCGTGAGGATGTCGGAGAGCGCGACCGTGACACCGGAGCGGGTAGCCCAGTGGAAACCGGCGTCCTTGACACGGTCAAGCGTTGCGGCAACCTCCACCTTGGGGTAGCGCTCGGCAAGATCGTTGACGATCCCCGAGAGCACACCCTTGTCGGTGACGGCCTCAACATACGGGTAGTCCGCGGGAAGCGTCTCGTTGAAGAGTGCGCGACCCAGCGTGGTCTCCTTCAGGTACGGGCCGGCCAGCATTCCGTTGACAAGCACAGCACCTTCCGGCGCCTGGCCTTCCGGGAACACGACATCGTTCAAGCGGATGCGCACCTTCGCGTTGAGGTCGAGGCTGTGCTGGTCCATGGCCAGGATTGCCTCGGCGACGCTGGAGAACGCACGACCTTCTCCCGCGACACCCTCCTTGAGGGTGGTGAGGTGGTGGAGACCGATGATCATGTCCTGCGTCAGCAGGGTGACCGGGCGGCCATCCGAGGGCTTCAGGATGTTGCTCGACGCGAGCATCAAAATGCGAGCCTCGGCCTGAGCCTCCACCGACAGCGGAAGGTGCACAGCCATCTGGTCACCATCGAAGTCGGCGTTGAACGCGGCACACACGAGCGGGTGAAGCTGGATGGCTTTACCCTCAACGAGCATCGGCTCGAACGCCTGGATGCCCAAACGGTGAAGCGTAGGCGCACGGTTCAATAGAACGGGGCGCTCGCGGATGATCTCCTCGAGCACGTCCCACACCTGCGGACGGCTGCGCTCCACC
>JBDSUT010000234.1:0-2662 GCA_039927595.1 Terrimesophilobacter sp.
GGGGTTACGCGGGTGACTACGTGGACGCGATGTGGCGCATGCTGCAGCATCCGACCGCCGACGACTACGTCATTGCGACCGGGGTTACGCACACGATTCGGGAACTGCTGGATGTCGCGTTCGCGCGCGTCGGCATCGACGACTGGTCGACGTATGTGAGCTACGACAAGCAATACGAGCGACCGGCTGAAGTGGACTTACTCATCGGTGACCCAAGCAAGGCAAAAGAGGTTCTTGGCTGGGAACCGACCGTTGACTTCCGCCAACTCATTGAGATGATGGTCGATTCTGACATCGCCGAACAGCGGGCGAACGCCTAACATGACGGTTGCGTTCATCACGGGAGTAACCGGCCAAGACGGAACATATCTTGCCCGCTCGCTCGTGCAGGACGGTGTTGAGGTTCACGGTCTGGTGCGACCTGGTTCCGCGGCGCCAGTTGAGCCGGGCGTCACCGTGCACACCGCGGATGTGCGCGACGCTGAGGCGCTCGCAGAAGTCATAACCCACCTTCACCCCGACGAGTTGTACCATCTCGCAGGCCAGACGTCCGTGGGGGCCTCCTGGGCCGACCCGGCAGGCACGGTGCAGAGTACTGGGCAGCCGGTGGCAACAATTCTGGCCACGCTCGCCGACCGCAGCCCGGAAACTCGTTTTGTGAACGCCGCGAGTGCCGAAATATTTGGACTCGCGCCCGCCCCGCAAAGTGAAACCACTCCCGTGTCACCCGTGTCGCCCTACGGGGCGGCGAAGGCGCTCGGGCACTTTCTCACCGCAAGCTTTCGAGCGCGCGGAATTCACGCCTCCTCCATGGTTCTCTACAACCACGAGTCACCACTGCGCGGTGAACGTTTCGTCACCGGCAAGATCGCCGCGTCTGTGGCGAGAATCCACGCTGGCACCCAAAGTGAACTCGTTCTTGGTGACCTCAACCTTGAGCGCGACTGGGGTTGGGCGCCAGACTATGTGCACGCCATGCGGCTGGCCGCACGACAAAGTGAGCCAGATGATTTCGTCATTGGCACAGGGGTTGCACACAGCATCCGCGACTTCGTCGCTGCCGCGTTCAACGAAATTGGTGTGAGGGATTGGCAACCCCTTGTGCGCGCCGACCCCGAGTTTGTGCGCACAGCCGACCCGGCAAGCCAGCGCGCCGACAGCACCAAAGCCCGCACCGTGCTCGGATGGTCGCCCACGCTCGAGTTCACCGAGATTGTCGCCGCAATGGTTCAGCGCCACCTCGCCAGTTGAGTAACTAGCAGAGCGACGCACCTAATTTTGTGGGGCTAAGTGGCCTTCATGGGCTTTTCGTGCGGAAGCTCCGGCGGCAACGTTGCTGTTGTGAACGCTTGCCGCCAACTGAGTTCGCGACTTGCTTTCACGATGCAGACAACCAGCGTGAGCCATCCGAATTCAACGAGGATTGAACTCTCGGCGAATGATGCGGTGATGAGCGCGAGCAGCACGAGAGCGGGCCACACGAAGACGACGCTTCGTCGCGAAACAGCAAGCAACCACGAACGCACGAACGCGAGCGACACAAGGATGACGAACAGCGCCAACCCGGCGAGACCCAGCTGGAGCCAGACATCAAAGAACGCGTTCGCCGCGGTTTCGGGGGCCCCCCCAGGAACGTTCTGGAAGCTCACAAAAGGAACAATGTCGCTGCGCCACGCGCCCACCCAGCCCCATCCTTCTAGAGGGTGTGTGGTGGTGAGCTGCATGATGCGGCGCCACACATCTAATCGGTAGCTGAGGTCTTTTGTGGCATCCAGAGTGCTGATAATGGGGCTGCGAAAAACCCACGCCAGCGCGGCAACGATCAGGCTTGTCGCGAGCAACCCAAACTGCCAGAAGCGACGGCGCTCCGGTTTGACCCTGCGCAGCCCATAGAGGGCTGCCGTGGCGCACCCCACAATGAAGGCGGAGCCGAGCGCCACAGGCGACTGTGAGAGAAGCAGGCAAAGCCCAGCGAGAGAAAGTGAACCAATGCTGGTGCCACGCCTGACCGAGATCGTGCGGAGTTCCGTCGCAAACGTAACGAGGCCGATGACCGCGATGATGCCCAACTGGTTTCGCGAACCCACAATGCCTTGAATAGGCCCGAAGCTTTCGAGACTGCCCGTGATCGACAAGAAGCGGATGGGCGAGTCGATGAGCAGACCGGCGAAGATTTCGAGGCTGATCGACACGACGAGAACGAAACGCAGGACATCCCCGAATGCGCGCACAATCTGGATGGTGTCGCGAAGAAGTGCGACAGAAACTCCGAGCACCGTGAATGCGCCCAAGTAGGCGATGCCACCGAGCGTTGCCCACTGGTAGTTGCTCCAAAATACGGATGCTGCTGCCCACGCAACAAACACCATGAGCGAGATGGGCAGCAAGCCGTTCCACTCAATCTCACCGCGCTTCACAATGAGAATGATGAACCACAGGGTGAGGAGTGTTCCGAGCACCCCGAACAGGCCAACCCAACCGATGGTCTGCTGGAGTGTGAAGGAGAGCGCTGCAGATCCGATCGTCGCGGTCGTGAGCACGGTGAGAAAACGCGCGGACGACAAGAACGCAATGATGACGTCGAAACGGTGGCCGGTCTTCACACCAGCTCCCTCCGCTTGGCTTTGATGGCGACAATGATGAGCAGTGCAAGGCCATACTC
>JBDSUT010000235.1:0-8519 GCA_039927595.1 Terrimesophilobacter sp.
TCTGGAAGCATCGTGGCGCCTGGGATTTGGCGGCATCAAAGGCAAAGGGATGGTGCACTCCACGAGTTTGCTTGCACCGCTCAGCAGGCATGACCGGCTCAATAACGAGTCGGATCAGATTGTGGTCACGATCCACAATGCCGTGCCGTGGACTCGGCCAGACGCCATGCCGCGGCACGTAGGCTCGTGGCAAAAGGCCATGACGAAACGCGCGTACCGGTTTGCAGATTCTGTCGTCGTTCCCAGCCATGCGGTTGCCGCTCAGCTCGCTGAACACTTCAACTTTGGTGACCGTCTGCGTGTGATCGGCGGCGCCGTGAGCTCCAAGCTGCAGGTGCCAGTCGACGCAGACACCCGCGCGGCGAAATTCAACCTTCCGTAGCGGTACATTCTGAGCGTCGGTTCACTGAAGCCGCGCAAAGGACTCAGAGCACTGATCAGTTCACTCAAGCATCCTGATGCCAGCGACCTTCCGCTGATCATCGTGGGCCCCGACTCGTGGGCGGGCGTGAGTGTGGCCTCGATCGTCGCGGAAGCTGGTCTACCCGAGGGCAGGGTGCGCACCCTCGGATTCTTGACGGATGCCGACCTTGCTGTTGTTCTCGATCGCGCGAGCGTCTTCGTGTTCCCCAGCCTCGCCGAAGGGTTCGGACTGCCCGTCGTGGAAGCCTTCCATTTTGGTACCCCCGTCGTGCACTCCGATGACGCGGCCGTGCTCGAAGTCGCCGCGGATGCCGGAATCACCGTCACCCGCGAAGACGCAGAGGGCTACCCGGCTCGGCTCGCCGAAGCCATCTCTGCTGTGGTCAACGACTCTGCCCTCGCGGAACGGCTTCGCTTCAAAGGTTTGGACCGCGCGCAAGCTTTCAGCTGGCGTGACTCCGCCCAAAAAGTGTGGCAGCTGCACGCCGACCTGTAGTAGCCGGCGGTGCGGGCTGCGGTCTCACTGTTTGGGCGGTGGCGAACTCTCGTTGAGGGCATTCTTGATCGCCTGCGAAATGAGTTCGTAGTCGGGGTGCGCGGGTTCAAACCGATCTGGCACCAGATCGAGCCGGGTCACGGGCAACTTTCGTGACTTTGACGCCAGGTCGACGAAGACCCCGAGCATGGTGGAGGGAATATCGGTGACGACTACCTTGGAGCCCGCCTGAGCGACACCCTGAAACTTACTCAGCACGTTCGCGGGCGTGAACTGCCGCAGGATTGCTTCCTGCACGTCTCGTTGCCGGTTCATGCGTGCGTAGTCTGTGCTGTTGTAGCGGGTGCGGGAATACCACAGCGCGGTAAAACCATCCATGTGCTGCTCGCCAGCAGGCACGAGCGCGAATGGCTTCGCTCCTCGCTCCGCAGAGCCAAGCTCGGTGTCTTCGGGAACGTCGATCGTGATGCCACCCAGCGAGTCGATGAGGTCAGAGAAACCCTGCATATCGATCAGCACGAAGTACTGCAGTGTGAGACCAGTGACGCCCTCCGCCGCATCCCGCATCGCCTCGATTCCCGCGCTGCTGCCCTTCTTTTCGACATCGGGATACAGCTCGGGGTGCTTCTCCGCCTCGGTATACAAGTAATTGATGAGGCACTGGTCACCGCAGTCATAACCATTCGGAAAGAGACCATAAAGGGGCGACCCGTCGACGAAGCGAATCCGCTCCATGTTGCGCGGAATGCCGATGATGACGGTGGCACCGGTCTGCGCATCGATGCTGGCGACCGAAATGCTGTCCGGGCGCAAGCCCAAGCGGTCTGGACCGGCATCCCCACCCAGCAGGAGGATGTTGTACCGACCTTCGACGGGCGGAACAATATCACCGCCGCCGAAAACCTGCGTGATTGCCGAACGCGCGGCGCCCGCCACGGTGGCCCCGTAACCGGCCACCCCACCCGCCGCGACAAGGCCGACAATCGAGGCCACGGCGATCACGAACCGCGCCCGCGGAAAGGTTTTAACGAGACGAACAATTCGCAACGTGTCGAAGGTCAAGACGATCCACAGCACCGCGTACAACACCAGAACCCACTGCACAATAAAAAGCACGATCGGGCTGGCGACCACCGTGTAGAGCGCGACCGGCCAGAGCCAGAGCAACACGAGTGCGAGCAGGGTAACGCCCCACATCACGAACGTTGAGACGACACCAACTTTGCCGACCCTGCGATCCCCCGCCAACAACTGCGCGGAACCTGGTGCGAGAAAGTTGAGGGCGACAAGCCACCAAGCCCGCCTCGTCATCACCTCTGGCGACGAGGAATCGGGAAGGCGAACCGAACTGGCCGCGCTCACAAGCTCGACTTGAGGGCGGCGCTCTTGCCTTCGACAGACTCTTCGAGTGCGCGGGCGAAGTCGGTCAGTTTCTGAGTCAAAGCGGGGTCAGTGATGGCCAGCATCCGGACGGCGAGAAGGCCAGCGTTGCGGGCGCCCCCAATCGACACGGTGGCGACCGGAACACCGGCAGGCATTTGCACGATCGACAGAAGCGAATCAAGACCGTCGAGTTTGGCGAGCGGCACCGGCACACCGATCACGGGAAGAGTGGTGACAGAGGCGAGCATGCCGGGCAGGTGCGCGGCACCGCCTGCCCCGGCGATGATGCAGCGAAGCCCGCGGCCAGCGGCCGCCTTACCCCACGCAATCATCTTCTCTGGCGTGCGGTGGGCAGACACCACATCGACTTCTGCCGCAACACCAAACTCCTTCAACGCAGCGACAGCTTCGCTCATGACCGACCAGTCAGAATCTGATCCCATGACGACCGCAACAAGTGGTTCCGACATGGCATCCATGCTAAACGTCACGCGCTCAACACGGCCGCTGCGGCGCGCGCGTCATAGGCGACAGCATCAAGATCACTCCCGATTGCCGTCACGTGCCCGATTTTGCGCCCTGGCCTGGGTGCTTTGCCATAGTTGTGCACGTTCACCATGGGGTAGTCGCTGAAGACTTGACCATAGCGGTCTGACATCACCCCGTCTGCCGGGCCACCGAGCACGTTGACCATGACCGCCCACGGCGCCATGATTCCGGTCGGGCCGAGAGGCAGATCAAGCACGGCACGCAGGTGCTGCTCGAATTGGCTCGTTGCGGAGCCCTCGATGCTCCAGTGGCCGGAGTTGTGCGGGCGCATGGCGAGCTCGTTGACGAGGATGCGCTCATCCGTCGTCTCGAACAGTTCGACCGCCATCACACCGGTGACGCCAAGACCCTCGGCAATGGCGATGGCAACGTCGGCGGCAACCTGAGCGAGCTTGCCTGCCGAGGAGGGAGCGGGTGCGATGACCTCTGAACACACGCCCTCACGCTGGATGCTCTCCACGAGCGGCCAGGTCATCAGCTGCCCGGCGGGCGTACGCGCTACCGATTGGGCGAGCTCGCGCCGAAAAGGAACCAACTCTTCGGCAAGAAGTGCGCCGCCGTTGCCGTCCTCCGCGAGCGCCGCAAACCAGTCCCCGGCATCGCTGCCGGCACGCACCACGCGCACGCCTTTACCGTCGTAGCCACCGCGCGCCGTTTTCACGACCGCGGCACCACCGTTCTCGGCGAGAAAGGCGTCGAGCTCTCTCGCGTCTTCCACCGCGGCCCACACTGGCGTCGGAATGCCCAGTTCGCTGAGCTTGGCGCGCATGAGAAGTTTGTCTTGTGCATAAAGCAGCGCATCCGGCCCGGGATGCACGGCGATGCCCGCGTCGATGAGCGCGTGCAGCACGGGCTGCGGCACATGCTCGTGATCGAACGTCACCACGTCCACGTCTTCGCAGAAACGCAGAACTTCGCCCACATCGCGGTAGTCACCGATCTGAGTTGCTGCCATCGATGCGGCCATGCCTTCCGTTTCGGCAAGCACGCGAAGCTCAATCCCCAGATTGATCGCTGCCGGAATCATCATGCGCGCGAGTTGCCCGCCTCCGATGACACCTACCCTCATGAGCGTGCTCCATTCCGCGTTAACAGCGTGGCTAACCATTGTGGCGGATACAATTCGTATCGCCCGTATCCATCTTTGCGCATCCCGGATGTGCCCCGCGGAGGTCCCGTGAAAGCGCTCATGACGCAACTGCTGCGATTTGGCATGGTCGGCGGCGTCGGGTTAATCGCGGATGTCGCCATCTTCAACCTTCTGCGCGTCACCGTGCTCTCACCAGAGGTGCTTCACGAAGGTCCCGTTATTGCCAAAGTGGTGTCGACATCCGTCGCCATTATTTTGAATTGGATTGGCAACCGGTACTGGACTTTCGGACCTCACCGCAGGCCGCACGCACTTCGCGAGGGAATCGAGTTCGGCATTGTCAGCATCGGTGGAATGCTCATCGGCCTCGCGTGCCTGTGGATATCGCACTATGTGCTCGGCTACACCTCACTGCTCGCCGACAACATTTCGTCGAACGTCATTGGTCTTGCCCTGGGAACCGCGTTTCGGTTTTGGCTCTACCGTGTGTGGGTGTTTCGGCCGCAGTCAGAGGGTGAAAGTGATGATGGTGACGCTGGAGAAAATGTTGACCTGCGTCTACCGGTCACCCCAGATGATCGTCTCGTCAGGGGCACTGGACTCTGAAGCCTGCCGTCTAGCCGCAATCGGGTTGATGCTGCGCTCCATAAGGTCGTGGAGCGCGCCCTGCACGATGTCGGCTCCCGGGACATCCCGCAGCACCACCGGATGCTCAAGGCCGGTATTAATCTGCACGTCGCCACTGCCGAACATGCTTTGCAGCGCGTTCTTGCGCACCGTGATGTCGTAACCGCGACTGTGCAGTAATTCTTGGCGCACCCGCACCAAGAATCCCCGACGCAGCACAATCCGCCGCGTGGTGATCGTGTACCGGCGGCCGAGCCACGCAAGTAATGGCAGAAACCACAACACGAGGATCAGCAGAGCCCCGGTGATCACCACGGTGATGTTTTGCCACGGTTCCGCAAACTTGCCATAAAAATAGGCCGTCGCCCCGATCGTGCCAATCAGCACGACCGTCGGCCAGAACAAAAAGCGGCCGTGCGGGCGCAATGTGGCAACAAGATGCTCTGCTTCGTGAGCTGTTCCGCTCTGACCCGTGGTTGACATTACTTATTCATACCGCAGATGCGTGACGTCACCTGCGGCGACAGCCTGCACGCTGCCATCCTCATCGCGTCGAAACCGCAGTCTTCCTGCATCATCGAGGTCGAGCGCGGTTCCATAGACGTCCTCGCTTCCGGGGAGGACGAGCCGAATTCTTTGACCCAATGTGCTGCACGCTTCGCTCACGGAGTTTCGGATGGTGCGAACACTCTCCCCGTCACCGCCCGCCGCGAGACCCTCCCGCAACACCATGAGTTCCCGCACATAGCGTGCCAAAACCAGATCCGCGAGTTCTTCTGCTGGGCCGACTACACCCATGAGCATGAGGGATGTCGCCTGGGGAACCGGCAGCGCTTTCTCCGGAATCGTGAGGTTGACCCCGGCGCCCACAACCACGGAGCCGTTCGGTAAGAGTTCGCAGAGCAAACCAGAAACTTTCTTCTGATCAATGAGAACGTCGTTGGGCCACTTCAGTGAAACCTCCCGATGGGGGAGCAACGCGCGCACAGCCCGCGACATGGCGAGACCAGCGATCAACGGCAGCCACCCGTAGAGGTCGCTGTCAAGGTGCGCGTCCTGCGGGCGCACCAAGATAGAAACCGCAAGTGAGGTGCCGGGGGGCGCCTGCCAGGTGCGTCCGAGTCTTCCACGGCCAGCAGTTTGTGTCGTCGTGGCCACCACCGTGAACTCCGGCACGGTGCTGTCGGATGCCCTCGCCGTCAGTTCATCATTGGTCGAGGACACTTCATCCATCGCGATGAGGCGAGGCACAAGGCGAGCGGCGAGCGGGAACTCCATGAAACTAGGGTACGGCGCGTCGCGTCACAGTCCTAGACTGTCTACCCCGAAACCCGCTAGCGTGTCATCCAACGGACCGCACAGCGGTCTCGTCACTGAGGTGAAGGAGCCGAATTGTCTGGATAGGTCGACGCCACCAGAGTGTCTCCTCGCTGCGAGTTGAGCGCACTCCCTGATCCAGTGGCCTAGACCCAACACCCCACCAGACCGGTTGACCTTTCCGGTGCTCACTGGTGGAGTTGAGCATTACGTCCACCGTTTGCGACGATGCTCGACCCGCCGTCACAGACAAGGAAAAAATCATGACCCAAGCCATCATCATGGATGTCGATACCGGCATTGACGACTCGTTGGCGCTGCTCTACCTGTTGGCAAGTCCCGAAGCCGAGATTCTCGCCATCACCTGCACGAGCGGAAATGTTCCCGCCAGGCAGGTGGCCACCAATAATCTTGCGTGGCTCGAGTTGTGTGGTGCTCCCGAGATCGAAGTTGCCCTGGGCTCCGAAGTTCCCGTGCTCGCGCCGCTCATGACCACCGAAGAAACGCACGGTCCGCAAGGGATTGGGTACGCAGAGCTACCCGCACCGACGAGAGAGATTTCTTCACGACACGCGACTCAGGTGTGGATCGAGCTCGCGCGAAGCCGCCCCGGCGAGATCATCGGTCTGGTTACCGGCCCGCTCACCAACCTCGCACTGGCATTGCGGATCGAGCCAGAGCTCCCCCGTCTGCTGAAGCGGCTCGTCGTCATGGGCGGGGCGTTCAACCACGCTGGCAACACACTGCCCACCACTGAGTGGAACATTGCCGTTGACCCGGAGTCAGCAAAAATGGTGTTCGACGCGTTCTCCGGCCTACCCGCCGACCGCCGACCCGTCATTTGCGCGCTCGATGTGACCGAACAGATCGAAATGAAACCTGAGCACATTGCAGAGATTGGCCGAAGAGCCGGAAGCACGCCCGACGAAATCATCGCCGAGGAAGATGTTGATGGCACACTCTCCACCGCTTCCAACCAGGTGGTGCGCTATCTCACCGATGCCGTGCGCTTCTACATGGAGTTTCATATCGCGCACAACCAGGGCTTCCTCGCCCACATGCATGACCCCTTCGCGGCCGCGATCGCGCTTCATCCCGAGCTCGGAGTTACCCGCGCTGCTACCGTCGATGTCGAGTTGGCCGGCTCGCTCACCCGCGGTCAAACCGTCGCCGATTGGGCCGGCATGTGGGGTCGTGAACCCAATGCCGACATAGTTGTTTCTGTCGACCCACCCAAGTTCTTCGACCATCTCGTCGAAAGGGTCAGCGAATTCGCCCGTCGAGTTGGCTGATGCGCACCACAAAACACCACCCATCAAGTTACGCAGTTACACCAACCCCAGCAAAAGGAGAAAGTAAATGAGTAGCACCGCAGCAACTCCTGCCGATTCGAACAAGACCCGAAACCGGATCTTCATCGCACTCGGCGCCATCATTATCGTCGCGACCTACCTCTACCTTGTCGTGGGGCAGCCGACGGATATCGCAGAGAACACCTTCAGCCAGTCGGGCCTCATCGCGATCGTCGGGTATGTGGTCGGCGCGATTTTGCTCGCCATCGGTGCCATCCACCGCTTGCCAACGGCGACCGTCGCCATGGTGCCGGTCGCGATCGCGCTCAACATTGTCGTTGGGCAACTCGTCTCGGTCATCGGGCTCCCGGTGTACATGGACTCCATCGGAACAGTGCTCGTGTCAGCGCTCGCCGGCCCCGCCGCCGGTGTTGTCACCGGTATTCTCACCAACGTGATCTGGGGCCTCACCTTGAGCCCCATTGCACTGCCGTACGCGGTCGTTCAGGTCATCATCGGTGTCATGGCCGGGTACGCGGCACGCCTCGGCATGTTCCGTTTGTTCTACCTCGCCCCGGTCGCCGGTGCGGTCACGGGCCTCGTTGCCGCCGTTGTCTCCGCCCCGATCTCCGCCTTCGTTTTTGGTGGGGCCACGGGAGGTGGAACGGCAGCCATCGTGGGAGCCTTCCAAGCCATGGGGCAATCGCTCCTTGGTGCTACAACGCTGCAGGGTTTGCTCTCTGACCCCTTGGATAAGGCGATCACGTTCACGATCGTCGTCATCATCCTCGCGGCGTTGCCCAGCAGGTTCCGCCAGCGCTTCCCGTTCGTGCGCCAGTACAACGTGTTCGGCAAGAAGGCTCCCGTGCTCCAGCACCAGACCGCTGGTACGACCGCGTCACCTGCCGCTGACGTCAAGGACGCCGCAGACACGTCGGACATGAGCTAACAACGCATGTCGACGACGCTTTTCGACAATCGAAAGTCGGTCATCCACCGGCTCAATCCGGTGACAAAACTCGTCGCGCTCCTCGCGATAATTGTCACCGTGTTTGCAATCCCCCTGTGGTGGGTTGCAGGGCTGATCGTCGTTTTCGTCGTCGTGCCTGCCGCCGTGCTTTCCAAAGCCGGCGGCAGGCTCCTCAGCATCAGTATGAAAATTCTGCTGCCCATCATCGTTGCGCTCTTCATCGTGCAGGGCCTCACTTTCCCTGGCGGAAAAACGGTGATCTGGCAGTGGGGCATCATCTCGGTGACCTCCGAGGGGCTCATGTTTGCGCTCGGAATCGGCTCCCGCATCATCGTGCTGGTTCTCACGTCGATTCTTCTCGTGCTCACCACC
>JBDSUT010000236.1:0-2848 GCA_039927595.1 Terrimesophilobacter sp.
GGCGGTTTTCGCGCTGTACGTCTCCACGGTGGCGAACTACGACCGCATTTACGGATGGCTCGGCGGCGCGCTCGCCCTCATCGTGTGGATCTACATCAGCAACCTTGCCCTTGTTGCCGGACTCGAAGTGGATGCCGAGTTGACGCGCGCACGGCAACTGCGCGCCGGCCTCGCCGCAGAAACCGGTGTGAAGTTGCGGCTGCGCGACACGTACAGAAACCTGTTGATTGCGCGGCGTCGGGCGCGGGATGAAGCGGAAGGCAGGGCCATCCGTGAGGCTGCGGAGCGCACGGGCGAACGGTAAGCCTGACCTGTGCGCCCGTCAACGAGAAACCCCGGCGCGGAGGCCCCTCTACCGCTGGTATAGTTTTCAGGTTGGCTTCGGTCAATAGGACTGCGCCCGTAGCTCAGCGGATAGAGCAATTGACTACGGATCAATAGGCCGGGGGTTCAAATCCCTCCGGGCGCACCAATTACAACACCAGTGACCGGCCCATTCGATAGCCCGGGATGACTGCGCCTCCGCTAGCGTTGAGCCATGGCATCAGCCCCGCACGCAGCCCCACCGACACTCCCTTTCGCGTTCTCGCTGTCCGGGCGAACTGCGCTCGTGACCGGTGCAGGTAGCCTGACCGGCATCGGTTTCGCGGCGGCGAGGTTGCTCGGCCAACTCGGCGCCACAGTGGTCTTGACTGCGACAACCGACCGAGTTCACGAGCGCGTAGCCGAGTTGGTCGACCACGGTATTGAGGCATCCGGCATTGTGTGCACCCTCGACACGGAGAGCGGTGCGCGGGCCATGATCGATGCACTTAAGGCGAACAAACTGGAGCCCACAATTCTTGTCAACAACGCGGGCATGGTGGCGGTGAGCGACCCCGAGATGCTCCATGGTGACATCACATCCAGCGCCGACGAGTGGGACCGCGGCATCGCCATCAACCTTTCGACCGCGTTCCACGCAACCCGCGCCGTTATCGGTTTCATGCGCGCGGCCGAATGGGGTCGCATCGTCACCGTGACGAGTGTGAGCGGCACGGTCATGGCCACGCGAGGAGATGTCGCATACGCCGCCGCCAAGGCCGGTCTGGCTGGCCTCACCCGCGCCCTCGCGGTGGATGAGGCCCGCAGGGGCATTACCGCCAACGCGGTCGCCCCCGGCTGGATTGGGACCGCCTCCCAGCTGCCCAGCGAGGTAATCGAGGGTGGCCTGGTGCCGATAGGTCGGAGCGGGCTGCCGGATGAGGTGGCGGCTGTGATTGCCTGGCTCGCATCCCCTGGCGCCAGTTATGTCACGGGGCAGACAATTGTCGTCGACGGTGGCAACAGCGTGGCCGAGGAGCGCGACCGTTACTAGTTTGCAGCGGCCCGCCTAGGGATAATCCAAATTAGCGGCTAGAGAGTTCGTTCGCTAAACGTTTGTACCGGGGTCAGGCGATGCGCGTCGAGCAGGAGGGTGACGGTGTCTGCATCTCGAGCCGTGGCGGCGTTAAGAATTTTACGGTGTTCGCGATGCGTGGCCGCACGGTGCTCCGGGTCGACGAAGAACGCACTGCGATACGCATCGGATTGATCCCAGGTGATGTCAATCAGACGCAGAAGTTGCGGCGAGCGGGAGGCGGCGAAGAGTGTGAAGTGAAAGGCGCGGTCAAGTCGCACGAGTTCCTCGAGGTTCTCGTTCTTGTCCGAGTTCTCCATCGCGGTGATGAGTTCACTCATCTGTTCAATGACGCTGTCGTCGAGAACGGCGAGAGCCTTCTCCACGGCGAGAGACTCGAGGGCCGAGCGGATGAGGCACAGCTCGATGAGTTCATCCCGATTGAGTTTGGTGACAAAAAAGCCGCGGTTCGGGTGGTGAATAAGCATGCCCTCTGACTGCAGAGTCTTGAGCGCCTCGCGCACGGGGATGACACTGGTGCCGAGGCTCGCGGCGACTTCCTCTTGGCGCACCTGCTGCCCTGGCTGCAACTGACCCGTATGGATCAAGCGCCGTAACTCGTCGAGCACGGCTCGCTGAGTGGAGGTGGGACGTTGGAAGGTTTTCGTACTCACTGTGCACCTCCCGGGTTCTCATCGCCAAAAATCAGGTGATCTTGTATTATATAATATCTGAGATTACGCTCGACGATGGAGGCATGCAATGAAGCTGGTCAAGAATTTCGTCAACGGTCAGTTCGTTGATGGCCGCACACTGTATGACGACATCGACCCCACCACCGGAGCGGTGATTGCCCAAGTGCACGAAGCTGGTCGAGATCTCGTCGATGCCGCTGTAGCTGCCGCGCGCAACGCGATGAACGGGCCGTGGGGCCGTGCCACTGTGGCGGAGCGGGCTGGCCTTCTGCGCCGCATCGCCGCGGGAATTGAAGCGCGGTTCGAAGAGTTCGTTCAGGCGGAAGCCGCAGACACCGGCAAGCCGCTCGAGGTCTGCCGCACCATGGACGTGCCGCGGGCAATGCAAAACTTCAGTTCCTTCGCCTCCACATTGGAAGCAACCGGGCTCTCTGCGTTCCACACCGAGCTCGCTGGCGGAAAGGCCGCACTGAACTACGCCGTGCGTAAGCCCCTCGGTGTCGTTGCCGTCATCGTGCCGTGGAACCTACCGCTGCTGCTCCTCACCTGGAAGCTTGGCCCCGCCATCGGCTCCGGCAACGCTGTCGTGGTGAAACCCTCAGAAGACACGCCGCAGTCGGCCACCCTTCTCGCCGAGGTCATGAGGGATGCCGGTGCTCCGGATGGCGTTTACAACGTCGTGCACGGATTCGGCAAGGACTCCGCAGGCGCGTACTTGACCGAGCATCCGGACATCGACGGCGTGACCTTCACCGGCTCGACGGCCACGGGAAGC
>JBDSUT010000237.1:0-7455 GCA_039927595.1 Terrimesophilobacter sp.
AGTGGGTTTGCGAGGGCCAGCTTTCCCAGCTCAATCAGATCCGCGGGTGTGGCGGTATTGCGTGGATCAAGGCCCGTTGAATCAACAAGGTGGATGCCACCAAGGCCGTGAGCATCGAGCCACGCTCTCGCGGCGACAAGAAAGGATTCTTCGCTACCGAATGCCCACCGCGCCATTGTTTCGGCGTAATTATTGGCGGAGGCAATGAGAACGATGTCAAGCAATTCCCGCTGCGTGAACTTCACACCCGGAGCCACCGGTTTTGCCGACCCATTGTGGGCGATCTGCCACTGATATCGCGTCACGTCGTGCTGCGTCATGGTTATGACGGGGCCGCTCTCTCCCGGTGCAAGCGGCTTCTCATCAAGGACCACAAGCGCTGTGATGACCTTCGTGATACTTGCGATGGGGCGTGGGCTGGTGTCACTACCGTGGGCAAGAACTCCCCGGTAACCCACAGCCCCAATGGCGGCGCTGCCGTTACCTGGCCAGTCAAGTTCGACGATCGGATTTTCGGGCGCGGACACCGAAATCAATACTGGGGCGATGGGCTCCAGCGGTGCCAATAAGGACATCGGCAGGTAGAGCAACACAGAGAAAACGATTCCCACTGCGCCGAAAACGGTGATCCGCCGCCGAATATACGTCCCACGGCTCACAACCATTCCCCCATAGTAGAAGACCTCAGCGGCGTAGAGCCCACAGTGCGACGGAGCAGGCAGCCGCTACATTGAGCGAGTCGATCCCACCGTTCATCGGAATGGTGACCGTGACATCGGCACCACGAAGCGCATGACGACTCAGTCCGTCTCCCTCCGCGCCCACGAGAATGGCAATCTTTTCTGGCGGGTTTTTGGCAAAGTCGGCGAGATCGAGTGCTTCATCCTCAAGCGCGAGAGCGGCGAGAGTGAAGCCTTCAGTGTGCAGCACTTTCGCGCCCTCCGGCCATTCTGGAAGCCTGGTCCACGGAACCTGAAAGACGGCTCCCATGCTCACCCGCACACTTCGTCGGTAGAGCGGGTCGGCGCATCGTGGCGTCACGAGCACGGCGTCTGCGCCGAGCCCGACAACCGCGCGAAAGATGGCGCCTACGTTTGTGTGATCAACGACATCCTCGACCACAACGATTCTGCGCGCGCTCGCGACAACCTCCGAAACCGAAAGTAATGGTGGTCTCGTCATGGATGCCAACGCTCCCCTGTGCATGGAGAACCCGGTCACGGCTTCAAGTGCGTCGCTCGCTCCCACATAAATGGGAATGTCGATACCTTCCAGGATCGGCTCGATATCCTCAAGCCACTTCTCGAGGATGAGAACTGAACGCGGATGGTGGCCAGCTGCTATTGCCCGGGCAATGACCTTTGACGATTCTGCAAGATACAAACCCTCGGCGGGTTCTCTCACTCGCCGCAGTGCGACGTCCGTGAGATCGCGGTAATCGTGCAGGGCAGGATCGTTCGGATCGTTGACGCGGATAACAGTAGGCACAAAGGGAAACATATCCGAGGTACGGGGTGTTGCATTCATCGTGGACACGATTGACGACGCACTTCACGTGTTGCGTGGGAGGCGAATCGCGGTACTTACTGGTGCCGGGGTGAGCACGGATTCGGGAATCCCCGACTACCGCAGTGAAGGAAAAATACCCGCGACTCCCATGTCTTTCGCTCAGTTCTTGGAGAGCGAGGAGAATCGGCGGAGGTACTGGGCTGGGAGTCACGTCGGCTGGCGCCGTTTTGCCGCAGCAGAACCGAATGAGGGACACCGTGCGCTGGAAAGGCTCGAGCGTGCTGGCATCGTGAATGGCATCATTACCCAAAACGTCGATGGCCTTCATCGTGGAGCCGGCTCCCGCCGCGTCATAGAACTTCACGGCACGACTAACGCGGTGGTGTGTTTGCGATGTTCGCAGCACTTTTCTCGCGAGGCAATCGCCCAAGGCCTCGAGGAAACCGGCCCGCGGTTCACGCGCGAGACTCCTGTCGTGTTGAGGCCTGACGGTGACGTGGAGACCGACAATTACCTCGACTTCAGGGTTCCGGAGTGCTCGAATTGCGGGGGCATGCTGAAGCCCGCGGTGGTCTTCTTTGGAGAGTTTGTTCCCCGCCAACGATTCCACGCCGCATTCAACGTCGTGCGCGAGGCGGAGGCATTTCTCGTCGCGGGTTCGTCACTCACGGTCAACTCGGGAATACGACTGTTAGACCGAGCCATCCGGCAAGGACTGCCAGTGGTGATTGTCAATCGAGGAGCCACCAAGGGCGATGCTCGAGCCACCGTTAGGCTAGAAGGTGGAACGTCACAGATCCTTGGCCAACTCGCACAACGGCTGTGACGAGCGAGCGCAGAGGCGAAGGGTGGAGCAGTGAGTTATCTCTACCTAGTGCGTCATGGTGAGACCGATTGGAATCGAGCGCACCGCATTCAGGGCAGTTCTGATATTCCCCTCAACGACACCGGGCGCGCACAAGCGGCACGCACCGCAGCGCTTCTTGCTCGGCGTCAGTGGGATGCCATCTATTCGAGCCCACTTTCGCGCGCATTCGAAACGGCCACCATCATTGGGGCGACTCTAGGCCTCGCCAATCCAGAACTGATTTCGTCACTGGCCGAGCGCCATTACGGAGTAGCGGAGGGTCTCACGGGGCGCGAGATTGCCGAGCGTTATCCAGGCTCAACAGCGGTGCCTGGGCGCGAGTCACGAGAGAACGTGGCAGCACGAGTGATGCCTGCATTGCTCGAGATCGCTGCCACCGGCTCTGATCGTCGAGTTATTGTTACCACACATGGTGCCGTCATCCGCACCGTCCTTCTTTCGGTCAAAGCGCCGGTAGAACGCGGAATTCCGATCACCAATGGCTCCATCCACAGTTTTCGGCGAATCGGTAATTCCTTGGAACTGATCGAATTTGATGATCCCATCGAACTGGATTCTGTTGTGCAGGGCGAAGAAGACTTTGGCGAACAGAACCTCTTAGAAGATCGTGAAGAAAGGGAGGTGCAGTCATGAACGAGGCTGTCGAGCGATTTCGCGAAGCCGCGGCGGCTATGGGTTTCACCGCCGACGTGAGCGTCATGGAGAACAGCACACACACCGCAGCAGAAGCTGCCATCGCGGTGGGCTGTGATGTGGGCGCGATTGTGAAGAGTCTTGTCTTCCTCGCCGATGATGAACCGCTGCTCGTGCTCGTTTCTGGACCAAATCGCGTCGATACTCACAAACTCGGTGAAGAACTTGGTGCTGTCATCACGAAGTCAGACGCCAAGCGTGTGAAAGAGGCAACCGGGTTCTCGATTGGCGGAGTTCCACCCTTCGGGCACAGTTCCCAGCTGAGAACCGTCATTGATCCACAGTTGTTGGGGTACGACGAATTATGGGCCGCTGCTGGAACTGCCACGGCGGTGTTCCCGATCAGCCCGGACGCCCTCATCGAGCTCTCGCGCGGAGAAGTGGTTTTCGTTAGTTGACAAGCGATTGCGCGAGTATCAACAATCGCCTCGCCGAGTTGTCCCAGGTGTAGTTCGCGGCGTGACCGGGAGCGGCCGCCGAAAGCTGCTGCCAGAGATCATCAGATTCCAAGGAGCGAACCTTGGCCGCAATGTCGGAAGGGCTCCGTGGGTCAAAGAAGACGGCCCCTGGCCCCGCTACTTCACGAAATACCGGAATGTCGCTGCACACCACGGGAGTGCCCATCGCTAAGGACTCGATCACCGGGATTCCGAAACCCTCCTCGAACGAAGCGCTAATCAGCGCCGTCGCCTTGGCTAAAGCTTGATGGTATTCGTCATCCGTAACCCCGTTGAAGAATTCTATGGATCCCTCGGGGGCAAGTGCGGCATAGCGCTGCTTCGCCTTCTCACTGATCTTGCTGAGAAGCTGCAGTCGATAGCCGGGGAGCTCGTGAAGAGCTGTGGCCACCGCCTCTACGTTTTTATATGGCATGAAAGAGCCCATGTAGACAAGCGTCTTTTCTCGCCCCCCTGAGCGCGCGAATGCAGCTGGTTCGACAGCACTGCTCACCACGGTGATGGGACGATGAGTGAGCCGGTGCTCAAGTATCTGTGCTTTTGCAGCCTCTGTGCCCGTCACGATCGCATCGGCGCGATTAAGCACCATGCGCTGTGGCCAGTACGCAAGATGATAAAGACGCCAGAACAACCGGATGAGCCACCCTAGGTCGCGAGGCGGCGTCGGGTTGTTGTAATAAATCAGATCGTGCAGCGTGAGGATCAGCTTGTAGTTGCGACCTCCAGAGCCCATTGTTTGCATCGGGCTGAACACGACATCTGGCTTCTCACGATTGACGATGCGAGCAATCCACGGCTCCCGAATGCTGGTGGGGTCTGTCCCCATAATCCACGGCAGCTCAGGCAGCATGTCGAGTTGTCGTTCATCGTTGATGAGCATGGTGACCGGATGCAGTCGGCTGAACGCCTCCACGACTCCCGCCGTGTAGCGGCTGATACCGTCATGCCGGCCAATGCGGGTATAGCGACAGTCAAAAATGAACTTCATGATGCTGGCAAGGCTTCGATGAAGTCGGCGATAGCTTCTGCCGCTTCTACCGGAGCTTCGTAATGAATGAGGTGCCCCACTCCCCCAAGTACCCGCAAACGGGCATCAGGGAGTGCGCGTTGGAGATCGTACTGTGCCGACACCGGTGTGATGTCATCCAGCTCGGCTGCAACGAGAAGAGTGGGCACCGTAATGCGGTTTGTGAAGGCGCTCACGTCTGTGCTCACCGAGGCATCAAAGGCTGCCACCACTGTGTCACGATCATAAAATCGACTGAAGAAGGTGTGGTGTTCGTTGTGTATCCACTGGCGCAAAGACCTATTTTTCGTCTTAACCAGGCTGACGCTCATAAACTGCACGACTATCCAACTGCGCAGCAGCGCGTAACCCAGCCGTTTGGGAAGCCTGGCTGCCGCCCGGTAGTAGAACACGGTGAGGCCTGTGGCAAACGGCCTAGGGCCCTTCAAGCCGGAAATTGCGATGGGGTTAATGAGGATGAGCGCGGGAGTCGGCAACCCGGCGGCGACTGCTGCAGACGTCACGATCGTTCCGAACGAGTGCCCCAGGATGAGGGCTGTTCCTCGCACACCCACCGCCGTGACAAAAGCGTCAAGCCATGCCGCAAATCCGTCAATATCGTGTGCGACCTCGGTCATCGGAGTCGACTCACCGAACCCAGGGAGGTCGGGGCTGATGAACCGATAATTCGGAAGCTGGGCGATGACGGGTTCGAGCCCGTGGTGTTCGCCTCGGTAGCCGTGCGTAATAACGATGGTGTGCTTCGCGTCAGGGTCGCCGTACACCCAGTAGCGCGTGGTGCTACCGAGCACAGAGAGTTCGTTCTGTACGACAGGAATCTTGGCGAGAGCGGGGGCGTAGGGAGAGTCAACAGTCATCGGCTCCAGTTTAGGTGAATCACAGCACAACTCAGTCAAGGGTGACGGTGGGCCGTGACGCCGATGACACAGGCTGGCCGTAGTCTGTTGGCGTGACGGAGAATAGCGAAACCCTGCCCTGGTTCCACACGCTCGGAGTGTTTGATCTCGAAACGACCGGTGTCGACGTGACCACGAGTCGCATTGTTTCAGCCAATGTGAGCGTCATTGGGCCGACCGGGGAAACGGTGGAACGTACTGATTGGCTGGCTGATCCCGGCATCGACATTCCCGAGCAAGCGAGCAACGTTCACGGCATTACCACGGACGTTGCCCAGCGTGATGGGCGCCCAGCGGCCCACGTTGTCGCAGAAATAGTTGCTGCGGTGCGAGAGGTCTTAGCGCGGGGTATTCCCTTGGTCGTCTACAACGCCCCATACGACTTGACACTCTTGAAGCACGAGGCTGTGCGGCATGGGATTGAGCCGCTCACCAACCCGAGCCCCGTCATCGACCCGCTCGTCATTGACAAAGCTATCGACAAGTACCGACGAGGTAAGCGAACTCTCGAGGCCGCATCCGCTTTTTATGGAGTTGACCTGCGTGACGCGCATGATGCTGGCGCGGATGCTTTGGCCGCTGGCCTGGTTGCGCAGGCGTTAGCGGCAAAGTATGTCGACCAGCTCAGCATTTCTGCGCAAGAACTTCACGAGTCACAGATCGGGTGGAGTGCGGAGCAGTCCGCGAGCTTCGCAGACTACATGCGTCGCACACACAACCCGAATTTTGAAGAAACGTCAGGTTGGCCTGAGCGCTAGCAGCCGCTCAGCACCACGGGAAGCAGAATTAGCTGCCGAAGCCCTTGTAGCGCGTGTTGAACTTCTCCACGCGACCTGCACTGTCGAGAATGCGCTGCTTTCCGGTGTAGAAAGGGTGCGACTCCGAGGAGATTTCGACGTCAATGACGGGGTATGTGGTTCCGTCTTCCCATTCGATCGTCTTGTCGCTGCTCACGGTAGAACGCGTCAGGAAGGTCGCTCCCGAGGCGAGGTCACGGAAGACGACGGGCGCGTACACGGGGTGAATGTCAGACTTCATGGGGTTTCCTTGGTGTTCCTGAACGAGAGTGAGCGTGGAATAAAGCTTTTCGGCGCTGAGACGGACTCGGTGGCCGACTGTCTACTTTATCAGAGATCGAGCAGAGTACCTGCCGTCCCGGTGTTCGATCTCTAAGGGAATTCCGAATGTCTCTGCAAGATTTACCGGCGTCAAGATCTCGTCGATGGCCCCCGCTGCCACTATTTTGCCCTTGCGAATAAGCATGGCGTGTTCAAACCCGGGTGGAATCTCCTCAACGTGATGCGTGACCATCACGATGCCAGGGGCACCTTCTGCCTGCGCGTATCCACTAAGGAGCCGGATCAGTTCTTCCCGTGAACCGAGGTCCAGGCTCGCGGCTGGCTCGTCGAGCAACATCAATTCTGGGTCTGTCATGACGGCCCGAGCGATCTGAACGCGCTTCTGCTCGCCGTCGCTCAGGTCGCCGAAGCGCCGATCCGCGAGATGATCTAGTTTCCACTCCGCGAGTACACGCCGAGCACGACGTTCATCCACGTCATCGTAGGTCTCGTTCCAGCGTCCGGTCACCGAATAGGAAGCGGTAAGAACCACGTTGAGCACGGTCTCCCTCGCGGGGACCTTCCTTGCCATGACAGACGAGGCAAACCCGATGCGCGTTCTCAATTCGAAAACATCGACGTCGCCTAGGGTCTCATCCAGCACAGTCGCCATGCCGCTCGAGGGATGCATGAGGGCCGCAGCCACCTGAAGCAGGGTGGTTTTGCCTGCGCCGTTGGGGCCCAGGATGACCCAGCGGTCTGCACTATCCACATTCCACGTGACGGAGTCCAGAATCGTGTTGCCACCGCGAATTACGGAGACATCATCGAACTGAAGAACGCTGGCCATATCCTCAAGCCTAGGCCACCGGGTGACGGGTCGGGGTGAGCATCATGAGGTGAGTGAACGGTAGATCTCTGCCGTTTGTTTCGCGATTCGATTCCA
>JBDSUT010000238.1:0-3566 GCA_039927595.1 Terrimesophilobacter sp.
CACCACCCGAGAACGCATGACCACCATCGGCGATAGCCGTACGCGACCCATCAGTGAGATCAGTGAGATTCTCCCACGTCGCATTCATCAACGAGAACGAAACAGTACCCGGCGCCTCACACGTGGCGGCGGTCGGTGTCGCCGACGCTGACGCATCCTCAGGTGGCGGAGTTGGGGCTGGGCATTCGGATAGCGAAACGTCCGTAGCCTGCTCTCCATCTGCTGCCGCTCTAATGGCAACAGACCTTCCCTGCGCATCGGAGAAGTAAGCGGGGAAAGTTCCATTGAACCAACTCAGCGAGTTGGCGTTCGGAATAATGATGTGGTCCAATTGTTCACTCGCACCAGGCGTTTGAACGTATTTGCAGACAACGACTTTGGGTTCAGGAGCAGCCGAGGCAGAAAAGGCACCTGCTCCCGCCAGCCCCAAGGCCAGCATTAGGGTCGTACAGACCGCCAGTAACTTTTTGAATTTCATGGGGGAACTCCTTTAAATGACAACAAGCAATTACGCTTTCGGGTGTTTTCATCGTTTGCTTCTCGCAGCAGGCTCAACGACAAATAGGTGAATGCCGTTCAGAAGACATTCAAGTTGGGGGCATGTCGTGGAGATCGAAGCCTAGCGATGCGGCCGGGAGCCGGCCGTATGGGGGTGTCGGGTCATCACCTTCTCGGGTGCACACTGTCGGGGGTCAGAGTTGCCTAATTCGGGTGAGGCAAAACTCAGGTGCGAGGATCACATTACACCTCCCCCACACGTGGTGCAAGAGTCCGATATTACGGTGACGGGCTCGCAGTAGGTTCCCCTGTCGGGGTAGGTGACGGAGGCGGCATCGACGGATCAACAAGAACATAAACAAATCCTGAGATACTGCCCTCATATCGCTCTGCGGGATCTGCAGGTTCCTGATCCGCGCTCACCACAACGGTGCTCTGCGAAAGCGAAAGCTTGATCACCAAGAACAGTCGCTTTCCGTACTGCAAGTCGTTCATGAACGCGATGACCTGCGGCCGAGTACCTTCGACAGTCAGACTGATGGGGATCGCGATGAAGTTATTCGCCGTGACAAGTGGGCTCAGCGTGTCCGTTCCCGGGGCGGGGATGTAATTTTCCCCGTCTCCCGCACTAAAGGTTGTCAGCACAACCCCGCTGGAGCTCTCCAAGCCGTGCAACTCACCAAGGAATGTGGAGAGCTCGACACCGGGTGGCAACGATTCCTGCGCATCCGCTAGTTCCGCCTTAAGCGAATCCAACTGAAGGAACTCCTTCTTGAGCGCAGCGAGCTTAGACTCATGCACCTTGTTCTGAGCTTCGACCGTAGCGCGCTGCTCATCGGCCGCGTTAATTTCGTCGATCTTTGGTGATATTCCGAGGAACCACCCCAGAGCGAGTACGGCGACCCCGACGACGCTTGCGATGAGGATCCAGAATTTGTTGTTCACGGTCACTACCCCTCGTCAGTACTGGTGTCGGTTTGAGCCGCTTCTTTATCGGACTTCGCCTTATCACGGGCATCCTTCGCCACCGGGTCAAAGCGCAGCAGAAGCGCATCTTTGTTGACGTGCATGGTGATGGTGACCTCGTAAGACATCGCGTCAGCGTTGAGGGTGACGGAACCAGGCGAAGCGTCAACGTAACCGTCCAGTTTCGCGAGCGCATCCAGCCATTGCTCCACGTCCGGCAACGAGCTACTCGTCGCAGTAAATTTGAGCTCTCCGATTCGGTCACCCTGGAGCGGTGCCGAAGGAGGAGCAAACGCGGTGATCGGCGTCGCTGTCTCCGCTACGACGTTAGTCACCAAGGTTCCCGCTGGGAGGCTGTTCTGAATCGCCGTCAAATATGCTTCCCAGTCAATTTCCGTCGATGTACCAACCATGCGAGCGGCCTCTGCTGCCTTCAGCATCGAGGTGACTTGCTTGACCTCAGAGTATTTACCCTGTTCGGCCAAGAGTTGCTGAGTTCGATTAGTGGCAGCATCCAATTGGCTTTGTGCGCCAAGAGCAAGGAACGTGACGCCGCCGTACACTGCGATCACCGCCAGTACCGTGAGAATAATGAGAGCGGCGGCGTTCCGACGCATAACTCGACTTTTTGCCGCTAATCCCACTTCGGGTGGGAGAAGGTCGGCCCGGGGTGGGCCACCAATTACGAGGTTCCCACCAACTTTGCCACTCCACTTACTCATGCTGCGGCACCTCCCAGCGCCAATCCCAGCGCAACATTAAGCCCAAGTTGACTCTGTGTGCCTCTCGCCGCATCCTTCGCCACATTGATACTTCCGAATGTATCCCCCAGAACGACCGGAATTCGCGTCATTTCAGAGAGTGCGTCGGCAAAACCGAATAACTGGGCTCCCCCACCGGAAAGCACAATGCCCGAGTAGGGCTCATTCTGTCGAGTGTTCGCAAAATAGCCGAGAGTGTTTCTCAAACTGCTCAACAGAACACCGGTGACTTCCCTGACGATCGAGACCAGCTCCGCCTGCTCCGCCGTTGCGTGCGCTCCACTGTACCCCACCGATCGCTTGAGGTTCTCCGCCTCCGCGCGGGAAATGCTCAAGCGATCCTCAATCGCGTTGGTGACATCTTGACCCCCGTTCGCGAGAATGCGCACGAACTGAGGCACACCACCCGTGGTGACGATCACGTTTGTCGTGCGGGCTCCGATATCAATGTGTGCCACGTTGCCCACCATCCGCGCAGTGGATGTCAGGCGCATCAACGCGAACGGAATGAGATCGACGCCGACCGGTGTGAGCCCAGCGAGTTGCACCGCTTTGACGTTAGCGAGCACTGCATCCTTGATGGCGGCAACCAGCAATCCGTTGACGACCGGACCAGACTCCGTCGATGATTCCGAGATCGGATAGAAGTCAAGAAGCGCCTCACCTACCGGCACCGGCAGCATCTCCTGGACGTGTGTCGGCAGAGATTCACGGATCTCCGACTGGCTTAGCTTCGGCACGGTGAGGTCACGGACGAGCACCTTCGCGTTCCCAATACCCAGGACGACATCTTTGGAACTGAACTTCGCCGTGGACCACAGTTGTCGCAACACCGCAGCTACCGTGTTGATTTCAAGAACCTCACCGTTCTTCACTGCACCCTCTGGCAGCGCCAGTGAGAAGAACCGGGTGACCGAAGGCTTGTTCGTGCCTACGCCCGTGACCTCCACCGCTCGAACGGTGTCAAAGCCGATATCGACCCCAACGATTTGAGTGCTGGCCATCACATCCCCTAACTGATTCCGAATAGGCCGAGATACGTGCCCATGATGTCACGTCCGAACAGGATTCCGAGCCAGGCGCCCAGAAGCATCCAAGGACCGAACGGCACCGCAGTCTTACTGGATGCCTTGCGCAAGGCCAGGAGAACCAGTGAGTAGATGCCCCCGAAGACGAAAGCGGCAAAGGCACCGACGACGATCGCCTCCCAACCAATAAACCCTAGGAACAGGCCCAGAAGACCCGCAAGCTTGACGTCTCCCATTCCCATTCCCCGCGGATAGGCAAGCACAAGCAAGAAATAGAACGCGAAGAGCGCTATCGCGCCGATCGCTGCCCCCA
>JBDSUT010000239.1:0-13343 GCA_039927595.1 Terrimesophilobacter sp.
AGAGAAGTTTCAATCGCATGTTTCAACGCTACTGGCTGATTCTGTGAGAGACCACCGTATTTTGTGAGTCAAGGCTGTTGCGCCACTCGCCATAAGTGCAACCCGGCGTAGCTGCGATAGGGAGCCCACCGCCGAGCATAGTCAGCGATCCCGCGAGGTGTCGCGGGCAGGCCAAGCTTTGCGGCGCCTTTTAAGAGAACGAGGTCGCTCGAGAGCAGCACATCCGGTGCGCCGAGTACCCGCATGGCCACGTAGCCCGCAGTCCACGGACCGACCCCTGGCATTGCGACCAAGTCGTTAGTTAGTTTTGGTTGGTCCAGATCGGGTGGGAGCGCGAGAGTCCCTGAACAAAGCGCGACGGCAACACCGTGCACCGCTGCGATACGTGCCGCCGGGCCTCGCAAGACGTCGAGACCATTCTCGGCAAACTGTTTAGCTGTGGGGAAGAGGCCAGTGCCATCCAATTCGCGAGCGAGGCGGGCGATGGTGGTGCGCGCAGCGGGGACAGATATCTGCTGCCCGATCATGGTGCGCAATAACTGCTCGTGTGCATCCAGTGATCCCGGCAATCTGATGCCGGGGTTCGCAGCGACGACTTCGGCGAGCACCGGGTCGCTGGAGAGGTGAGCATCGATGGCGACAGAGTCTGCGTTAAGGTCGAACAGCTTTCTCACGTCACGCATTTGGCTCGGACTCAGTGTGCTGCCGTTTCTGGACGCCAAGATGCCGTCGATGCCGTCCAGAATCACCTCAAGTTTAGACAAAGAGCCATCCGATTCCCGAAGGTTACGACGATAGTGCTCCTCATCGCCGGACTCGATACCGGGAACCGCATGGCCAGCAAAATACTTCATGAGTCCGCGCCCGTCGAACGGCGTTGTTGTGGTGAGTCGAGTGTGCGGCACTTCACCACTCTCGCATGGACCACGTACGAAGATACGCTGGGCATATGAGCACCCTCGAAGGCACGGAGATCGTTGTCGTTGGCAGCGCGAACATGGATGTTGTTTTCAGCACGTCCCGCATTCCCTCCCCGGGCGAAACACTGCTGGCAACTTCGCTGGCACGATACGCGGGAGGAAAGGGGCTCAATCAGGCGGTGGCCGCCGCCAGAGCGGGAAGTCGCACGAGCTTCATCGGTGCGCTGGGGCGGGACGAGAGCGGCAATGCTCTCTTCGACACCATGACGGACGCGGGAATCAACTCTGACTGCGTGCGTCGTGTTCCGGAAGACTCCGGACACGCGTTTATCGTGCTCGCCGACAGCGCAGAAAATACCATCATTGTCGCCTCTGGCGCGAATGCAACGGTGACCGACTTGACGCAGGCGGAGCGCGAAGTCGTGGCATCTTCTGCCGTGGTTCTCATGCAGTTGGAGTTGCCGCTCTCTGTCGTGGTCGAAGCTGCGCGCGTTGCGCGCGATGCGGGCACCGTCGTCATCCTCAACGCTGCCCCCGCGCACAGCCTCTCCGACGACCTCATCGCAAACCTCGACTACCTCATGGTTAACGAGCACGAAGCGTGCATTGTGGGTGGTTCGGACGACCTTGAGGAGGCATCCCTCCGCCTCTCTACCAAGGTGAAGTACCTCGTCGTTACTCTCGGTGCAGAAGGTTCGGCGCTCTATGAAGACGGGCACCTTGTGGCACATGTTCCCGCATTCAACGTTGAGGCAGTCGATACCACGGGTGCTGGCGATACCTATTGCGGTGCTTTTGCCGCGGCCATCGCAGAAGGACGACCCGTTACTGCCGCCGCCGAATTTGCTACCGTCGCAGCGGCTCTCTCCGTGCAGGTGCACGGCGCGGTGCCATCGATCCCAACTCGCGATCGCATCGACGCGATGCTCTCGGAACACACGACGTCATTTCCAAGGGAGTCGGAGGAGAAGTGACCGCGTCCGTTCTCACTGCTCTCATCGACGCGCTGGGTGACGCGGTATCAACCGAGCCTGTGCAACTTGAGGCGATGCGCTCCGACAAGTCCGGCTATGTGTCGGACTCGACGCCGTTAGCCCTCGTAACTGCGCGATCGATTGAGGATGTTCAGAAAACTCTGCGGATTGCGAACGAGTTCCACACGCCCGTCGTTACGCGGGGCGCTGGCACAGGGCTTGCCGGTGCGGCGACAGCCTGCGCGGGGGAGATAGTGCTCTCGATGCTGGCGATGAACCGCGTGCGCGAACTCTCCGTCACTGATCAACGTGCCGTCGTTGAGCCAGGGCTGATCAACGGCGACTTTAACGAATCTCTGAAGGAACACGGATTGTGGTTTGCGCCAGACCCGGCGAGCAGGGCGATTTCGACGATCGGCGGAAATATCGCGACGAACGCCGGTGGCCTGCTGTGCGCCAAGTACGGGGTGACGAGAGAAGCTGTCGTGGGACTCACCGTTGTGCTCGCTGACGGGCGAATACTCAAACTCGGCCACAACAGCATCAAAGGGGTGACGGGGCTTGACCTTACAGCACTCATGATTGGATCGGAGGGAACTCTCGGCGTCATCGTGCAGGCGACAGTGCGACTGCGCCCTCTTCCTCAAGGCATCACCGTCACCGTTGGTTCATACTTCGCCGACGTTGAAAGTGCCGTGAATGCTTCGATAGCGATCACCTCGGCGGGAATGACACCGGCCGTCCTAGAACTGATGGATGCGGCTTCGCTGGGCGTGATTGATGAACACCTGGGGCTGCGGCTCCGCGAACTCGGCGGTGCGTTCTTGCTTGTGCAAACGGATGGCGCAGACAGCCAGCGGGAAGCGTCAGAGATTGCAGATATCATCCGAATCGCGGGCGGAAACCCTCAGCTGTCGCACGACAGCGCAGAGGGTGACCGCCTCTTAGCGATTCGAAGAGCCTTTCACCCAGCGCTCGCCGCGCGCGGAACGGTGCTGATCGAAGATGTTTCGGTTCCCCGCAGTCGAATGCCGGAAATGTTCGCGGCCATTGCAGAAATAGAGCGAAAATTCGCCATCATCATCCCTACGGTGGCCCATGCGGGCGACGGAAACCTTCACCCGAACTTCGTGGTTGACGGCGATGCAATTCCTGAAACAGTGTGGGAAGCGGCAGGCGAACTATTTTCGAAGGCGCTCGCTCTCGGTGGAACACTCACGGGTGAGCACGGAGTCGGTATTCTCAAAAGACGGTGGATTGAGGACGAGTTGGGCTACGAACAGCTTGAAATTCAGCGTGACATTAAGAAAGTTTTCGATCCACGCGGGATACTGAACCCTGGAAAAGTTTTTTAGATCCACACAGATTTCGTTTCCCCAGCTTTAGGCAACTACGCAAGGAGTGCACATGCACACGGATACTCTCACCACGATCCTGGCGATCGCGGTGGCGAGCTGGGCATTTGCGTTTCTCCTTCAACTCATCGACGTCATCACCGGAAACAAGGTGAAGCGAGCAGGCAGGGCTGCAGGCACGCGAGACCGTGATCGGGTACTCGTGTGGACAATCGCGGTGTGTGCCAGCATGTTGATCATTGTCACCCTGGGCGTCGACTTTGCCGCAAGGTTGTTTTTGGATCAGGGCGAACTGTTGTGGGGTGCACTGGTGCTCGTGCTCCTCTTCGCCGTCGGTGCGAGTACCGCTTTGTTGGCTGCACGCGCGTTGCGTCGGCCAGGTACCGGATATCAGGTGTTTCGAAATGAACTACGCGCACAGTCGGGTGCCCGGCTCACCAAGGGCCGGCTGGCCGACTATCGCTCGTGGCTTGACACGATCGACGCGCGAGAGAACGATGTGCGGAGACGCGTCATCGTGGGGCGCTGGGTTCGAGCAATTCCTGTTGCAGTCGCAGGAATGGCGATCATTGTCGCGATCTGGCTTGCGGCGGTAGGGGAGTTCGCCGCCTGGCAAGTTGTCTTGTGCCTCGTGCCAGTTGCCGTGAGCACGTGGCTCGCGATCGCGGGTGCTCGCACAGCGCTGGCGCGGAACCTTGCCATTCACGCTGTCCACCATAAACAGCGGGCTGAAGCCATCATCATGTTGGAAGATCTGGAGCGCAAAGCTCCGCGTAAAGTCGCGGGTCTTTCTGAGCGCGTGTCCAGGGCGTTGGCGATTCTTCGCGAACAGCAAGGGCAAGACGATAAAGAGCACTGATGTTGTTCGTCTCCTTCAGCCGCGCTGAGTCAAACGGTCCACGCTGAGTCAAACGTGCCTCGCGGGGGCGATAGACTTGCATGTCCGAAATGAGGGGTGTGAGCCTGGGTGTCAACGAGCGAACTTGATCGCGAACGCAGCTATGTCGGCTCCCTATACCAGCGGCTTGATGAGCTCAAGCGTGAAACAGAAGAGCAGCTTTCGAGCATTCGCTCCCAAGGTGGATTGGGCGGCCACCAGGCACGCACCGAACGAGACAGCTTCGCGAGGCTCTATGAAGATCGCATCCTCCAGCTCAGGGAAGTCGGTGAGCGTTTAGCGTTTGGTCGGCTGTCTGTCGACGATGAGACAGGCGAACTCCTGCACCGATACATCGGCAGGATCGGATTGCGGGATATCGATCGCATGCCGATACTGCTCGATTGGAGAGTGCCGCAAGCTAGCGCGTTCTATCAAGCCACGGCAAAGACTCCGATGGGGGCTAAAGCCCGCCGCCACCTCATTTCACAGGGCCGAAATCTTGTGCGCATCGAAGACGAGGTTTTTGACTCCGAGCTTCTTGACGATGACACGTTCGACCTTCAGGGGGAGGGCGCTCTGCTGGCAGCGTTGAGTGCTCAACGCACCGGCCGAATGTCTGACATCGTCGCGACTATTCAGGCGTAGCAGGATCGCATCATCCGTTCAGAGCTGGGTGGCGTTCTTGTCGTGCAGGGCGGTCCGGGAACGGGTAAGACTGCAGTGGCCCTGCACCGCGCAGCATTTCTGCTCTACTCGCATCGTGAGCGGCTGAGGTCAAGCGGCGTGCTGATCGTCGGCCCATCCCGTTCATTTTTGCGATACATCGAAGCCGTGTTGCCCTCATTGGGTGAGTCGGGTGTGGTGCTCGCTAGCGTCGGTCAGCTTTACCCCGGCGTTGAGGCAACGCAGGAGGATTCCCCCAGCGTCGCACGGTTGAAGGGCGCGACGGCAATGGCGTCGCTGATTGCGCGCGCCGTGGAATCACGCATGCGGGTTCCCGAGCAGCCACAGCCTCTCGATATCAACGGTGAGATTGTGATTCTTGAACCGGATGTCGTTGCGAGGGCAATCCAGCGGGCGAAAGAAAGCGGAAAGACCTACAACAAGGCACGAATTGTCTTTGCGAAAAACGCGATTTCCTCGATCACTCGAACCTTGATTGCTCAGTTGCGCGAGCAAGGAAACTCGGTCGATGATTCCGACGAGGCGATGTTGCGCGAAGATGTGCGTAGCTCAGAAGACGCGAGAGTTGCCTTGAATACCGCTTGGCTTCCGTTGACCCCACAGAAGCTCCTGCGCGATCTCTATGCGCGCACCCAGTGGCTCGAGTCCCTCACTCCCGACTGGAGTGATGCCGAGCGAGCAATGTTGTACCGGGAGCGCTCCGCGGACTTCACTGTTTCTGATATCCCGCTCCTGGATGAGGCAGCCGAGCTCCTCGGCAACGTAGAGATTGAGAATGCTGCGCAACTTCGGGAGGAAAAGCTTCAGCGAAAACGGGATATCGAGAATGCTGAACAGGCCATCGAAAACATGGGTGTTGGCGGGATCGTGAACGCACAAAGGCTCGCCGCAGGTTTCGCAGATTATGCGGACGCTGGCACGACGGCAGACCGCGCTGCGGCAGACCGCTCCTGGGCCTACGGGCACATCGTTGTGGATGAAGCGCAGGAGCTCTCACCCATGCAGTGGCGTGTTCTGCTGCGAAAATCACCCTCGCGGTCGTTCACGATCGTTGGTGACATCGCGCAAGCCGCTGCATCATCTGCTGCGGAGACGTGGCAGCATGCACTCGCCCCACTAATTGGGTACCGTGAGGAAGGAGACCTTTGGCGTCGCGAGGAGCTGACCGTCAACTACCGCACTCCGGCTCAAATCGCATCGGCAGCAGAAGCGATGGCAATCGATCACGGTCTTCCTGTGACGCGCTCCGTCTCAGTGCGCGAGAGTGCGTGGCCCATTGTGACAGTTATCGATTCCGAAGCCGCGGTCAGACTCGCGTTCGAGGTCGAGGGAACGGTCGCCGTCATCGCGCCGACAGCTCGACTGAAGGCGGTGCACGATGACCTTGTCTCAACATTCGGTGATCGTGTTGGGTTTGGTGCTGAGAGCCTCGCGTGCGACCTCACGGTCTTGAGTGCGCAGGAGGCGAAGGGGCTCGAATTTGATTCCGTCGTGATCATCGACCCTGCCGCGATCATTGCCGAATCCGAACGTGGTGCGGCTGCGCTGTATGTGGCGATGACAAGGCCAACACAACGACTCGTTTTTGCCGAGTTAAAGGGTGCAGTCGAAGCACTTGGTCACGCGTAATACTCAGCCGCCGAAAAGTGACTCGAAGAATCGCGACCCCAAATTGACGATCACGACCAGAATGACAACGGTTGGCACCACAATTGCTCCGATCGGAACCGCTCTCTTGAGGCGCCGGCCGGGAGATGCGACGGCGTTCACACTCATTCGTGTTGGCAAGGGAGTCCTCGATGCTGGAGGGATGTCGTGTTCGACCACGTTGGCGTCGGCGTAACGTTCTGTTTGGCTGAGTGTCTTCGTTCCGACTGCGTCGACGAGGTCGAATACCTGGCGCAGGGCGGCATCATTGCCGATATTCAGCGGTCCTGAAGTGTAAAGAAACATCTAATCGTCGACGAGTTCGACGTCGTATCCCGCTGCATGGTCAATTAATCGGGTCATGAGATCTGGCGTGAAAACGTACAGAGCGTCGTGTTCATACTCTTTCGGGCAATAGAGAGTGAAGTGTTTGTCAAAGTCACCCTCCAGCGAAAGCACCTGGTTTCGAGAGAAGTTTTGTGGGAGATTCGTCCACAAAAAATTGTTCGATTTTGCATCGAGAATCATGTTCGGAACCATCCGATTGAGCTTCAATGCAATGTAGGCCCACTTATGCTCTTGCCTGCTCTTTCCAGAACCAGTCATATATCTGATATTTCCGACATCGAAGAAGTGTGTGGAGGGGTGAAATATACGACAGCGGCAACCGCCCCCATCGTCAACACGACGAACGGGAGGAGAGACGTTGTGGGGTTCTCTGGTGTCGACCTAATGAGGAACATCGGAATCGAAAAAAAGACGCCCCCCACCATGACGACGATGACGACGAACGCGATGGCAGTTCCCAACGGGAGGGGAGGGGTGAGAGGAGACGTTTTCTTTCTGAAGACTTTAACGTCCAGGGGAGTGACCGGTTCGGTCAGCGCGGTGTAGTCAATCTTCAGCACGTGGCACCTTTCGGGGGTGGACAGCCTGCGGTGGCGGGAACAAAGAAATCGTAGTGGACTTGTTCCGGCAGACGTCCTGCGGTTGTGCTCACAGACTCATCGCCCGGTGCGGCACTTGGTGCGGCTCTTCCGGGCGACGAGTTGTACTTACTCCAGAGTGCGCCTGTTTGTCTGAATCTGCAAGCTTTTCCCACGAAAAAGAGGTGAAGAAAACGTTCCCCCCGGAGTGGCCACATCCGAATTGGGGGTCTCCAGCGGTTGTCCCAGTCTGTAGCGTCGACAATGACACCTCCACGTGGACGGTGAGCAGAAACACGCGGGAAAACGGAGGGGTCTGGTGGTGATGAGCGACGCACCAGAGACAGAATCTCCTCGCGTTGCCACCGTTATCCCGACGAGTGTTTCCCACTTTATCGAGGCACAGCGCGTGGTGCATCATCGAAGTTTTCTTGATCGGATATTAGGGCGCACACCGGTTCCCAAACTTCTTCGCAAGGATTACCGCAGTGCACGCGCAGACGTCGCGGCCTACGACGTGCTTGCGCAGCTTGGCCCCGACTGGATACTGCGAACGTGCCAGACAGCGGAAGGCAATGGGATTGATCACATAGTCGTTGGTCCGCCTGGTATTTTCTCCATGGTGGTGCGTCACCAGCCCGGCAACGCGCTGTGGATCGATGGCGGGATTCTCTTGGCCGATGGTGAGCGGATGCCACATTTTCGTGATGCAGAATTCAGCGCGGTCAGGCTCACCCAGCAGCTGTCCGATTCTGTCGGATGGCGGGTTGACGTCACACCCTGCCTTATCGTCGTCGACCCCCGAAGTGTGACGGTGGCTAAACCACCTCGCCGAGTAGCCGTCATGACGCTGCGCGGCATTCGCACCTGGCTCAAGGAGTTGCCGAAAGCGCTCTCGGACCAAGAGCTGCAGGCTCTGCATGGCGCTGTGGCGACTCACCCCGATTGGGTCTTCCTCGGTGATCCACACGCTCCGTCTGCGGAAGCACTCGCCATGTTCCGTAAAGTGCAAGCCGAGGTCGGTGAGGCTCGTCACGTAAGACTTGCGTTGGTCACCGGAGTACTCGTGTTTTTATGGCTTATCGCGGTGGTGGGAGTCGGCGGTGTGACGGCGAGTTTTCTCGCCAACTAGTGTGCACTGCGTGTTTCGGCGGAGTGGCTAGTGTTTGAGTAGGAAGACAACGCCAACAACAGCCACGGCAGCCGTCGCGACCAGGAAAGCGAGCCCGATAATCTGAAGAACACGGGATTGATTCATCCGCTGGATTCTCGTTGAGTCAAGTTTTTGAGCAAGCTGTTCTCGCGCTTCGGAGAGGGTGCGATAGGTGCCAATTTTTCGCCCGTTAATGTTCGTGGCGCGATACATGCCTCGTGAGGTGCGATCCACGGTGCCAACAACAACGTCGTCGCTTTCGGCGATCCAGCGCGCAGCCACGGTCTGTTCACCGTTCGACTCCATGCCAACTCACCTACCTTCCTGAATTCTCGCAATTGCAGAATCTCGGCGAGGCCCGGTGCCAAAGCAGGAGCCTTTTCTCATGTGGGTACATGAATCCGTCTGCTGCGACCGGTCGATCCTACCCACCGAAACAGAGTGTCGGCTGAAAGCGAGATTTTTTCGATCGGGGATGTCAAGGCTGGCGTAACAATCAAAGACGATTGATCGTGTTTGCAGGCAATAAAGCTAAAATAACAATTCGAACCGACCTTGTGCATTCACTGTATCTATGCATCGAAGTGCACTACTGTCTCTATTGCAGTTGCAGTACCTCGCACATCTTGATTGCCAGACACCAGAGATGGTGATTTGGACCTTTCGGGAGCGGACGATGAACACCGCAGCGAGTGGCCTCGAAAGTCGAGGTCACCGAGCAGGACTCCTGAAGGAGAAAAAGAAAATGGCAGTAGGCACCGTTAAGTGGTTCAACGCGGAAAAGGGCTTTGGATTCATCGCCCCTGAGGACGGAAGTCCCGACGTGTTCGCCCACTACTCGGCCATCACCGGTAGCGGCTACAAGTCGCTCGACGAGAACCAGAAGGTCGAATTCGACCTGGCTCAGGGACCCAAGGGCCCCCAGGCGGAGAACATCCGCCCGATGTAGTCAATAGATTAAGCCGGTCTCGCGCTGCGTTCATTCGCCGCGGGGCCGGCTTTTTCTTTACCCAAAAGTGGCCTCGCGGTCCAACCCGGTCGCGATTGTGCCTGCGCAATTGCTCTGGCGCAATTGTTCCGCTTTGTCAGGATTGATCCATGGCGAGCGGGCACAAACATGACAAACGGGAACATTCACGTGTGTCTGACGGTTACTGTCAGTGATCTCGACAAGGATGGAACCTATGACTGACGCCGCTTCCCCCGCCACAACGCCAGAGCAGGAACTTGCAACATTTCGTGATCGCCGCAACAAAGCTGTTGTGCAGCCGTTCGGCAACCTCGCACTTGTTAACACGCAGTGGATCGACTCCGAGCAGACGGTGTGGGGCGTTCCGGGTACGTGGGCACCGCTACCAGCGGGGGAGTCAGGGCTGAAGCTCACAGCGGTTGCTGCGGACGACATCCGGGTTAACGGCGAGCTCGTCGATGGCGAGATTGTGGTTGCTGGTAAGGATGCCGCGGAACCAGCGGTGATTATTTTCAGTGACACGGTTCAAGGGTTCGTCATCGCGGGGCACACGGGCAATTACGCGCTGCGGGTATGGGATGCGAACTCTGAGGGCATCCAGAACTTCGGCAACATCGATGCTTACCCCTACACCCCGGAGTGGGTCGTCGAGGCGCAGTTCACCGAGCTGCCGGATGCCACGCTTCCGTTTGAGCACAGCAAAGACGAGGGTGAGACCCGGGAGGTGAAGGTGCCCGGCGAGATCTCCTTCACGAAAGACGGGGTCGACTACGCGCTGGCGGCGATCAGCTCGGGGCGTGCGCTGCAGATCGTATTCTCGGATACGACCAGCGGTGTTGACACCTACAGTGTCGGACGGTTCTTGTTCGTGGCGCCGGAGGCATCTGGCAAGGTGACGCTCGACTTCAACCGCGCGGTGCTTCCGCCGTGTGGTTTTTCGTACGCTTTCAACTGCCCGATGCCTCCGAAGCAGAATCGCTTCACTGTGGCGATTGAGGCTGGCGAGAAGAACGTTCTCACTAAAGACGGCACGCTGCTGCACTAAATTCGCGCAGCTGCATGGTCAGCACTGCCGCGCCAACCGCGCTGCTGCGCAAACGGCGCAGTTACGCCTGCGCGCTGAGTGATTCGATCTTGGCGCGCAGCTCCGCATCGCTCGGCTCCACAAAGTGTGTGCCATCGGAGAAGGCGATGACCGGGATGCTGGTGCGACCGCTGATCGCTAATGCGCGATCCGCGCCAGCGGGTTCGGCGATGAGGTCAACGTAGTCATAGTCGACCTCCATCTTGTCGAGAAGTTTCTTAGAGCGAACGCAGTCGCTGCACCAGTCGGCGCCATACATCGTGATCATGTAATCCATTCTCCTCCCAACAGGGCCTTGCTGCTGCGCATCCCCTAGATGGGCATCGCGGTGACGGTCGACGCGAGAAACGGTAGTCGTGTGTCGGCGTCACAGGGCAGACTTGACCCGTGTTCCATGTTCTCTCTTTGGCCGCTGATGTGGTGACGATGACGACGTTGACGGCGCTGGCAGAGGTGGCGGGAGAGCCGCTGCAGTGCTCGTGGAGTGAACTCGTGGCAGAGGTGGCGGTGCGCGAACGCGAGCGGCCGCGGTGGGTGTGGGACGACACAACGACCTGGTACCCGCGACTGCTCAAATCCGGTGTGCGGGTCGAGCGCTGTGTCGATCTCCGTTTGTCGCACGCGATCTTGCGCAACTCTGAGCTGACGGCCGGTTCTAAGCTCGCCAGAGCCGACACAAATGCGTGGGATGGCTCCGCTCCCGAACTCGCGGAGGTTGCACCGAAAGATTGCGGTGGCCTGTTTGAGCTTGAGCCAGAGGTCGTCACGGCAGCTCTCGACCCCCTGGCGGAGTTTCTGCTGCAGCGCGCGACAGTTGCGGCTTCCACAGATCCGAACCGAATTGGGTTGCTGCTCGCGGCGGAGTCCGCAGGTGCTCTCGTGGCCGCTGAAATGCAGTTCGCGGGTCTGCCATGGCGTGCGGAGCTTCATGAGCAACTTTTGGAGTCACTCTTGGGGCCGCGCCCCAAGCTGTGGGACCGCCCGGCAAAACTGGAAGCGGTGATGGCGCTCGTTCGGAACGCACTGGATGCCCCTGACCTCAATCCGGATTCCCCGACCGAGCTCATCAAGGCACTTCAGCGTGCCGGCCTGATGGTCACGTCGACTCGGTCGTGGGAGCTGAAGAAGCTAACGCACCCGGTGATTGAGCCGTTGCTCGAATACAAGAAGCTTTCGCGACTTTTGAGCGCCAACGGCTGGCACTGGCTCGACGCGAACGTGCACGATGGCAGATTCCGGCCAGACTACGTTGTCGGCGGCGTCGTGACCGGACGCTGGGCCAGCAAGGGCGGAGGCGGTGCACTGCAGTTGCCCAAGCAAGTGCGTGGTGCGGTTGTGGCCGACCCGGGCTGGAAGCTCGTCGTGGCGGATGCCTCCCAACTTGAGCCGCGCATCCTCGCCGCGCTCTCAGGTGACCGGGCTATGGCAGAGGCCGGCCAGGCGAAAGACATGTATGCCGCGATTGTAGCGAGCGGTGCTGTCGCGACCCGCGACAAGGCGAAGGTCGCCATGCTCGGGGCGATGTACGGCGCGACAACAGGGGAGAGCGGCCGGCTCATGCCTGCGCTCACCAAAGCATTCCCGCGCGCGATTGGTCTGGTTGAGAGCGCTGCGAGGGCGGGGGAGCGCGGCGATATTGTCACGACACGCCTTGGCCGCAGTTCGCCGCGCCCGGGCGGCAGCTGGGGCGACTTGCAGGCCGCCGCATATGGCGATGCTTCGACAGAGGCCGATGCGAGCCGCGCCCGTAGCCAGGCGCGCTCGTGGGGAAGGTTCACCCGCAACTTCGTGGTGCAGGGCTCCGCCGCCGAGTGGGCGCTGTGCTGGATGGCGACTCTGCGCGGCAGCCTGCGCGAGGTCGGGGGCAACGCCAAGCTTCTGGATGCTCCACACTTGGTGTTTTTCCTTCACGATGAGATTGTCGTGCACTCACCAGCGGTGATGTCGGATGCCGTGGTTGCCGCCATCCAAGCGGCAGCGACTGAGGCGGGCCGATTGCTCTTCGGCGAGATCCCGGTCGAGTTCCCACTCACCGTCGCCGTCGTGGACAGTTACGCAGACGCGAAGTAGCGGAGTCTAGTTCCTTGTTTTTGCCGGACGGCCGCGCTTGGGAGTCTCGGTGCTGATGGGTAGGGCAGCGGTCAGTCCAGCCTTGGCTGCCCGCCTCAGGCGATCCTCTGCGTGGTCAAGCCAGCGCACTTCAGCCTCCGCCTGAAAGATCATCGAGTCGACTACGAGCAACCATGCCAGTGCTTCGGAGGATTCGGGGTCGCCCGATGCATTCTTCGTCTTCGTCAACTCTTGAAGTGTGCGCAGTGTGGCCGTGCGCTGCACCTGGATGACCTGCGTGATGTCAACGCCGGGCAGCGTCACCGCGATCGCCAGCTTGATCGCCAGTTCGTCGCGCGTCGCGGCGAAGCGCTCCACGGGGGAGCCGAGCCATCCGGCGACCTCAGCGCTGCCGGTACCGGTGATGCGGTAGTAGATCTGGCCGGAGCTTGGGTCTGCTGGGGCATCCGCACCGTCGCTCAACACGATCTTCTCGACGAGGCCGTCGCGCTCGAGTCTGTCGAGGGTGTTGTAGATCTGGCCAACGTTGAGCGGCCAGGTCGATCCGGTGCGGCGGTCGAACTCGCTGCGCAATTGGTAGCCGTAACACGGGCCTTGATCGAGGATGGCGAGGAGGCTTAGACGAACCGACATTGCTGACCCTTCATTAAAGAACTACTGGGTATATATTCGCTGAGTAT